>JBOHIU010000173.1:0-8170 GCA_050725855.1 Xanthobacteraceae bacterium | reverse complement strand
CGATCAGCCGCTCCAGTGTCATCCGATCACTGCGCCCGACATACAGGCACGCATCCAGGTTTCGCATGCCGACCTTGAATCAGATCCGCGGCCGCCTGGGAATCCTATAATTGGGTCAGAACACTAGTGGTCCTTTGATTCTAACATTCGCATAAGAGAGCGCCGAAAGGGGATGCGAATGTTAGAATCGGACCACTAGCCGCGCGCCGACGCCTCGCCAAATTTCGAATCAATTCGAAATTAATTTTTTAGCGTCCACTCAAACCTTGTTGTGTCTTATGCCGGCATGAACGGGGAACGGGACATCGGGGCGGGCAGGTTCGACTGGCGCGTCGAAGGGGAACGGGCCGGAGCGGACGCGCTCGGGCATGGCCGGTCGTTGTCGCGGCGGCACGAAGCGCGCGCCAATTCGCTCGGACTTATCATCACCACCTCGATTTTTTTCGTCCTGCTCGCCGCTACGATCATGTTCGGCGGCCATGCAGCCATCGGGCCGCTGCTGAAGCGGGCCGTCGGCACGCCCAGCCCGACCGCGAGCGGCGACCTCGTTTTTGCCATGCCGGACGGAATGTTCTGCCGCCACATGTCTTACGACAACGCAACCGGTAATCTGGTCGAGGAGGGAATCGCGCGCTGCCCGGAGCGCCCCGGCGGCAAAAAGTCTTTCGAATCGCCCGAATTCAAATGGGGCGCCCATTAGGGAATGCTGCCGAGGCAGCCTTTCCGCCCTTTTATAACCTTAATCGCATGGCCGGTCGCCGCTCGCGGCCGGGCTCGCCGGCCGTCCCGTTGGCAAATAGCGCAAGTTCCCGCTGGAACAATCGACGGCGCTTTCAATTGACGCTACGGTTGGGGTCACCAAATCGAAATTCGAGGAAACACCAGATGCGTTCTCTACGTTTCGCCCTCTGGCTGGCGTTGCCGGTCGGTTTAATCGTCGGCGGCATCAATATCGCCAACGCTCAGGTCAGCGAAGACGTACGGCAAGCCTGCACACCCGATGCGGAGCGGCTGTGCTCGGAATTCATCCCTGACGCAGCGAAGGTGAAGACCTGCATGATGCACAAGGTCTCGCAGCTCAGCGAAACCTGCCGGAACGCGATCCACAGCGGGCGAAAAACATACCGCCACGAGCGAAAGCCGGCGCGTCATCACTACTATCACCATTACCATCACACGTATCATCACACGTATCATCACACGTATCATCACACCTACCATCACACGTACCGGCACACGTACCATCACACGCATTGAGACGCGGGGCGCGGCCAGCGGTACCGCTCCGCCGCGCGCCTCACGGCTTGCTGCCCGGTTCCCGCTCTTTGTTTGTTTTAGGATCGCGCCTTTCCAACGCGCGCCAGCGTTGGAGGGAAAGGAAGCTTAAGTCTCAAGCCCGGTTGGCACGTTCTTGTTCTCGCCGGCAAGCTTCATGCCGGCGGCGAGCGCCAGGGTCTCGGCCAATGCGGCAAAATCTTTCTGCAGATATTCTTCCGGATTCTTCTGCAGCGTGGCGGCGCCGAAATGGCCCTGCAGCACTTCGCGCGTGGCTGCCGTCACTGGCATCGGCACGTTCATTTCGCGGGCCAGTTCCAGACCGAGATCGAGGTCCTTCCTCAAGAGCTCCGGCGTGAACGTCGTGGTCCAATCGAGATTGACCAAGGCCGGCGACTTGTAGCGGGTGAACATCGAGCCCATGACGCCGTTGTTGAGGAAGGCGAGAAAGGCGTGGCGCGGCACGCCCATCTTGTTGGTCAGGAGCGTGATCTCGATCAGGTTCTCGATCACCACGCCAAGCATGACGTTGTGCGCGATCTTGCATACGCGGGCGAGTTCGCCTTCGCCGACATAGGAAACGCCCTGCGGCGCGAAAATCTCGATCAGCGGCGTCGCGACCTTGCAGGCCGCTTCCGGACCGGAGACGACGGCGGAAAGTTTTCCCGCCTTGATGACCTTGGCATTGCCGCTCACCGGCGCGGCGATGAAGTCGGAGCCGAGCTGCTTCAGCTTTTCGCGAATCGCCACCGATTCCTCGACCGCGATGGTCGAGCAGTCGACCACGATCGGGGGCATCTTGCCGCCCTGGCTGCATACCCCGTCCTTGCCGTACAGCACCGCCTGGACGCTGTTGCCGGTGTCGAGGATCGAGAACAACACGTCCACGTGCTTGAGTTCGTGAAGGTGATCGACGATCTTGCCGCCGATTTTTTCCAGCGGCTCCGCCTTGGCGCGCGTACGGTTCCAGATCGAGACATCGTGGCCCGCCTTGATGAGCCGCTCCGCCATGGGGAGGCCCATGCGGCCCATGCCGATCCAGCCGATTTTCTGTGTGTTCTTTGTGGCCATCGTAAAGCTCCTTGCCAGGCTCCTGCCGCGCGCGTGTCCTATCATAGACGCCGGGGGCTGCAACCTCTTGCCGCGTTTGCTCCTTATTGTCTTGCCGCCCCGCCGGCCGATTTGTAGCTTGTGGTCATGCAACAGGTCGCGCAGCTTGCCGACGTCGCCGTAAAACCGGCCGCTGGGGACGCGGGCGTGTTGGGCCGCGCGCTGCGCAATGCGTTTCCATTCGTTGTGGTCGGCACGGTGTGGGAAGTGGTCGCGCATCTGGGGGTTTTCCCCGCGCAATTCTTCCCATCGATGGAAACCGTTGCGGACACTTTCGTGCGGCTGACGCTTTCCGGAGTGCTGCCGCATCATGCTTTCGACACGCTGGTTCGCCTCGTCGTCGGCTTCATGCTCGCGGCCATCGTCGGCGTCAGTATCGGCGTCGCGATGGGGCGGTCGCGCCGCGCCGAAGATTACCTGGTGCCGCTCGTCAGCATCGGTGCGCCGATTCCGGGTCTTGCCTACGCGCCGCTGTTTCTGTTGTGGTTCGGCCCCGGCAACGTCCCCACCGTGCTTCTGGTCGCGTTCGTTTCCACGTTTCCGATCATCTACAATTCCTGGACCGGCGTGAAAGCCGTCAAGGACATCTGGGTGCGCTCGGCGCACGCGATGGGCGCCGACGATCGGCGGCTGTTTCGCCACGTCATCCTGCCCGGCGCGTTGCCCTACATCATGATCGGGCTGCGGCTTGGACTGGCGCAGGCCTGGCGCATTCTGGTCGCCGTCGAAATGCTCGCCGCCGTGCCGTGGGGTTTGGGCTGGATGATCTTCGGCGCGCAGGAATTCCTCAACACCGATGTCATGCTTGCCGGCATCGCGGTGATCGCGGCGATCGGCGTCGGCCTGGAGAAGCTCGTGTTTCAGCCGATCGAGACTTACACGCTGGTGCGCTGGGGGATGATGGTGTCATGACCGCCGACCGCATCCGATCGATCCGGCGCGGCGCGACCAGCATCGTGGTCGTGGCGGCGCTTTACGAGGCGGTGGCGCGCAGCGGCTATTTCGCGCCCGCCTTGATGCCGACCATCGAAACGATCGCGCAGACGCTGTTCGGGATGCTCGTGGACGGCACCATGTTCCTGCACGCCGCCGCCACGCTTTATCGCGTGCTGTTCGGCTTCGGATTAGCCATCGCGGTCGGAACGCCGATCGGCGTGCTCATGGGCCGCTATCGTCCGGTCGAGCAGTTCGTGCTGCCGCTCGCCAGCGCGCTGATGCCGATCCCATCGCTCGCCTGGATACCCTTGTTCATTCTCTGGTTCGGCCTCGGCAATACGGTAACGATCATCATCGTGTTCTATGCCGCCCTGTTCCCCATGCTGCTCAACACCTGGACCGGCGTGCGTTCGGTCAACCCGATCTGGCTGCGGGCCGCCGGCGCCATGGGCGCCGACGAGCGAAGGCTGTTCTGGAAGGTGATCGTTCCCGGCGCCTCGCCGTTCATCATCATCGGACTGCGGCAGTCGTTTCTGCGTTCATGGATCGCGGTGATTGGCGCCGAAATGCTGGCAGCATCGTCCTGGGGATTGGGCTGGGTGATCTTCGACGCCCAGCAGTTTCTCAATGCCGACGTGATGATGGCCTCGATCCTGGTGATCGGCCTGATCGGCTTTGCCGCCGAGCGGCTGGTGTTCGGCTCGCTCGAGCGCGTCACCATCTACCGCTGGGGCATGGCGCGCATGGCGAAGGGGTAGGATCGTCAAAGAACGCCGGCGGCCGAGTGCCCGCTGCCTCGTGTCCCTGTTCTGAAGTTTGCATTATTGTGCGCCGGGGGCCCCTATCCGTTGTCAGCAGTACGCCGGACTTCGCAGCGATTGGCGCAATGTCTGCTTTGACCCGAAGCGGTCGTCAATTCCCCGGTCAGTAACAATTTATTCTCCGCACTCATCTTGCGTGTGTATAATGGCTCGTCAACAACGAGCAGGCGTCTCGGTGGGAATCGATAGACGCTGATTTATCGGGGGTAGATTAATGGCTAAAGGTACCGTGAAGTGGTTCAATTCACAAAAGGGCTACGGATTCATTGCACCGCAGGCTGGCGGCAAGGACGTTTTCGTCCACATTTCGGCGGTGGAGCGAGCTGGCCTCAGCGGTCTCAATGAAGGGCAGGTCGTCGAATACGAGGAGGTCTCGAACAGGGGCAAAACGTCCGCCGAAAATCTCAAGGTTGAGCGTTGATCTCGGCTGGACACCCGCCAGCCAAGCACCCCTGGCCTCGATGCATTTGTCAGTCTCAAGACTTTGCCAATCGCCATTGCGCCATCGGCAGAGGAATGGGATCACATACGTGCCAACGCGATCCTCACAAAGTAGCTCAAGGCGGCTGGTCCGTCGGCGGAGTTCCGTCGTGATAAAAAGCTCGACGCGCTCTTGCCGTACTGCCATTTGTAGCCTCTGCTCAAATGCGGGCCGCTTGGGTCTCTCGCACATCATGGCTCGTTAACCGCTGACCTCCATGCTGCCGCGGAGTGATTCGGGGGTGAAGCGTGAGCGCCGACGTATTGAGACTCATCGATTATCGCATAGACGATGGCGTTGATGGCGAGATTGACTTGGCTACCGCTGTCGATGTCGCCATCCGGGATTTGCATGAAATTCTGATGTGCTGGGGTTCCGAGGCGGCGCGACAGCGTGTGGAGGAGTGCGAGTCCACATTGCAACGTGCCTATCGGCACTTTTCGGGGACTTAACCGACATTGTTGTGTCGCGGGCCGAACGCTGGATAGCCCTGGCGTTGGGGCGCTTGCCTGTGGAATGCGGCGGAACTAACGGGCATAAGGGCGGATTGCATGCAAATGTCCAAGCCGCTGCTGCACACTTCTTGAAGAGCTTCCGGCAAAGTGCAGCGTCCGCCAGGTAAAAATCACCATGGAAAACCGCATCGCCGAGCCCGCGTCTCCTCCGTCTCCGCTCATCAAACATGAGCCGACGGGCCACCGGCGGGACCTGCGCGAATGGCTGGCGCTAATCGAGCAGAAGGGCGCGCTCAAGCGTATCGGCAAAGCCGTTAATGCCGACGAGGAACTCGCCGCCATAACCTATATGGCAACGCGCAACGAGACAGCTCCGGCGCTTCTTTTCGAAACCATTGTGGGCGACACATCCGGATCGCGCGTACTGGCGAATATGCTGGGCGCGAGCAAGGAGCGCTATGCACTCGCCGTTGGTCTCGACCCGAACCTGTCGATCGCCGAAATGATCATCGAGACTCGCGTCATCATGAATCGGCGCATCGCTCCGTTGCGCGTGCCGAAGAGCAAGGCGCCCGTCAACGAGATTGTCCTGCGTGGTGACGATATCGATCTTACGCGCTTTCCATCGCCGAAATTTTGGCCTGGAGACGGTGGACGATATATCGGTACAGGCGATATCACCCTCACTGTCTCCCCCGATACCGGTCGCATCAACGTCGGTTGCTATCGACAGATGCTGCACGGCCCACGCCGCGTCGGCCTCTATTGTTCGCCTGGCAAGCATGGCCTGCTGGACCGCGAAGCGTGGTGGAGACAGGGCAAGGCATGTGAGGTAGTCGTCGCATACGGCATTGATCCCGTGCTGTTCATGCTGGCAGCACAGGTATTCGGCGTAAAGGAGTCGGAGCTTGACGTCGCCGGCGGCATGATGGGCCATGGCATCGAATTGACCGAAGCCGAGACGGTCAGCTTGCCGATCCCGGCGCGGGCAGAGCTTGTGATCGAGGGTACTGTGGGCCAAGGCGATGTGTTGGCCGAAGGGCCGCTTGGCGAATTCACCGGCTATTACGGTCGCGAGCGCTCGCCGCAGCCTGTCATCGAAGTCACGGCGCTCCACTTACGCAAAGGGCCAATCTTGACCGCGGCGCTGATGGCGAAATACCCGTCGTGCGAAATCGGGGCCTACTACGCTATCATGCGCTCGGCACGCATCCTCGACGACCTGGAGCGTATCGGCGTGCCGGGTGTGGTCGGCGCTTATGCCCATCCGGCTGCCGCAGCGGGCTGGGGCATCGTGGTCGTGTCGCTACAACAGCAATATGCCGGTCACGCATCCCAGGTGCTGGCGCTTACGGCGCAATGCCCGGCCGCCGCCTACTACACCAAATGGATCATCGCAGTGGACGACGATGTCGATCCGACCGACATGAACGAGGTGATGTGGGCGCTGTCGACGCGCTGCCATCCGGCTGACGACATCGACATTATTCGCAGGACTTGGTCGACTGGCCTCGACCCGAGCCAGTTCGAGATGGAGCGCCGGCCTTACGGCTCGAAGGCGCTCATCGACGCCTGCAAGCCGCACCGCTATTTGCAGCAGTTTCCGCAACCGACGCTGTTGCGTCGTGGTATCTACGAAAAAGTCGCGGCACGTTGGGCGGAGCTTGGATTCTCCGAGCCGCCGCCCCGGCTGACGTCATTTCACCAGGAGTGATGCGATCATCTGCCTCTTGGCGGTCAACCATGCAACGTCCTTCCATCGAAACGGGAAAGCCATGGCGAACCCTCCAAAGCCGATCCCGCAGATGACGGTTGCCCAATTTGAGGCCCGCTTCCCAGAAGGCGACGAAGAAGCCTGCCTTCGGTACTTGGTCGCACGTCGCTGGTCGGAAGGCGTCCGCTGCACACGTTGCGGCAATGCAGAGGTTTGCGACGCTTCGGGCTACAAGCCGTTTCACTGGCAGTGCACGAAATGCGGGACGACTCCCTACCGCTTCTCCGCCTTGGTCGGCACAATGGGATCGTTGCCCTCTACGGCGGAATTGAAGACCGAGAAGGCGCCCCCAGAAGAAACAATCAAGGGCGCAGGCGTAAGCCCATATTCCGCCCTAGCGCGTGCCCTTAGATGGGCTGTAACGGGTACAGACCACAATGACGATATCGTGGCTATGCTGGCCCATGACATTCCGCCTGGAGCACTTCGAATCGTAAATTGGACCTAGGCCGCCACTATTGCCCCAGCAGCTAAAAGCGCTCGAAAATCCTAAGAGCCAATAGGCGGCTAAGGGGGCTGCCAGCTTGCACCAACGTCGCCATGGCGGTGCTTTGCCCCTGTAGTCAAGAAGCAGACAATCGCCAGGAGTGAGGCCCCGCTCTGGCGGTTCCTCGCACGAGACAGCGTTGCGCAGCGGCGCGGCTCATGTCGGTTTTGGGCTTAAGCAACATGGAATGCTTGTTCAGGCCGAGGTGGCCTGATCATGACCGGCAACGACCGCCTCAGCCGGTTCAGTCGCATACGCTGCCGCCATTTCTGGCGAAAGCGCATAATTGAAGGTGCGATTGCAGGAATAGCAAACGAAAGTCGTCTGCCGCATCTCCGGGGATCTCGGATGCGGCATTGTGGTGACATAGATCATTTCACCTCGACAGTATCGACAAGGCGCTTTCATCGGCTGATTGGTAGCCATTGTATCGACCCGGAAAGGCGCGTCGGACATACGATAAACGCAACACTTTAACCGTCCCTTAACCAACCGGACCCTGAGGGCGCGCAGGGTGTCAATGTGGTGCCAAAAAATGATCCGCTGCTGTGCGGCACAGTCGCTGGCAAGCGATGACCAGCGGAAATCTGCACGAGGCGGATTTTGCTGCGGGCGCTCAGGGCGGAAGATGGCGCTTGGCGGACGTCAAGGAGTACCGCTTGACGCCAGCTTAGGGCCAAAAAGCAGACATAGGAAAGAACCCCTTCGGCCCTTCCATATCTGCGACGACATCGGCGCAGCATAGCGCCTCCCGAGTCCTAGCCGGTCACTCCGGCTTCAAGTTGCCCGCCTTGATGATTTGCCGGTACTTGGCGCTATCGGCGCGGACGA
>JBOHIU010000172.1:0-6045 GCA_050725855.1 Xanthobacteraceae bacterium | reverse complement strand
ACCAGCAGCCGTTCCAGATCCTCAAGATGGATCGCCGCCGCGGCAACATCGTCGTGTCGCGCCGCACCGTGCTGGAAGAGACCCGCGCCGAACAGCGCCAGGAACTGGTGCAGAATCTCGAAGAGGGCCAGGTCATCGACGGCGTGGTGAAGAATATCACCGATTACGGCGCGTTCGTCGATCTGGGCGGCATCGACGGGCTCCTGCACGTCACCGACATCGCTTGGCGGCGCGTCAATCATCCCACGGAAGTGCTCAATATCGGCCAGCAGGTGAAGGTCAAGATCATCAAGATCAACCACGAGACCCACCGCATCTCGCTCGGCATGAAGCAGCTGCTCGACGATCCGTGGCAGGGCATCGAGGCCAAGTATCCGGTCAGCGTCAAGTTCACGGGCCGCGTCACCAACATCACCGATTACGGCGCCTTCGTCGAACTCGAGCCCGGCATTGAGGGCTTGATCCACGTCTCCGAAATGTCGTGGACCAAGAAGAACGTGCATCCGGGCAAGATCGTCTCCACCTCGCAGGAAGTGGAGGTGCAGGTCCTCGAGGTCGATCCGGTCAAGCGCCGCATCTCGCTCGGATTGAAGCAGACTATGCGCAATCCGTGGGAGGTGTTCGTCGAGAAATACCCGCCGGGCTCCGAGGTTGACGGCGAGGTCAAGAACAAGACGGAGTTCGGCCTGTTCCTCGGCCTCGACGGCGACGTAGACGGCATGGTTCACCTCTCGGACCTCGATTGGAAACGCCCGGGCGAGCAGGTCATCGAGGAGTACAAGAAGGGCGACAAGGTCAGGGCGCAGGTACTCGACGTCGACATCGAGAAGGAGCGCATTTCGCTCGGCATCAAACAGCTCGGCGAAGGCGGTGCCGTTGCGGCGGAAACGGCGGGCGAGCTGAAGAAGGGCGTGGTCGTCACCTGCGAGGTCACAGAGGTGAAGGAAGGCGGCATCGACGTTCACGTCGTCGGCACCGAGTTCACCACCTTCATCAAGCGTTCCGAACTGGCCCGCGACCGTTCCGAACAGCGGCCGGAGCGCTTCGCCGTCGGACAGAAAGTCGACGGCCGCGTGGTGCAGTTCGACCGCCGCTCGCACAAGGTCACGGTTTCGATCAAGGCCCTGGAAGTCGCCGAGGAGAAGGAGGCGATCGCGCAATACGGCTCCTCGGATTCCGGCGCGACCTTGGGCGATATTCTCGGCACCGCCCTTCGCCGCAAGGGCGAGGAGAGCGAGAAGGACGAGGAAAAGGACGAGGATAAGGAAGAGGATAAGGAAGAGGATAAGGAAGAGGATAAGGAGTAATTCAGCACGTCATTCCGGAAACCGCGAAGCGGTTGTCCGGAATCCATATCCACGAATTGTGATTATGGAATCCGGGCTCCTCGCGGGGTCTGTCGTCGGGCCGCGCGACCTTACGCGGGCCCGTTGGCTCGGGCCCGGAATGACGGCATGATGGGGCGGAAGCTAACCAAGGATACTCTTAATGTCGCTTGATGCCGACCTGATCGTCGACCGCCGCCGCATGCGGCGCAAGCTGACCTTCTGGCGCGTCGTCGCCATCGTCGTGATCGTGCTGGCGATCGGTGGGGGGGCGGCGGCCGTGGGCCGGCACGGCATCTTGACCGGGCCCTACATCGCGCGCGTGACCATTTCCGGCCTCATCCGCGACGACGCGGAGCGGGTGCGCCAGCTCGATCGGCTTGCCAACGCCTCGGCCGTCAAAGCGGTCATCCTGCACGTCGATTCGCCCGGCGGCACCACCGCCGGCTCCGAGCAGTTGTTCGACGCGCTGGGGCGCGTGCGCGCCAAGAAGCCGATCGCCGTCGTGGTCGACAGCATGGCCGCCTCCGGCGCCTATATCACCGCGATCTCCGGCGATTACATCGTTGCCAAACAGACCTCGTTGGTCGGCTCGATCGGCGTACTGTTTGAATTTCCGAATTTCACCGACTTGCTCGACAAAATCGGCGTCAAAGTCGAGTCCATCAAATCGACTCCGCTGAAGGCGGCGCCGAATGGCTTCGAGCCCACCAGCCCGGAAGCGCGCGCGGCCATCCAATCGATCATCATGGACTCTTATGCCTGGTTCAAAGGGCTGGTGCAGAACCGCCGTCATATGACCGACGCCGAGCTCGCCGCCGTCGATGACGGCCGCGTCTTTACCGGCCATCAGGGTCTGCCGCTCAAGCTCATCGACCAGATCGGCGACGAGCGCACGGCCAAGGCCTGGCTGGTGAAGGACAAGCACATCAGTGCAAGTCTGCCGATCCGCGATTATCAGCTGCAAAGCCGGTTCGACGACTTGCCGTTTCTGCATGCCGCGGCGATGGCGGCCCTGCATGTGGTTGGGCTCGACGGGCTGGCGCGGCAATTCGGCGGCCTCGACGCCGCCGGCGCCCTCCGACCCTTCAACCTTGACGGTCTGATGGCGCTTTGGCAACCTGCGGCCACGAACTGATTAGTTTAGAAAAATGGCAGCGGCGACCAAGGCGGCGACCATGATCAAGTCCGAACTCGTTCAACACATTTCCGATCAAAACCCGCACCTCTACCAGCGCGACGTCGAGAACATCGTCAATGCGATCCTGAACGAGATCATCGCCGCGATGGCGCGCGGTGATCGCGTCGAACTGCGCGGCTTCGGGGCATTTTCGGTCAAGCAGCGCCCGGCCCGCACCGGCCGCAATCCGCGCACCGGCGCCCACGTCGAGGTCGACCAGAAATGCGTGCCGTTCTTTAAGACCGGCAAGGAAATGCGCGAGCGGCTCAACCGCGCGGCCGAGGCCGCCCCCTGACTTCCGCTCGTCCACGCGCTACAATAAAAGTCGTTTCCCGGATGCGGCGCAGCACCATGAGCGCGTTTACGCGCGTTTTCGCCGCGCTATGGTGGTGTCCTGCTGTTCCGGGATCGTAACGAGCGCGGCGTTTGTGACGATCCCGGGTCTGCAGCGCATCATTGCGCTTCGCTTCGTGCTGCGCTGCGCTCTGGAAACAAGCATTGGAGCACAACTTGCTGCGCAAAATCGCCGCCGCACTGATCCTGGTGCCGCTTGCCATTATCCTCATCGTGTTCGCGGTCGCCAACCGGCAGGCCGTGACGCTGTCGTTCGATCCTTTCAGCGCAAACGCGCCGGTCGCCTCGCTGACGCTGCCTCTCTTCGCGCTGATCATCGCCACTCTGATCATCGGGGTGATCGTCGGCGGCGTCGCGGCCTGGTTCGATCAGGGCAGGTGGCGGCGCCATGGGCGTCGTTGGGAGAGCGAGGCGAACGCGTTGCGCGCCAGACTCGATATGCTGGAAGCAACCGCCGCCGAACCCAGTATCGTGCCGCGCGAGCAGGCTCCGCCGCCTCGGCTCAGGCTGAAGCCGCCGGTGGGCTGATTGGCGGAAAGGCTATGTTATAGGGGGTGAGCGAGGCAGCGCCCATGATGTGTCTGACATCAACCGTTCGATCTTGCGCATGCATATTGCGACGATCGAAGCGAAGTATCCGATCAAGATCGTCGGATTGCTGCCGCGTGGCAGCGTCGGCCATGTATTCGACGACAATGCACCGGATTTTCTCGCTGAGAAAAGGCCTGGACTCGACCTCCTTGGCTTGGCCGGCGCCGAGGTCGGTTTGTCCGATCGTCTGGGCCGTCCCGTTGGTATTGTTCTCAAAAGCGGATTGAAGGGGCGTGAGGCGGAAGAATTTCCGCGGCTCGCCCAGCCGATATGATTCGATCCGATCTTGAGCGGCTGCGCGATGCGCGTGAATTCGCCTGCTACGCACAGGATAATGCGGCAGGTTTGACGCCGCGCACGTTAGCGGAAGCTATTCAGGCACAACATACGGCTCTATATGATCTAGCCGTGGTCGGCGAGACCTTGAATAAAGTGGCTGCGGGCATCAAAAGCTCTGCTCCTGAAGTGGAGTGCAGGGAATTTTACGATTTGCGCAATTTTATTGTCCACGCCTACTGGCAGATAGATCTCGAAATTGTTGCCGATGTCATCAAGAACAGGCCTGATCCGCTGATCGCGGAGCTGGACACACTGATCTCATTGGTAGAGCGAGTGGAGAGATGAGTCTTGTCGTCAAAATCTGCGGGCTTTCCACGCTCGATGCTCTCGATGTCGCGCTTGACGCCGGTGCTGATATGGTCGGATTCGTGTTTTTCCCGCCGTCGCCGCGCCATCTCGGTTTCGAGGCGGCAAGGACGCTGGGCGCCCGTGTCAACGGACGCGCCAAGAAGGTTGCGCTGTCGGTGGACGCGAACGATGCCGATCTTGGCGCCTTCATCGATGCGCTCCAGCCGGATCTGTTGCAGCTCCACGGCAGGGAAACGCCGGAGCGGGTCGCTGTGGTGCGCTCGCGCTTTCGTCTTCCGATCATCAAGGCGCTGCCGATCGAAAGCCGGGCCGATCTGTCGCCCATCCAGCTTTACGCCAACGTCGCCGACCGTCTGTTGTTCGATGCGCGGCCGCCGCGGGGCGCGAGCCGGCCGGGAGGTTTGGGCAGATCGTTCGATTGGCATCTTCTGGAAAATCTCGATCCTGGCGTGCCGTTCATGCTGTCCGGCGGCCTCGATGCCGGTAATGTCGGCGAAGCTTTGCGCATAACGCGCGCTCCGGGCGTCGACGTTTCCTCCGGCGTCGAGCGCGCGCCGGGGGTGAAGGATACCGATAAGATCCGCGCCTTCGTGCGCGCGGCGCGTGCGACCGAAGCGGCCCTCGCCGTGAGCACCATATGAGTTATTCGCGGGCATGTTTGTTAACATTCCTCCCCTGAAAGGGGGAGGGTGGCGAGCGCAGCGAGCCGGGTGGGGGCATTCCGTCGCCAAAACGGACCCCTCCCTGTCCGCGTTCGCGCTGCTCACGCGGACGTCGCTCCCCTTTCAGGGGAGGGAGGCAGGAAGGAAGGCTAGCACATGACCGTTCGCCAGAATCTCAATTCCTTCCGTACCGGGCCCGACGAGCACGGGCATTTCGGCATCTACGGCGGCCGCTTTGTCGCGGAGACGCTGATGCCGCTGATTCTGGAGCTGGAAAAGGCCTACGCGGAGGCGAAGGCCGATCCCGCGTTTCAGAACGAGATGGACGGCTACCTGGTCCATTATGTCGGCCGGCCGTCGCCGCTCTATTTCGCCGCGCGGCTGACCGATCATTGCAGGTCGCAGGCGGCCTCCGGCCAGTTGGGGGCGAAAATCTATCTCAAGCGCGAGGAGCTCAATCACACCGGCGCGCACAAGGTCAACAATGTGCTCGGCCAGATTCTGCTGGCGCGGCGCATGGGCAAGCAACGCATCATCGCCGAGACCGGCGCCGGCATGCACGGTGTCGCCACCGCCACGCTGTGCGCGCGCTTCGGGCTCGAATGCATCGTCTATATGGGCGCGGTCGACGTCGAGCGACAGAAGCCTAACGTCTTTCGCATGAAGATGCTCGGCGCCAAAGTGGTGCCGGTCGAGTCCGGCGCAAAGACGCTCAAGGATGCGATGAACGAGGCGTTGCGCGACTGGGTGACCAATGTGGGATCGACGTTCTATTGCATCGGCACCATTGCCGGCCCGCATCCCTATCCGATGATGGTGCGCGATTTTCAGTCGATCATCGGTCGCGAAACGCGCGAACAGATGCAAAAGGCCGAAGGCAGGCTGCCGGATTCGCTGATCGCCTGTATCGGCGGCGGCTCCAACGCCATGGGTCTGTTTCATCCGTTCCTCGACGATGCGGACATCGAGATCTATGGCGTCGAGGCCGCCGGAAACGGCTTGCAAACCGGCATGCACGCGGCCTCGATCGCCGGCGGCCGGCCGGGCGTGCTGCACGGCAACCGCACCTATCTGCTGATGAACGAGGATGGCCAGATCAACGAAGCGCATTCGATCTCCGCCGGGCTCGATTATCCCGGCATCGGGCCGGAGCATGCCTGGCTCAACGACGTCGGCCGCGTCACGTTCTTGTCCGCCACCGACGACGAGGCGCTTAATGCGTTCGCGCTTTTATCGAAACTGGAAGGCATCATCCCGGCGCTCGAACCGGCGCACGCCGTTGCCA
>JBOHIU010000171.1:0-9718 GCA_050725855.1 Xanthobacteraceae bacterium | reverse complement strand
GGCGCCTGCGCCTGCTCGACCTGCCACGTCTATATCGAAGACGCTTGGCGGGAGAAGGTGGGCGAGCCATCGCCCATGGAAGAGGACATGCTCGATTTCGCTTTCGAAGTGCGGCCGAACTCCCGGCTGTCGTGCCAGATCAAGGTTCGCGACGATTTGGATGGACTGACTGTACGCACGCCGGAGCGCCAAGCTTAGTGTGGCGGTTCAGAAGTCCGCATCATTCTTCCGGCGGGGCTCGTTATGCGGACTTCTGAACCAAAGCCAACTAGATCAATAGCTTGCTAGTGTCCTTTTGATTCCGAAGTTTGCAAACGAGTGGCCGCCTAATGATGCGAACTTCGGAATCGGGACACTAGTCGGGCTGGCCGTTGCGCGATGGAGCGGCGGCCAAGGCGAAACAGTGCGCGCCACCGCGGCGATTCCATTGTCGGGGGTCCTCTTCCCCTGCCGTGGCGAGCACGCTAGACACTCGGCCACCTTATTGGCGGGCGTCATTAATCAAAGAGCACGATCGAAATGAGTGAACCAATTAAAACCGACGTTGTCATCATTGGCGCGGGGCCGATCGGCCTTTTTGCAGTGTTCGAGCTTGGTCTGCTCGACATGAAAGCGCACCTTATCGATATCCTCGATAAGATCGGCGGCCAATGCGCGGAGCTTTATCCGGAAAAACCGATCTACGATATTCCCGGCATTCCCTTCACCAGCGCGCAAGGACTGGTCGACAATCTTTTGCAGCAGATCAAGCCGTTCAGCCCGCAGTATCATCTCAACGAAATGATCGAGACGGTGGAGAAGATCGGCGATCCCCTTTTCCGCGTGAAGACCGACCAGGGCAAGGAGTTTATCAGCAAGATCGTCGTTATTGCCGCCGGCGGCGGCTCGTTTCAGCCGAAACGCCCGCCGATACCGGGCATCGAGCCCTACGAGGCCAAGTCGGTATTTTACGCGGTGCGCAAGATGGAAGCGTTTCGCCACAAGCGCATTCTCATCGTGGGCGGTGGCGACAGCGCGCTGGACTGGACGTTGAACCTTGCACCTCTGGCGAAACATTTGACGCTCCTGCATCGGCGCAGCGAATTTCGAGCGGCGCCTGATAGCGTCAACAAAATGATGGCGTTGGTCGGCGAGGGCAAAATCGATTTCGTTCTCGGGCAGGTGACTGCGCTTGCCGGCGCTGAGGGCCAGATCAGCCATGCCGTGGTCAAGACCAACGATGGATCAAGCTTCGACATCGCCTGCGACGTGATGCTGCCGTTCTTCGGGCTGACAATGAAGCTCGGTCCCGTCGCCAATTGGGGATTCGAGCTCAAGAATAACGAACTTATTCCGGTCGATACCGCAAGCTTCGAGACCAACGTGCCGGGAATTTTCGCCATCGGCGATATCAATTGGTATCCCGGCAAACTCAAGCTTATTCTCTCCGGATTTCATGAAGCGGCTCTCATGGCGCAGAAGGCGCACCGCTACGTCTACCCGGATAAGAGGCTGGTCTTTCAATACACGACGTCGTCGACGAGCCTGCAAAAAAAACTCGGCGTGGCGCCGGCCCCGAGAGCTTGAACGCCGCTGCGCCGGATCGGGCTTACGGTGGAGGTGACGGGACGATCGTGAGTGGTGCCGCGGTGGACTGCGGTGCGGGTGCAGGCCGCGGCGCCGGCGTAAGCTGAGGTGCCGGTGCGGGCTGCGGCGCCGGCGTTGGCGCGGCGGTGGGAGCAACTGCAGCCGTGGGTGCTGGTGGCGGAGATGACGCGCCTGCCGGGGACTGGACCGAAGCGGCAGCCGGACTGAGCGGCGGCAGCGGTTCGGCGCTGACTGCAGGCGGTTGCGGCAAACCAAGCACGACGCGCGCGGCGGGCAGCGCTGCATCGGCCATCGCGGCGTAGCCTTCCGCGGTCGGATGCACGGCGCCGCCGTAGACGGCGCTGAGCACGCCCCAAAGGGCGTCGTGGATGTCGGCCGGGCGCAATGTGGCGGGAATGCCCTGGGGGTAGGTCATCGCGGTGAAATAGCTGTCGTTGGCGGTCCGAATCCAGCGTCCGCGCGGCGCATACGGGCGATAGTCGCTGGCCGGGAGCGAGCAGGCCATCGGATCGGTGGCGGCTGCCACCAAGTCGGTGGCAAAGCTGTTTCCCCTTTCCGAAAAGCACTCGCGATCGAATACTGGATCATCGGCGGAGTGCGCGCACATGCCGTGCCGTTCGAACTCGGCCTGGTGGCCGTCGACGAACGTCATGCGGTCGGTCAGTGGATCGCGGCAAATGTTGGCGCGGTCGCAGGTTGCGAGCGCCTTGATGGCGGGGAGAAACTGATTGTCGACGAATTCCGCCGCCTCTCGCAGCCGCGCTGCGTTCGCCGAAAAGGCAGGATGGATATCGAGCCCATCGCGGCCTCCGGGGCAGGGCTTACCTGGAGCTTGCATGGCCGGATTGGGATAAGAGACAAAGACAACGCGCGCCAGATTGCCCCCGACAAAAGGCTTGAGGGCCGCCCGCAGGCGGGCGAATTCGGCCGGCAATGTTTGCGTGAGCGCCCGTTCCGCATCCTGCACAGTGGTGATGCCGCCGCCGCGACCCAGGATCAGCCGCTCGGTCCCGGCGGAGACGATGACGTTGGCGACCATTGAAGCGAATTTCACGTCGTTGGCGCCGATCGTCAGCAGGATCATGTCAAGCTGGCGCTCCGGCTCCTGCCGGTGGACCTCCTCCATGATTTTCTTGAGCTCGGCGATTTGGGCGGGTGCGGTCCCCGAGCAGTTGTCAATGCTGACCGCCACCGGGCAATCATCGAAGCTCTGCCCGGAGAACATGCCGGCCTCGATTGAGGCTCCACTGCAAGCCAGCGGCAGGAAGGTTACGGCGACGTGCGGCTGCTCCACGGCGATCGCGAGCGCGGTGCGCACCTGATAGCTGTACAGCGAACGGTGGCAAGGCGGGCTCATCCACCGCGCGCCGTGGCGGGCCCAATCCTGCGCTGCGGCCGCGTTCGCCGGTCCGTTTTCGCAAGATCGGTCGCCGGTGTAGCCGGCTCGTCCGGGCCGATAATATTGGCCGCCGCCGAAGCGGCGAAAGCAGAAGCTGCCTGCGAGCTGAACTGCGCGGTCCGGATTGCCATCGCCGGCCGCGATGGAATCGCCAAGTCCGGCGATCAACAGGTCCCGTACCGTGATTTCAGTGACGGCCCGTTGGGCGGTGCCGTCACCGAGGGGAATGTCGACGGTGGCGACGGTCGTGCGGCCATAGGGCACGCGTAGTTTCACTTCGGCATTGCAGGGCGCGTTCATCTGCCGCAGCGGCCCCGTCCCGTCGTCGAAGCTCCAGGCGCAGGTGCTGCCTTGCGGCACCGGACCCGAAATCGCCGCGCCGATAGGATAATCGCGCGGGGTCAGATAGCTCTCCTTCGCACCATCGCGGTCGCAGGTCTGCAGGAGGTTGCCATAATCGTCGACGCACAGATTGCCGACCACGTCCTTCGCCCAGCCGAAACCGTCGGTGGCGACCTCCAGCCGCCGCTCGGCGGCGAGAATGCCGTCGCCCTGGCTCGCCGCGACCTGGCGCAGGAAATCGCTCTCTTTGCGAAATAACCGAAATCGGTTCTTGACCTCCCAGACGATCTGGAAATTGCCCGTCTCGGCGAGCTGCGCAAACGCCGCGTCGAGAGGCGCAATCGCGATCAATAGCGCTAAGATGATGGAGAAACGCATGGGGCGAGGCGGCAAGGAGCGGGTGGATTGAGAATCCTAGGTAGCACGGTGCTTGCGGCGGAAATGTGAGGCCGGCAAGCGGCGAGAAAGGCGGTAAAGCGGAGCCTTGTCCGCGGTCGACCTGCCGGAGACATTCATCCTGCGTTCACGTTAGGTCTGACACATAAGGAGAGGGGGATCATCCCAATTCCCGGCCGCTTTCTCAGTCCCCTCGCGGGGAAACGACGCAGTTTGCCTCATTACTGAACGCCATGCTCGATGTGACACCATTGCCGGGTCATCCGTCTTCTCAGCCCGCGACGCAGCCAGCCATCCCGCATTCGTCGGCCGGGAACGCCGGCGCCTTCGGCAAGGGCAGTATTGCCCTTCTGTCCGTTGTGTTGTTGGCCATCGTATCCATTCCGGTTCTGCTCAATCCGCTGCCGCCGATCTCCGACTACATCAATCACTTGGCGCGGATGGACATTATCGCCACGATCAACAGCGATCCGTACCTGCATCGCTACTACGAGATCGATTGGCAAGTCATCCCGAACCTGATGATGGATCTGGTCGTGCCGTGGTTGGTGCGCGTGATGAATGTCTATCTCGCCGGCCAGGTCTACACGCTGGTGAGCTTCACGCTGATCGTATCCGGCACCCTGGCGCTCAATCGCCAGCTTTTTGGCCGTTGGTCGCCATTGCCGTTGATTTGCGTTCCCCTGCTCTACAATGATGTCTTCCTTGTCGGCACGATGAATTATGTCTTCGGCGTCGGACTGATGCTGTGGGCGCTTTCAGCCTGGATTGCGTTGCGCGAGCGTCGCCGCACCTTGCGGCTATCGCTGTCGGCGCTTTTTGTGCTCGGCTTATTCTTTTGCCATCTGTTTGTGCTCGGTGTTTACGGTCTCGGTCTGCTCGCCTTCGAGTCACGCCGCCTGGTAACCGCTGTCATGCGGCTGCGCCGCTCGTCGGGCCGGGCAGCCGCGCGGCAGGCGTTACCGTCCCTCATGCTCGACTTCGTTTCGACCGGGCTGCCGTTTTTGTCGGTCCCAGTACTGCTCATGATGAGCCCGACCCGAGGCCTGTGGGATTTCTATTGGCGCATGCACGACAAGGCGGATGGCGTGCTTTTCGTCATCAAGGCTTATTCGGACGTGCTGGCGTTTGTTTTCGCCGCGATCATGCTGGGTGCCGGAGTTTGGGCATTCCGTCGCCGCGCGCTTTCGTTTCACCAAGTCGGTTGGGCGATGCTCGCCGTGGGAGCGATCGCCTATTTGGCGCTGCCGCGCGTCATGTTCGAAACCTACATGGTGGATTTGCGGCTGCCGATATCGCTTGCCTTCGTGCTGGTCGCTTGCATCAACGTCGACTTGCGCACTCGCATGGCGCGATGGGGCTTCGTCGCCGGACTGGTGGTATTGCTCGCCGTTCGGGTGGCGGAGGTCGAGATCGTCTGGTCACCGCTCTCGGCGGGCGTGGAATCGTTCCGCAAATCGGTTGAATTGATCAATCGCGGCGCCAAGGTGGCGGTCGCCTATGCGGATCCGGACGGCGGCGACTACCTGCGCGATTACGGGCTCATGCATGCCGATTGTATCGCCATCATTGAGCGCTCGGCCCTGGTGACCACCGAGTTCACGGTCGAGGGCAAGCAAGTCCTGCACGCCCGTCGCCGTTATCGCGGACGTGTCGATACTGAAGATGGTACCCCGCCGATGATCGGCACATTGGTGCAGGTCGCCTATCACCCGGATACCGACAGGCACGATTATTGGCGGCGTTGGACGCGGGACTACGATTATCTGTATGTTCTGTTCACTAAACCGAATTTCGCTAATCCCGATCCGACGCACCTGACCGAACTCTACGCCGGCAAACGCTTCATCCTTTATCGGATCGAGCGTTCGCAACTCACGGCGACCAGCAAGAACGTGAGATAAGCCGCCGCGGCACCTTGCAGGCCGTAGGCCCCACGCTGCCCTCCGCCGCGCTCTGATGCTTGTCCAGCAGGAATTGGCCATTCGCTCGCCGAACTGTCGACCGCAATCTGTTTGTAGAAGCGATGCAAGCGGTTGACCTGGCAGCGCGGTGGGGTTTTGATTTCCGTTCCCACGCAGGCAGTCTCCCTTTGGAGTCTTTACGTGCCCGATCAATTGATTTCCACGCGTTGCTGCATCGTCGGCGGCGGGCCGGCCGGAATAATGCTCGGTTTTCTGTTGGCGCGCGCCGGCGTCGATGTCGTCGTGCTGGAAAAGCACGCGGACTTTTTTCGCGACTTCCGCGGCGACACCGTGCATCCCTCGACCCTCCAGCTCATCTATGAGCTGGGCCTGCTCGATGACTTCCTCAAAGTTCCGCACCAGAAGGTCGAGACGCTGGTCGGCCAGGTCGGTGCCGAGCACCTCGATTTTGTCGATTTCCGCCATCTGCCGACCCACTGCAAATTTATCGTGCTGATGCCGCAGTGGGATTTTCTTAGTTTTCTGGCGAGCCAAGCCAAGCGTTACAAGACTTTCGATCTGCGCATGAAAAGCGAGGCCGTCGGTCTCATCGAAGACGGCGAACGCCTCGTCGGGGTGCGCGCCAAGACCGCCGGCGGGGAATTGAGCATCCGCGCCGATCTCGTCATCGGTTGCGACGGCCGGCATTCGACGGTGCGGGAAAAGGCCGGGCTGAGGGGCGACGATTACGGCGCTCCGATGGACGTGCTCTGGTTCCGCATCTCGCGCAAAGAAACGGATTCCACGGACACATTCGGCCATGTCGAGGCTGGCAAGCTGATGGTCATGCTCGACCGGGGCGACTACTGGCAGTGTGCTTACGTGATCCCGAAGGGCAGGGCGGATCAGATCAAGGCGGAAGGCATCGAGGCGTTCCGCGGGCGGGTCGTCGAGATGTCACCGTTCCTTGCCGACCGCGTCGGCGAGTTGCAGAGCTTTGATGACGTCAAGCTGCTCACCGTGACCGTGGACCGCCTGCGGAAATGGTGGCGCCCTGGGCTGATCTGTATCGGCGACGCGGCGCACGCGATGTCTCCGATCGGCGGCGTCGGCATCAACATGGCGGTGCAGGACGCGGTCGCCGCCGCGAACCGGCTTGCCGGGCCGCTCACGAGCCGCACCGTGAGCGACGACGATCTGGCGGCGATTGAGCAGCGCCGCACTCTGCCGGTGCGCTTTACGCAATGGCTTCAGCTCACCATCCAGAAGCGGGTCGTCACCCGCGTGCTGGCCAGTCAGCAGCGGCCGAAGCCGCCGCTGGCGTTTAAGCTTTTCAACGTTCTTCCAGTGCTCCGCCGCATTCCGGCGCGGCTTCTCGGTCTGGGAATCCGGCCCGAGCATGTGCGCACCCCGGACGTGCTCGCGGCGGCGAAGCCTGGCGCGTCGCGGCAGGCCGCATGACGCCGGCTCTTACGACCGCTGCAACTCAGCGTCCGTGCGAACGAGAATCTCGACCAGGCGCGCTTCGGCGTCGGCGTCGCTCTGCAGCCGCTTGCCGAGCGTCGCGCGCAGATGATCGAGGGCGGCTTCCACGAGTGGCGGTAGGTCGCGGCGTTGCTCGCGTTCACCGCGAGAAGCGCGACGCCATCGGTTCACGCGCTCGCCGAGCGTCGCGAGGCGGTCGAGTATGACGTCAACCAGATCGCGGTTGCTCTCCAAATATGCGCGGCCTTCCTCGGTGATCGTGTAGAGCTTCTTGCTGCCTTCCGTCGAAGCCGTGACGTAGCCGGCTTCTTCCAGATAGGTCAGCGTCGGATAGACGATGCCGGGGCTCGGGCTGTACCAGTCCGCGGTCTTTTCCTCGAGCAGCTTGATGATCTCGTAGCCGTGGCGCGGCGCCTCTGCGATCAGCGCGAGCGCCACCAGCCGCAGGTCGCCCTGCGCCAGCATGCGCCGCGCTCGCATCAAATCCTCGCCGCCCTCGCCAAATCGGTCGCCAAAGCCGCCGTAGCGCCCGCCAAAGCCGCCGAAGCGACCGCGGCGGCGTCCTGCTGCCCATTTTCCTTCGTGGGAATGACAATGTCCGTGCATTGGAAACTCCTTGGTTTTGCACTAAAGATATATCTTCAGATAATCCTATTGAGCTATGTTACAAGATATATCTCAGAAGAAATTGACTCGGTGTAAGCGGCGACGTATATTCGTCTGCGAATAAACGGAACGGGATAAAGATGGCGGCCCGCACCCATCCCACGAACCCCCTGGCGTTGGCGGTACTCGCATTGCTGTTCGAGCGCCCCATGCATCCGTACGAGATGGGCGTCCTCCTCAAGCAGCGGCACAAGGAAGACAGCATCAAGCTGCGCTACGGCTCGCTCTACACAGTGATCGAACCGCTGCTGAAACGGGGGATGATCTCGGCGAGGGAGACGGAGCGCGAAGGCCGCCGCCCGGAGCGCACCGTCTATGAAATCACCCCTGCCGGCAGCGAAGAACTACATGACTGGATGGCCGATCTGGTCGGCACGCCGGTGAAGGAATATCCGCAATTTGAAGCGGCGCTGTGCCTGTTGCCTATTTTACCCCCTGATGAAGCGCTCGCCCTGCTGCGCCAGCGCGAAAAAATCCTCGAACAGAATATCGCGGGCCTCGCCGGTCAGATCGCCGGCATCGGCACACAGAAATTCCCGCCGCTATTTCTCGTCGAGACCGAATATCGCCTGGCGCTCATGAAGGCCGAGCAGGCGTTTGTCGCCGACCTCATCGGCCGTATCGAAAGCGGCTGGGGGCCGCTCGACCTATGGCGCGGCTTTCACCAGAACCGCCAAGCGACGCTGGCAGAACTTTATCGCGAATACGGAGGCGCCCCAATGACGTCCGATTAGCCGGAAAAGCCGGAACCCCGACGATGCTGGAACATCGCCGGGGCCGGTAACCCAAGACCGAACGCGCGGAGCGCGCTGGCTTCAGGCACGCGAATCCAAAGTACCAGCCGAATCTCCGCGAGAACAGCCGCGCCTTCGCGTGAAGGCGGGACGATTGCGCTTTAACGGAGAGAACCATGACATCAGCAACGACGAACGCGGGGATGCCCAAGGGTCACAAGGGTCCCGGCATGGAAGGTTTCATTGCCACCTGGTACGCGCGACAGACCGCCAAGGACATGGATCGATTCAGGGACACGGCCCAGCGCGTCGCGGCGCATATCGGGCCCCGCTCGTGCATGCTCGAAATCGCCCCTGGGCCCGGTTACCTCGCGATTGAGCTCAGCAAGCTGACCGGCTGCCGCATGGTCGGCGTCGATATCAGCCGCAGCTTTATCCGCATCGCCAACGAGAACGCGCGCAAGGCCGGCGTCGATATCGCCTTCGATCACGGCGATGCCGCCGATCTGCCGCTGCCGGCGAACGGATTCAATTTCGTGGTCTGCACCGCGGCTTTCAAGAATTTCACCCGCCCGCTTGCCGCGCTTGATGAGATGCACCGCGTGCTCAAGCCCGGCGGCACCGCGCTCGTCGTCGACTTGCGCAAGGATTTTTCACCGCAATCCATTCGGGACTACGTCGAAGGCAAGGGCTTGATCAACGGCGCGATCATCAAATGGACGTTCAACTCCATGCTGAAGAAGCGCGCCTATACCCAGGAGTGCATCACGGCGCTGGTGGAGCAGTCGCAGTTCCGGCATGGCGATCTGCGGCTCGATGCCATCAGCTTTGAGTTGTGGCTGCGTAAGCCAGAGACGGCCGGAGGCGTCCGATGACCGCATATCCGAGCAGCAAATCGATCGTCGGTGCTGCGGCCGCGCCGCTCCACGTCATCGTTATCGGCGGCGGCATTGGCGGCCTCACTTTAGCGCAGGGCCTGAAGAAGCAAGGCGTCAGCCTCGCGGTCTATGAACGCGACCGCACGCGCACCGAGCGCCTTCAAGGTTACCGCGTTCACATCAATCCGGCCGGCAGCCTCGCGCTGCATGAATGCCTGCCGCCGTACCTGTTCGAGGCGTTCACGCGCACCTGCGGCAAGCGGTCCGGCGGTATCCGTTTTCTGACCGAGCAGATGAACGTGCTGCTATCGCTCGACCTTGCGGACG
>JBOHIU010000170.1:0-14476 GCA_050725855.1 Xanthobacteraceae bacterium | reverse complement strand
CGTTGCCGCCTGTCTTTGCGTTCGTCGCGGTGCGCGCTCCCTTTTAGGAAGCGCGCTCGCCTTCCGGCGCTCTACCGCGGCTCTCGCCAAAACCTCGCGGCCTTGGCTCAGTCCGGTCCCGCGCTTCATGGCAGCGCCAACGGCGGTGTAGTCCCGTCCGCCACCCGGGCAGCCAGCTCCTGGCAGACCTGCGCCGTGGCAGGCCGGGCGAGTTTCCGAACCGCCCGCGGACGAGGTTACGAACCTCCTCCCGGGCACCGCTCCCGCTCGCATCAATCGGCCGTCACCGGTTGACGTCCCCTTGGACGAGCGAGATGAGGCATTTTATATATAGTCCCTGGACTATTGTCAAATATTGTCTCTACGCAGGCGATTAGACATTGATTTTGCGACGGAATTCGCGGCAGCGCTCATGGCCGGTAGTCCCATCAAGGGGCGCAAATGAGCGAATCACCTGCCATCGTGCCGGACTTTCGACGTTTCCGCTGTGACAATTCCAAATTAGCCAAGGTGGGGCTCAACGGTTGCGCTTGAATATGACCCATCGCGGGGTATTTTGATTGTGATCAAGGGCGAGTATGCCTTACTTGACTAATTTCCGGCGACTATTATTGTCAGTCGCGACAGGCCGACGTTACACTGCTGCGACTATCCTCTTTGCCTTAATAGGCGTCATTGCCGTATGGGCAGCGGTGGAACTTCCAGTTGGAAGGATCAAGCCAGAAGCAGAATTTGCTCTGCACTTGGGTCAGATTGAGCGTGTTGTAGAGGAAGCATCCGCGCACAATCTGGACCGTATGGCCGTCAGCGATATCTGGCGTGGCGGGAGCCGCCGATTGCAGAGGGCGTGTATAGGGCTTTGGAGTATTTGGGTAAATTGCAGGCCACCCGTGGTGAGCAGCTTGCTCTTGAAACGCTTTGCCGCCCGGAACGCAGGTAGGATTACCAATAAAGCCCCTCTCTCCGGGGGTCTTGGCGAGAACATCTTTAATCTGATCAAAGGGAAGGCGTTTTTCTTCGTTGTCCTCGAACGTAGTTTCGAGCGCCGGGGAATGTCCGGTGTTCTCATACGAAAGAACATAGGTAATGATCTGATTCGGCCGAATCACCTCGTCTTTGATCAGTTTGATCGTCAGCGGCGCTATCCAAGCGCGATTCGAAGCAATTTCGGAGTCCCGACTGATCTGCACTTGGTCGGCGCTATTACACCACAGCAGGATAGTGATTCCTGTATAAATACCGAGGATAATCAACGTAGCGAACGCAACACGATTTTCTGGCTGGCTGAAGTATTTTTTCTTGGGATAATTGGGCTTGCAGCAGCAAGGTTTGGGCTTCCCCGCTTCGATGGCATCGGCTTTGCGATGGCCTTCGGCGGTTATCTCGCTATCGCTTTCTGTACTTTCATCTTCTTGGGTCATTGGACTTTTGCCGTAACTGAGAACACCGCCGTTTCCTCTTATTTCGGTGTCTCAGCACCGTGCTATCGCCGCGCCGAATATGTCCGGGTTTCCTCGGTTGTTGTACCGGAACTGAAACTCAGAAACGTAGAGCGGCATGTACTTGGCGCTGACCTTGTGGAAGGTGCCGATCACGCCGCGCTTAACCAGCGACCAGAAGCCCTCAATCGTGTTGGTATGAACGGCACCCACGACATATTCCTTGTTGCGGTGCCGAACGAAACCGTGCGGGTATTCTTCCCCAAGCCGATCATAAGCCCGCAGGTCGTCAGTGGCGAGCAGGCTGACTTTGTTGGAAACGGCCTCGCGGATGAAGCCGGTAAGCGTCTCGCGGTCGTAACTGTCGATAACGCGGGCCACGACTTTGCCCTTGCGTTGGACGGCACCCACAACGCCGATCTTGCCCGAACCGCTGCCGCCGGTCCCGCCGCTGCGCTTATCCCAATGCTTGTTCTTGTCCTTCCCGCCGATGTAGGTCTCATCGACTTCAACGATGCCAGCCAGTTTGTCGGGCTTGTGTTCGCTCAGGCCAGCGCGAATGCGGTTGCACATGTAGAGAGCCGTCTTGTAGCTGCCGAAGCCCATGTAGCGCATGATCTGCAAGGCGCTGATCCCCTTTTTGCTGGTCAGCATCAAGTGAATGACCTTGAACCAGTCTTTCAGCGGCTTGTTGGTGTTCTCGAAAATGGTCCCGACCAGCACGCTAAAACGATAGCCGCCACCCCCAGGAGCGCACTTGCTACACTGCCAGTGGAAGGGACGGTTTGTCACCGGATACACGTCAACGTTTCCACACCGCGGGCAATGGATGCCTTCCGGCCAGCGCCGCGCAACGAGGTAGTTTTTGCAGGCATCCTCGTTCGGAAACATGTCGTTAAACTGCTGATTTGTCAGTTGTTTTATCGTCTTAACTCTGGCCATATCGGCCTCCATCAATCAATAGAGGCAATATAGTCCAATGCCGGAAACTAGTCAAATAGGGGATAATCGCCGTGATCAAGGGATCAGCTTGCGGCGCGCATGAGCAAACCGGTCATCTTCACCATTTCCGCCGCCTGGGACAACGAAGTCTCGGTGTGGAGCGGACATTGCGACGAGATCCCGGCCGCCGCCGATGCGCCGACACTCGATGAACTGCTGGCGAAAATTTCCGCGATGGCGCTCGATCTATTGCCAGACAATCATCCCGAAATCGATCCTGGCTCCCTGTTCCTGCATATCACAGCGCTGCGCGAAGCCGAACCGGCTGCGGCGTAGATTTTTGCCTGGCGCATGATCTTTTCCGAAAACCGGAGACCACTTTTCGGGATCATGCGCTCGCCCCACAGTTCGACCAGCCGCTGCGCGACCTGTTACGGGCGGCGGGTTGCGTTTTCATCCGCCAAGGCAACGGCAGTCACGAAATCTGGCATAGTCCGATCACAAAACGGAATTTCGCGGTACCCGTTGGCATCCCAAGCCGGCACACCGCGAATGCCATTCTGCGTCAGGCCGGGTTGCCCAAGGCGTTCTAAGTTAGTCAGCAAAGACGGGCGAGCTTCAATAACGAAC
The DNA here is from genome assembly GCA_050725855.1 of Xanthobacteraceae bacterium. GTDB lineage: Bacteria > Pseudomonadota > Alphaproteobacteria > Rhizobiales > Xanthobacteraceae > BOG-931. The sequence continues at coordinate 11,465 of JBOHIU010000170.1, read as the reverse complement.
ATGACAAGAAGCAAGTGCCGGGCTTAGTCCACAGCTCGTGGGATTATCCCTTAAAGATGTTGTCTCTGTGGTACCGCAAGTGAAGTGGGTGCGGGCGGTCCTCAAACCGCTGCGGAATATTGATATCTCCGTCTTCGCGTAGGAGAGCTGTAATGGCTTTCGGCAGCTTATCCTTAGCGATCAATATCCGGAAATTGTTGTCGACTGAAACTAGCCCCCGATCAAATCCAGTGAATCGTTCCTGATAACGCAAGTCCATTGCGCACCGAATCAAATCCGCCCGCTGCCACCGGACGAATGTGAGCCGCCTGGACTTCCGCTCGGCCGCCACCGTTGATGATTTGCAAGCCAGTCATCGCGCACGTGTTTAAATTGACCGCTGTAGCTCACTGGCCACGCGCTTCTGGCCGAATTTGTCAGTTTGTTGCTGAAAGATGGTTGTCATCAAGCGTGAGGTCGACTCAGCGGTGTTGGATTTGCGCGGGCAAACTTTGCAAGGCCGACGACTGGCGCGCAACTGCGCTTCGATTTCGCGACCGAACTGGCACGGCTCGAAGCGGCGTGACGCCGGGCGGACTTGACTCGTCTGCAGTCCTCACCGGGATCGACCTTGTGGCCCTCACCCGGCGCAATCGCGCGATGCGCGATGGCGCCACCCTCTCCCGCAAGCGGGAGAGAGGGCAAAGCAGAGCGTCCTTTACTTCCCCGGCGTGGGCGCAGGGGCATGCGCCGGCGCCGTGGAGGAGACCTCGCGGGTCTTAGCGGCGATGGTCTGTTTGATCGCCGCGATCCAGGGTTTGGCCGCTTGTTCCGCGGCGGCGCGGGTCTTGGGGTCGAGCCGGTTGACGAAGTCGTCGAGGTCGAGATCGCTTTCGCCGGCGGCGTTGGAGATGAGGTGCCACTTGGCGGCCCCGACCGGATCGGCCGGAACGCCGAGCCCGTTGGCGAGCATGATCGCGAGCCGGTCCTGAGCGATCGGATTGTTGGCCAGCGCCGCCTTGCGGAACAAAGCCGCCGCGAGCTTGCGATTGCGCGGGATACCGTCGCCATTGAACAGCGCGATGGCGTATTCGACTTCGGCATCGGTCTGATCGGCGAGCGAGGCCAGCGCGAACAGCCGGACCGCCTCGTGCATGTCCTTCGGCACGCCGTGGCCTTGTTTGTAGAGCGTGCCGAGCGCGTATTGCGCCTGCGGATTGCCGGCCCGCGCCGCCTCGCCAAGGAGCTGCGCCGCGCGAGTGAAGTCTTGCGGGAAAACCTCGCCTTCCATGTAGAGCAACGCAAGATCGTAAGCCGCGATCGGATGGCCGAGCTTGGCGGCGGCCGCGAGCCACTTGGCGCTCTTGTCGCGGTCGCGCGGGCCGTCGCGGCCTTCCATGCGGAACATTCCCAGCGCAAACATGGCGTTGGCGTCGCCGCGCGCGGCGGCGAGCTTGTACCATTCCGCGGCCTTCGTGTCGTTTTGCGGCACGCCGAGCCCGTTGGCATAAAGCTCGCCGAGAAGCGTCATCGATTTGGCGTTGCCCTTGGCGGCGTCCTGCGTCGCCAGTTCGAACGCGGTGATATAGTAGCCACGCTGAAATGCGCCGAAGGCAAGATCCGGCTGCTCGCCGGTGCCGGCTTCCGGAGCGGCGAGCGCGGCGGGTTGCGGCGGGGCGGCGGTGCGGGTCCGTGCCGGGGCGGCGACAGCCGGACTCCATGCACCGGCGGCAAGCAATGCCGCGAGCGATGCAATCCCGATCGCGCGCACGGTCAGACGAAGGCGGCGCCGGCACTGTTGCTCGCCGCCGCGACTGCTTGTCTTGCTCCGCTTGGTTCTGTCCATATCCAATCACCGAGCGCGAGGAAGTCGGCGCCCGCCCGCACGATCGGGCCGACCTCGTCCGCGGAGGCGGCGTAGCCGATGCAGGGCGGTTGGAAAAGCTCCGCCCACCACGCCAGCCGCTCTTCGACCGTCGTGATCGACGGGCGAGGCGGTTCGCCGAACATCGCGTAATCGGCGCCAATCTCGCCCGCGAGCATGGCATCATGACGGCTGCGCAACCCGGCGGCGCCGGCGATCCGGTCGGGCTTCAGCAAGGGGAAGGCGGCGCGCAGGGCCTCGATCCCGGTGAGATGGGCGCCGTCGGCCCCGGCGCGGGCCACCAGTTCCGCTCGGCCGTCCAGCAGGAGGGCGATGTCGCGGCGCTGAACCGCCTCGCCGAGGGATTTCACCCGGTTGATCAGGGTGCGCTCGTCGGCGTCATTGAGCCGCAGGAGCACGGCGGCGATGTCGCCGGCCGTCAATACCTCATCGATGTGCTCGGCGAAGGCGGCGGTGTCGTCGAGCACCGGGGTGACGAGATAGAGGCGGGGAGGCTGGCGCCGCGGGGTCATGTTCAACGCCGGGCCCGCTGTCGTGCGCCAAGTTCAATTCCGCAGCCTGTCGGCAGGTCTATCAGGCCGGAGACAACGACAAGCTGCGGCGAGTCGTGATCCATGATTTTCCCCTTCCCCCATTCGCACTGCGAATGGTGGGGAGGGGTGAGGGGTGGGGGGTCAAAACATTGGCTGCGAAAGATCGAAATTCGCCCCCCACCTGGCGCATCGCCATCGCTTCGCTCGGCGTCGCGCCACCCTCCCCACCACTCGCTACGCTCGCGGGGGGAGGGGCCGTTTCCAAACCCGTAAACGGGGGAGGATATGCTCACGCGGCCTTGCGCTCGAGATCGGCTTGCCACTGTCCCATCGTGGCAAGGCCGTTCATCATCGCGCGGTGGGTGAAGACGCGCTGCGCGGCGGCGACGTTCTCGGATTTGCCCGACCAGGCCTTTTGCGGCGCGTGCTGCAGCGCGCGGCCGTAAGAGAATGACAGCCGCCAGGGCAGGGGACCGATGCGGTTCATGGCGTCGAGATGCGCGGTCGCCTCTTCGTCGGACTGGCCGCCGGACAGGAAGGCGATGCCGGGAACGGCCGCCGGCACGCAGGCCTTGAGCACGCGCAACGTTCGCTCGGCGACCTGTTCGACCGAGGCACGCTTCGCCGACTTCTTGCCGGGGATCACCATGTTGGGCTTGAGCACCATGCCTTCCAGCGCGACGCGAGCATAATAAAGCTGCTCGAACACCGTCTTGAGGGTCCATTCGGTGATCTTGTCGCAGCGGTCGATGTCGTGATCGCCGTCCATCAGCACTTCCGGCTCGACGATCGGCACGATGCCCTCGTCCTGGCACAGCGCGGCATAGCGCGCCAGCGCGTGCGCGTTGGCGCTGATGCATTCGTAACTCGGGATGCCCGCGCCGATATCGATCACCGCGCGCCACTTGGCAAACTTGGCGCCGAGACCGCGATACTCGGCGAGCCGCTCGCGCAGTCCGTCGAGCCCCTCGGTGACGACTTCGCCGGGGCAGAATGGCAAGGGCTTGGTTCCCTTGTCCACCTTGATGCCCGGCAGCGAGCCGGCTTTTTCGATGAGCTTGACCAGCGGCGTGCTGTCCTTGGCGTTCTGCCGGATGGTCTCGTCATAAAGAATGACGCCGGAAATGTATTTCGACATCGCCTCGCCAGAGCGAAACAGCATCTCGCGATAGTCGCGGCGGCTATCGGTTGTGGACGCCACGCCGATGGTATCGAAGCGCTTGCCGATGGTCGCGGTCGACTCGTCGGCGGCCAGAATGCCGCGGCCGGGCGCCACCATGGCCAAGGCGGTTTTGTTCAAATCCGCGACTTCATGCAGGTCCGCAAGAGTCATCGCGCCCTCCTGAATACTGGCGCCGGCATTCGATGCGCCGGCGGCGTTGCCGTAACGACTATTCGCCCGCACTATTCGCTCACCACCGCGGGAGCCTCGGACACCATCAGCACTTCGACTCCCGGCAATGTCTTGCCCTCGAGCGATTCGAGGAACGCGCCGCCGGCGGTCGATACATGCGTCAAACGGCGCGTCACGCCGGCGACGTTGAGCGCGGCCACCGTGTCGCCGCCGCCTGCAAAGCTGATAAGCCTGCCGTCCTCGGTGAGTTCCGCGACCGCCTCCGCGACTTCCACCGTGCCGTTGTCGAACGGTTCGACCTCGAAGGCGCCGAACGGGCCGTTCCAGACCAGCGTCTTGGTGCGCGCCAGCACCGAGACCACGTATTCGATCGAGCGCGGGCCGATGTCGAGCATCATGTCGTCGCTGCCGACCTCGTCCACCGAGACGATACGGGTGGCAACGTGGGCGGCCAATTTCCCCGCCACCACCGCGTCCACCGGCAGCACGATGTCGCGGCCGAGCGCCTTGGCCTTGACCATGATGTCGCACGCATTGGCGATGAGATCGGGCTCGCACAGCGAATTGCCGATGGCCTTGCCTTGGGCCGCGAGAAACGTGTTGGCCATGCCGCCGCCGATGATCAGCGTTTCGACTTTCACCAGCAAATGACCGAGCAGATCGAGCTTGGTCGAAATCTTGGCGCCGCCGACGATCGCGGCCACCGGGTGCTTGGGCGTCTCGAAGGCTTTTTCCAGCGCGTCGAGCTCGGCCTTCATGGCGCGGCCCACATAGGCCGGCAAATCCGACGCCGTGACGATCGAGGTGATCGAAGCGTGTTCGCGATGCGCGGCCGAGAACGCTTCCTCGACGAACAGATCGCCGAGCGCGGCAAGCTTTTTGGCGAACGCCTTGTCGTTCTTCTCTTCGCCGGGATGGAAACGGGTGTTTTCCAGGCAGACAATGTCGCCGTTCTTCATGGCGGCGACGGCGGCCTCGGCCTTGGGGCCGACGCAATCCTCGGCGAACGCCACCGGCCTTTTAGCAAGCCGCGCCACTTCGGGCACCACCGGACGCAGCGAGTATTTGGGGTCCGGGGTGCCCCTGGGCCGGCCGAAATGCGACAGCAGGATCACCTTGCCGCCCTTGGCGGCGAGTTCGGCGATGGTCGGGACGATCTCCTCGATGCGGGTGGCGTCGGTGACCTTGCCGTCCTGCATCGGCACATTGAGGTCGACGCGCAGGAGCACGCGCTTACCTTTGACGTCGGCGTCGTCCAGGGTGCGAAAGGATTTCATGACACGCGGGCGCGGGGCGTCTGATGCGATGACGTTAGCCGAGCTTCCCCATCGCGACCGCGGTATCGACCATGCGATTGGAAAAGCCCCACTCGTTGTCATACCACGACATCACGCGCACCAGCGTTCCGTCCATCACCTTGGTCTGGTCGATGTGGAAAACCGACGAATGCGGATCGTGGTTGAAATCGGATGAGACGTTGGGTGCTTCGGTGTAGCCGAGAATGCCCTTGAGCTGCTGTTCGGCGGCGCGCTTGACGGCGGCGTTGACCTCGTCCTTGGAGGTGGCGCGCTTGGCCACGAACTTGAAATCGATCACGGAAACGTTCGGCGTCGGCACGCGGATCGAGACGCCGTCGAGACGCCCGGCCAATTCAGGCAGCACCAGCCCAACCGCTTTTGCCGCACCCGTCGAGGTCGGGATGATGTTGAGCGCCGCGGCGCGCGCCCGATACAGATCCTTGTGCACCTGATCGAGCGAGGGCTGATCGTTGGTGTAGGAGTGCACCGTGGTCATGAAACCCTTGTCGATGCCGATGGCGTCGTTGAGCACCTTGGCGACCGGCGCCAAGCAATTGGTCGTGCACGAGGCGTTGGAAACGACCGTGTGCGACTTGGCGAGCTTGTCGTGATTGACGCCATAGACCACGGTCAGGTCGACGCCCTCGGCCGGCGCCGAAACCAGCACGCGCCTGGCGCCGGCTTGCAGATGCGCCGAGGCTTTTTCCTTCGAGGTGAAAATTCCGGTGCATTCGAGCGCGACGTCGATGTCGAGCTCCTTCCACGGCAGCGTGGCGGGGTCCTTGATGGCCGTGACCTTGATGGCGCCGTTGCCGATGCTGATGGTGTCGCCCTTGACCGTGACCTCGCCGGGGAAGCGTCCGTGCACGGAATCGAAGCGCAACAGATGCGCATTGGTCTCGACCGGCGCCAGGTCGTTGATGGCGATGACCTCGATGTCCTTGCGGTCGGCTTCGACGATGGCGCGCAGAATATTGCGTCCGATGCGGCCGAAACCGTTAATGGCAACGCGTACCGACATATGTCGCTCCCGGTTAATCCTCATGCTCCGGTCCGTGCCGGGTGGCCAGTATGGCGGTTCAGAAGTCCGCATCATTCTTGCGGCGGGCCTTGTTATGCGGACTTCTGAACCAAAGCCACACTAGATCAATAACTTGCTAGTGTCCCTTCGATTCCGAAGTTCGCCAACCAGGGGGCCGCACAATGATGCGAACTTTGGAATCGGGACACTAGCCTTTTCCCTAATCTATTTAACGAAATCGGTTTCAGCCACCGGGCCATCCACTAGCCCAGCTTATTCAGCGCGGCCTCCGCCACCGCCTCGGCGGTGATGCCGAAATGCCGATAAAGGTCCTTGGCGGGCGCGCTGGCGCCGAAGCCGGTCATGCCCACAAAGACGCCGGCCGAGCCGATGATTTCGTCCCAGCCTTGCCGGATGCCGGCCTCGACGGCGACATTCGCTCGGGAATTACCGACGATGGCCGCGCGCTCGTGCCGCGGAACGGCAAGGAGAAGTTCGAAGCACGGCACCGAGACGACCCGCACGCTGATGCCGCGAGCGTCAAGAAGCTTCTTCGCCGCGATGGCGATGGCGACTTCCGAACCGGATGCAAACAGCGACACTGCCGGCGCGTTGCCGTCCGCGGCGACCAGCTCATAGGCGCCCAGCGCACAGCGATTGGTGTCGTCCAAGCCACGGCGCAGTTGCGGGGTGTTCTGCCGCGTCAATGCCAGCACGGATGGCCCGGTTTTGCTTTCGAGCGCCAATTGCCAGCACTCGATCGTTTCGACCGCGTCGGCCGGGCGAAACACTTTCAGATTGGGAATGGCGCGCAAAGCGGCCAGGTGCTCGACCGGCTGATGGGTCGGGCCATCCTCGCCGAGCCCGATCGAGTCATGCGTCATGACGTGGATGACGCGCTGCCGCATCAGCGCCGCGAGCCGGATCGACGGCCGGCAATAGTCGGAGAAGACCAGGAACGTGCCCGAGTAGGGAACGACGCCGCCGTGCAGTGCCATGCCGTTCATGGCCGCGGCCATGCCGTGCTCGCGCACGCCGTAATGGATGAAGCGGCCGGAATAGTCCGCGGTGCTCAGCGCCTTCATGCCTTTGGTGCGCGTGTTGTTGGAGCCGGTGAGGTCGGCCGACCCGCCGATCATTTCAGGCAATGCCGGGACCAGCGCTTCCAGCGCCAATTCGGACGCCGCGCGCGTGGCGATGTCCTTCGGCGCGGCGGCAAGCTTTTCCTTCACCTCGCGCACCGTCGCGGCGAGCTTTTGCGCCGGCAATTCGCCGCCGACACGGCGCGTGAACGCGGCGCGCTGGTCGGACGAAAGCGCGGCAACGCGTTGCTCCCAGGCGTGGCGCGCCGGCCGATTGCGCTCGCCCGCGGTGTGCCATTGCGCGAGGATTGCGGGTGGAATCTCGAACGGCGGCGCCGTCCAGCCGAGCTTTTGCCGCGCCGCCGCGATCTCCTCGGCGCCGAGCGCCGCGCCATGGGCCTTCTCGGTGCCGCCCTTGTTGGGCGCGCCGTATCCGATGGTGGTGCGGCAGGCGATCAGCGAGGGTTTGTCCGACTTTTTTGCCGCATCGAGCGCGGCGGCGATGGCGGCAGGGTCCTGACCGTCGATACGCCTCGCGGCCCAGCCCGCGGACTCGAAACGCCGCACCTGGTCGACGTCGTCGGCGAGTGCAAGCGGGCCGTCGATCGAGATGCCGTTGTCGTCGAACAGCACGATCAGCTTGTGCAGCTTGAGGTGACCGGCGAACGCGATCGCTTCCTGACTGATGCCCTCCATCAGATCGCCGTCGGAGGCGAGCACGTAGGTGAAATGATCCACCAGGCTGTCGCCGAAGGCGGCATTGAGATGCCGCTCCGCAATCGCCATGCCGACAGCGTTGGCGAGCCCTTGGCCGAGCGGCCCGGTGGTGGTCTCGATGCCGGGCGTATGGCCGTATTCGGGGTGGCCCGGCGTCAGCGAGCCGAGCTGGCGAAACCGTTTGATCTCCTCGATCGTCATCGTCTCGTAGCCGAGAAGATAGAGGAGCGCGTAGAGCAGCATCGAGCCGTGGCCGGCCGAGAGCACGAAGCGGTCGCGGTCCGGCCAGGCTGGGTCGGCTGGATCGAATTTCAGAAAGCGCGTGAACAGGACGGTGGCGATATCGGCCGCGCCCATCGGCAGGCCGGGATGCCCGCATGTCGCCCGTTCAACCGCATCCATCGCCAGCGCGCGAATGGCGTTCGCCATGCCGTCATGGGCGGCGCGTTCCGCTGCGACTGTGCCGGTCGTGGGAAGGCGAGCGGTCTGGGCGAGAGCCGCGCTCGCCGCGGCAAGACGGTCCGGCATCGAACGGTCCGGCACTGAACGATTTGGCATTGACTTTGGGATTGGCCAAAAGACGCGGCGAAAGGCAAAGCGGCCGCATGCGTGGGAGAGTGGGGCACAGATAACATGGGACCCCCTTGAGTCAAACGCCGGGCGCGTTGTCCAACGGGTTGCGCACAGGCCATATAAAACTGTGAGCTTAGGCGTTGACGCTCCAGCTCGATACGACGTAAGCTTCCTCCAATAAATCTCTGCCGTCTCTCAGTTTTCACCCTCTGTTGTGGCCGGCGGCAAGCCGATGAGCGATAGCGATTCGATCGAGGCTGCGAGCCGGCGTCTGGCGCTGGCGCTCGATGGCCTGGACGCCGCGGCCGAGGGCCGCCGTGAAGCCGCGCGCAACGAGGAGGCGCTGGCCACGCAAGTTCATGCGCTGGGCGACGACCGGGCGCGGCTGGCCGGCGAACTCGATGCCGCGATCGGCCGGTCGCGGGCGCTGGAAAGCGCCAGCCGCGAACTGGCCAGACGGATCGATGCCGCGATCGAGACCGTGCGCGGCATTCTGGCGAGCGATGAATCGGGCAAAGATTGACGGCAAAGCAAGAATTGACCGGCAAAGGCAGATTCGACGGCAAAGACCGCAGCAAGGGCCGAACGCATGTCCCAGGTCAGCGTCACCATCAACGGCCGGCAGTTCCGCATGGCTTGCGAGGACGGCCAGGAAGGCCACCTGATGAATCTCGCCCGCGATCTCGACGGCCGGATCGAGAGCCTGCGCGCCAAATTCGGCGAGATCGGCGACACGCGGCTGACCGTCATGGCGGCGCTGACCATCTCCGACTCGCTTGCCGAAACCGCCCCACACATCAAGCGGCTCGAGGACGAACTTGCCGAATTGCAGAACGCGCGCGCCGAGGCCGCCACTCTCGACAAGGCCGCGCACAATGCGATCGTCGCCGCGCTTAACGCGGCTGCCGAGCGCATCGAGGCCATCACCAAGAAGCTCAATCAGCCGATTGGCGGCAGCGTGGCGATGGGGTGAATGACCTCTCGTTCGCAATGACGTCCTGTTCACAAATTGCATCTTGTCTGCAATGCGGGGAAGCTGCCGCCACTGGCGTAAGTAAAGATCGGGTGGCGGCGTTTGCGCAACTGCATTACATTGGCCGGGCGGATGCTGCCCGGTGCGTCAGGGGCCAATTCTCGGGGCCTTATCGATCTCTTAGGGAGCTGTCCCTGGCCGGGCTCGTGGGCTCGGTCACACGGCGCCCACCTACTTGTGTAGGGAACCCGGGATCGATGCTCCAACGGCCGGCGCGGCTCCGCACTTTCTTTTTCGCTGTCGTTTTCATCGTGGCCGGACTTGTTCCGGCCAGCCACGCCTTTAGGGTGCGGCAGACAAGACGTGGACGCCCGTAGCACGAGGCCGGGCGTGACAGTGAGATGCCTGAGATCGTCGAGCCAAAAGCAGAGAAAGAAGAACTTCGCCACGATGCGACCGCGCGGCGCGATGCGTTGCCGGCGGCCATGCGCAAGGCAGCGGCCGAGACGATCGCGCGGCGCGCATTTCCATTGACGATCAGTCCCGGCGTGATCGTCTCCGGTTTCATGCCGCTCAAGAGCGAAATCAATCCGCTGCCGCTGATGAAAGCGCTTGACGGGGCCGGCGCGCAATTGGCGCTGCCGAAGATCGCCGGGCGCGGTAAGCCGCTGATCATGCGCGCATGGACGTGGGGAGCCCCGCTCGATACCGGGCAGTGGGGTATCCGCGAGCCCAAGCCGGTCTATCCGGAAGTCGATCCGGACATCGTGTTGGTGCCGCTCCTGGCCTTCGATCGCACCGGGCATCGTATCGGCTACGGCGCCGGCTATTACGACATGACCATCGCTGCGCTGCGTTCGCGCAAAGCAGTAACGGCGCTCGGCATCGCCTTCGCGGCGCAGGAAGTTGCGCAAGTGCCGAGGACCGAGCGCGACGCGCGGCTCGATCTCGTGCTAACCGAACGCGAGGTTATTGATCTGCGAAAGAACTGAAAGCGTATGTTGAATTTTGAGAAATCACCGCCCGCCTTGAGAGCAGGGCTATCGCATGTGCCCTTTCCCTCCCCTGAAAGGGGAGGGTCGGCGCGCAAGTCGCGCCGGGGAAGGGTCGTAGGCGGGAAAAAGCGACGGCGGACGACCCCCACCCGGCAGCCTTCGGCTGCCGACCTCCCCCTTTCAGGGGGAGGAACGCGCGGCGGCGGTTCACGCGCTCCTCTCACCGGAAGCGGTGAGTGATGCGCATTCTGTTTGTTGGCGATGTCGTCGGGCGCAGCGGGCGGACCGTCGTCTATGAGCGGCTTCCGGGACTGGTGCGCGACTGGAAGCTCGATCTGGTCGTGATCAACGGCGAGAACGCCGCCGGCGGCTTCGGCATCACCGAGGCGATCTACCGCGAACTGATCGACGCCGGCGCCGACGCGGTGACGCTCGGCAATCATGCCTGGGACCAGAAGGAGGCGCTGGTCTTCATCGAGCGCGCCGAGCGGCTCGTTCGGCCGATCAACTATCCGCCCGGAACGCCGGGCCGCGGCGCGGCCATGATCGAAACAAAGAACGGCCAGCGCGCGCTGGTGATCAATGCGATGGGGCGCATCTTCATGGATCCGCTCGACGATCCATTCGCGGCCGTGGATCGGGAGCTTGACGCCTGCGCGCTCGGCAAGGGCGCCGACGCCATCATCGTCGACATGCACGGCGAGGCGACCAGCGAGAAGCAATCGATGGGTCATTTCTGCGATGGTCGCGCCAGCCTCGTGGTCGGCACCCATACGCACGTGCCGACCGCGGACCTGCGCATCCTGCCGGGCGGCACCGCGATGATGAGCGACGTCGGCATGACCGGCGATTACGACTCCGTGATCGGCATGGCCAAGGACGAGCCGCTCACCCGCTTTCTGCGCAAGATTCCGTCGGCCCGCTTCGAGCCGGCGTCCGGCGCGGCGACATTGTGCGCGGTCGCGGTCGAGACCGATCCGGCCACCGGGCTCGCTTCGCGCGTCGGCGCGGTGCGGCTCGGCGGTGTTCTGGAACCGGCGATGCCGGCGTTTTGG
>JBOHIU010000169.1:0-11913 GCA_050725855.1 Xanthobacteraceae bacterium | reverse complement strand
GTGGCGAACCTCGCGTCTGGCGCGGATGTAGTCCACAACAACCTCCGGCGCCGCAAATCCGGCCGCCTGTAGGTTTATTTCCCGACTTTGCGCAAATTAACGCCGGCTTCGGCCCTCGGGTTCCGCTTCTGGCCCCGGCGAGGCCTGCTCCCCTTTCCGCAGTGCAATCGGCTTGTTAGAAGGCCGCTCATGAGCGAAATGCCGCCCAAAGGGCGCAATTACAGCGAGACGCTGTTCTTGCCCAAGACCGACTTTCCGATGCGCGCCGGGCTGCCACAGCGCGAGCCGGAAATCCTGGCGCGCTGGAAGACGCTCGGCCTTTACGAACGGCTGCGCGCCGCCGGCAAGGGACGGGTGAAATTCGTCCTGCACGACGGGCCGCCCTACGCCAACGGCAACATCCACATGGGCACTGCGCTCGGCTCCATGCTCAAGGACGTGGTCGTGCGCAGCCAGCAGATGCTCGGCTTCGATTCGAACTACGTGCCGGGCTGGGACTGTCACGGCCTGCCGATCGAGTGGAAGGTCGAGGAGGAATACCGCGCGCAAGGGCGCGACAAGGATAAGGTGCCGATCGTCGAATTCCGCCGCGAATGCCGCGCCTTCGCCCAGCATTGGGTCGACGTGCAGCGCGAGGAATTCATGCGCCTCGGCGGCGTCGGCGACTGGGACCATTACTACAGCACCATGACCTATCCGGCCGAGGCGCAGATCGCACGCGAACTGATGAAGTTTGCTGCCAACGGTCTGCTCTATCGCGGTTCAAAGCCCGTGATGTGGTCGGTAGTGGAGAAGACCGCGCTCGCCGAAGCCGAGGTCGAGTACGAGGATTACGTCTCGGATCAGGTGTGGGTGAAGTTTCCCATAATCGGAAAAATGGGAAGCACGAAGATTATCCCGGCTGAAGAAAGATTCCAGAACACGTCAATTGTGATCTGGACGACGACTCCGTGGACGCTGCCTGGAAATAGAGCCATCAGTTATTCCGAGCGATATTTTTATGTTCAGTTTGAAGTAACGAAAGCGCCCGAGGGTAATTGGGCTAAGGCGGGCGATCGCTTCATTGTCGCCGATAAGCTGGCGGAAGAAGTCAAAAAGGCAGCGAAGATTGAAGAATGGAGCAACGTGTGGGGCGATGCGGTTGCCGGTCCTGGCATCCCATCCAAACTACGCGCGTTGGTCTGCGCTCACCCCTTAAAAGAGGCTGGCAGGTACGCATTTCCGGTGCCACTGCTTGAAGGTGAGCACGTAACCGACGATGTTGGTACAGGTTTCGTGCATACCGCGCCCGGCCACGGCCGCGAAGACTTCGATGTTTGGACGGCGAACAAAGCCGAACTTGAAAAGCGCGGTATCAATCCTAGCATCCCATACACCGTCGACGAGAAGGGCGCCTTCACCGATCAGGCGCCGGGATTCAGCGGCAAGCGCGTGTTGACGGAAAAGGGCGAAAAGGGCGACGCGAACGAGGCTGTAATCAAGGCGCTGATCGACGCCGGCATGCTGATCTCACGTGGGCGACTCAAGCATCAATATCCGCATTCGTGGCGCTCGAAAAAGCCGGTGATCTACCGCAATACGCCGCAATGGTTCATCGCGATGGACAAGGACATCGATCGGCGCGGCGATACGCTGCGCCGCCGCGCGCTCGACGCAATCAAGGCGACGCGCTGGGTGCCGGATCAGGGCGAAAACCGCATCACAGGCATGGTCGTGGGCCGGCCCGACTGGGTGATTTCGCGCCAGCGCGCCTGGGGCGTGCCGATCACGGTATTCATCAAGGAAAAGCCGGACGGAATGGTCGAGATTCTCGACGATCCCGATGTGAACGTTCGCATCATCGAGGCCTTCGAAGCGGAAGGCGCCGACGCCTGGTACGCGCCGGGGGCGCGCGAGCGCTTTCTCGGCAGACTCGCCAACGAAGGCTGGCAAAAGGTCGACGACATTCTCGACGTCTGGTTCGATTCAGGCTCGACGCATGCTTTTGTGCTGGAAGATCCGGTGCATTTTCCCGGCCTTGCGGGCATCAAACGCAAAGCCGATGGCGGGCCCGACACGGTGATGTATCTGGAAGGCTCCGACCAGCACCGCGGCTGGTTTCAGTCCTCGCTTCTGGAAAGCTGCGGCACGCGCGGCCGCGCGCCGTTCGACATCGTGGTAACACACGGCTTCATTCTCGACGAGGCCGGTTACAAAATGTCGAAGTCGCTCGGCAACGTGATCGCACCGCAGGACGTCATCAAGGAATCCGGCGCGGATATTTTGCGCATGTGGGCCTGCGCGACCGATTATTGGGACGATCAGCGCATCGGGCCGGAAATTCTCAAAACGACGGTCGACACTTATCGCAGGCTGCGCAACACGCTGCGCTGGCTCCTTGGCAATCTGGCGCATTTTCACGCCGCCGAGCGCGGGCCGCATGAGCGGATGCCGGAGCTTGAGCGGTTGATGCTGCACCGGCTTGCCGAGCTCGATCCGCTGGTGCGCGCGGCTTACGCGGATTTCGACTTCAAGCGGATCTTTGCCGCGCTCAGCGCCTTCATGACGTCCGATCTGTCGGCGTTCTATTTCGATATCCGGAAAGATACACTCTATTGCGAGCCGTATTCCTCGCCAACGCGCAAAGCCTGCCTGACTGTGCTCGACCAGCTGTTCCGCTGCACGGTGACCTGGCTCGCGCCGATGCTGTGCTTCACCGCCGAGGAGGCGTGGCTGGCGCGCGATCCGGCGGCGACGTCGGTTCACCTCGAGCCATTCCCCGAGGTGCCGGCCGCATGGCGTGACGGCGCGCTCGCCGAAAAGTGGCGCAAGCTCCGCAACCTGCGCCGCGTCGTTACCGGCGCGCTTGAACTCGAACGCGCAGCCAAGCGCATCGGCTCCTCGCTTGAGGCCCATCCGCTGGTCTATGTCTCCGATCGGGACCTGTTTGACGCCGTGGTCGATGCCGATCTGGCCGAACTCTGCATCACGTCCGGTGCGGCGCTGGTCGAAGGCGAGGGACCGTCAGAGGCTTTCCGGCTGCCTGATGTGGCCGGCGTTGCGGTCGTTCCGCAATTGGCGGAGGGACGCAAATGCGCACGCTCCTGGAAAATTACTCCAGCGGTAGGCGAGGATCCGCAATTTCCCGACGTGACGCCGCGCGACGCTCAGGCCTTGCGTGAATGGGAAGCGATGCGCAAGGCCGCGGAGTAGGGGGCCGGCATGACCGATGCTGTTCCCGCCAAGGCTGCGCGCTCATACGTTTGGGGGGCCTTGAGTGCGTTCGGCCTCATCGTGGCGGCGATCACCTGCCTGATCGATCAGGCGGCGAAGTTCTGGCTGCTGCTGGACCTGCATCTGACGAGCCACGCGCCGGTTCTCCTGACGCCGTTTGCCGAATTGGTGCTCACCTGGAATACCGGCATCAGCTATGGGCTTTTTCCGCAAACCGGGCCGGTCGGCCCCTGGGCGCTGCTGGCGCTCAAGATCGTGGCGATCGTGTTTTTGTGGGTGTGGCTGTCGCGCGCCCCCTCGCGCCTGACGGCATTGGCGCTCGGGCTCATCATCGGCGGCGCGATCGGTAACGCCGTCGACCGGCTGCATTGGCCTGGCGTCCTGGATTTTGTGCTGCTGCATATCGACACCGCGCGCTGGAGCTTTCAGTGGTATGTGTTCAATCTGGCCGACGTGGCCATCGTTGCCGGCGTCATCGCGCTGTTGTACGAAGCCCTCCGCCAAGGGGGCGCCGCAAAAGCGCCCTGATCGGGTATATGATGGATCGCATTGGGGATTTTTCGAGGGCCTGAGGTCCTTGAAGGTGCGTGTCGCACCGGCACTCGGGTGAGGGTATGCTGCGAAATCGGTTCGAAGCCCATCAGACAAAGGCCCATCAAAGGAACGGCCGCAGGTCCGGCCTGACCGCGCCCTGGCTGCGCGCCGCGCGGCGCGCCGCCTTGGCGGGCGTCGTCATCTGTGCCGGTACGGCCATGGCCCGCGCCGGCGACGACACTATGAGCACGGGCACCTCGTTCTACGATGAGATCCTGCAAGTGGTCGGTCTCGGAGGTGGCGGTAACATCCAGTACAGCGAGCGCTCTCCGCTGGTGGTGCCGCCGACCCGCGATCTGCCGCCGCCGATGGCGGATCGGCCGCCTGCGGTTGCGGACTGGCCGAAGGATCCGGACATGCAACGGCGGGAGAGAGCCAAGATAAAGGAACGGCCAAAGCCTCATCTCGACTACGCGATCTCGGAGGCCATGCCGTTGCGGCCGGACCAACTCAATGTGCCGGGCGCGAATGCAAGCGCCACGAATTCTGGTGGCCCACGACCAGCTTTGGATCCTGCCGATTATCCGGAGAAACAGGGACAGTCCAAGTTCAGCTTCTTTGGGCTCAATCCGTTCGCAAGCAAGACCGAGTACGCGACATTCACGGGCGAGCCGGACCGGACCAGCCTGACCGATCCGCCGCCCGGATATCTCACTCCGTCGCCCGATCAGCCCTACGGCGTCAGCCCGGAGCAGAAGCGCTATAAGATCCCGACTGTGGCCGACCGTGTGACGCCGGTGAGCGGCTCCTCCGGCGGGCAGTAAGTTCGCTTCACCAGTCTTATGTGTTTTGCCGCAGCTTTCCTGCCGGCGCGTCCCGCGGAGGGTTGGCCTCGGCGTCCGTGTGGGCGGATGATCACGGCGGTTGCGGTTGGGCGTATAATCGCGGTGCCACGATGGCCGAATGCTCCCGGCGCTGGAGCACGACAAGAGGCATCGCATGATCCGCGTCAACTCAAAGCTCAGCATCGACGAGCGCGAGGTCGCGGAGAGCTTTGTGCGCGCTTCGGGACCGGGCGGTCAGAACGTCAACAAGCTCGCGACGGCGGTGCAGCTACGCTTCGACGTGCGACAGTCGCCGTCGCTGCCGCCCGACGTCGCCGTGCGACTTGAACGGCTGGCCGGGTCGCGACTGACGCGAGAGGGTATCCTCGTCATCATCGCGCAGCGGCATCGCACGCAGGGGCGCAACCGGCAGGACGCGCTCGATCGTCTGATCGATCTGATCCGCCGCGCCGCGATTGCGCCCGCCAAGCGCCGGGCGACCAGGCCGACGGCGGCGTCGCGCGAGCGGCGGATCGAAGGCAAGAAGCTTCGCGCCGACGTCAAAAAGCTGCGCCGGGCGATGCCGTCATTCGATTGAGCGGCTGCGTTTGATGCAAGAGCGCGTGTAGCCCGCTGGCGAAAGCGAATACGCCGAGCGATTTCGCCCGCGCCCAATCCGGGATACGGTTGCGGCGACTCGTCAGGCCCGGCCGCAACGCATGCCCATCCGGCAACTCTCCGAATCCGTCGTCAACCGCATCGCCGCCGGCGAGGTGGTGGAGCGGCCGGCGAGCGTCGTCAAGGAACTGATCGAGAACGCGCTCGATGCCGGCGCGCGCTGCATCGACGTGCTCACCGATGGCGGCGGCCGGCGGCGCATTTGCGTGACCGACGACGGCGAGGGTATGACCCGCGCCGATCTTTCGCTCGCCGTCGAACGCCACGCCACCTCGAAGCTTGCCGACGAGGATCTGGTCTCGATCCGCACGCTTGGATTTCGAGGCGAGGCGTTGCCGTCGATCGGCGCGGTGGCGCGCCTGTCGATCGCAACCCGGCACGCAAGCGAGCCGCACGCCTGGATGGTCGAGGTCGATGCCGGTGCGAAGGCGGCGCTCAAGCCGGCGGCGCTCGCCGCGGGGACGCGCGTCGAGGTGCGCGACCTGTTCTACGCCACCCCGGCGCGGCTGAAATTCCTGAAACTCGACCGCACCGAAGCGGAAGCCGCGCGCGAGGTGGTGCGCCGGCTCGCCATGAGCCGGCCGGATGTCGCCTTCACGCTGGCCGGCGAAGAGCGCCCGCCGGTGACCTTTGCCGCCGCCTTGCCCGGAGCTCCAGGCCGGTTGGCGCGGCTTGGCGACGTGCTCGGCGCCGAATTTCGCGCCAATGCGGTGGAGATCGCCGCCGAGCGCGACGGCATCGTGATCGAGGGCTACGCGGCGCTGCCGACGCTGACGCGGGCCAACGCGCTCGGTCAATATCTGTTCGTCAACGGCCGGCCGGTGCGCGACAAGCTTTTGCTCGGCGCCGTTCGCGCGGCCTACGCCGATTATCTGCCGCGCGATCGCCATCCCCTGTTGGCGCTGTTCGTCACCCTTCCGGCGCGCGAGGTCGACGTCAACGTGCACCCGGCCAAAGCCGAGGTGCGGTTTCGTAATGCGGGTCTTGTTCGCGCGCTCATCGTCCAGGCGCTTAAATCGGCGCTCGCTCGCGACGGCAGGCGCGCCGCCAGCAGCGGCGGCAGCGCGACGATGGCCGCGTTCCGGCCGGCGCAACGGGGATGGGATTGGCGACGCTCGCCGGCTGCTCCCGTAGCGGCACCGTTTGCTGACACGCCGGACGGGGCAGGGTTTGCCGAAGCGGCGCAGACCGCGTTCGATACCGGAATGCCGGTGGCCGATATTCGCGGGGCGATCGAGGCCGCCGCCGCGGTCGGCGGCGATGCATCACCTGCTATGATCGAGCATCCGCTTGGCGCGGCACGCGCGCAGCTCCACGACACCTACATCGTGGCGCAGACGCACGATGGTCTCGTCATCGTCGATCAGCACGCCGCGCATGAACGCATCGTCTATGAGAGGCTCAAAGCCGCGTTGGACAAAAACGGCATCGCGCGGCAAATCCTGCTCATTCCCGAAATCGTCGATCTCGACGAAACCGATGCGGAGCGCCTGGTCGCGCGCGCCGAAGAACTCGGCCGCTACGGCCTGGCGCTCGAAGCCTTCGGACCCGGCGCGGTGGCGCTGCGCGAGACGCCTGCGCTGCTTGGCGAGATCGATGGCGCCGGACTTCTCCGCGATCTCGCCGAGCACATCAGCGAATGGGACGAAACCTTGCCGCTCGAACGCCGGCTCATGGCGGTCGCGTCGTCCATGGCCTGTCACGGTTCGGTGCGTGCCGGCCGCCGGTTGAAGCCCGAGGAAATGAATGCGCTGCTGCGTGAAATGGAGACGACGCCCAATTCCGGGCAATGCAATCATGGCCGCCCGACCTACGTTGAGCTCAAGCTAACGGATGTCGAGCGGCTGTTTGGGCGCCGATAGGGCTCGTGGGAGATAACTATGCGACATCGCTTGTTTGCCGCCGCCTCAGTCCTTCTGCTGTGGTGCGCTTGCGCACACGCCCAGGATTGGCCGACGCGTCCAATCACGATGGTCGTGCCGTTTGCGCCTGGAGGCGTTTACGACACGTTGGGCCGAGTCTACGCGGCGGCCTTGTCAGGAATTCTCGGTCAACAGGTCGTCGTGGAAAACGTGCCGGGCGCGGGCGGCATGACCGGAGGCATGCGCGTCGCCCACGCCGCGCCCGACGGTTATGAAATGCTTTTCGGCGGTGAGTCACCTAATTCGCAAGTGCAGCTCATGCACAAGAATCCGCCCTATGATGGCGCCAAGGATTTTGCGCCGGTGGCTCTGGTCGCCGAGCAGCCGCTCATTCTTACGGTTCGCCGCGGCATCCCGGCCGGCAATTTGCACGATTTTGTCAGCTATGCGCGCGGGAACCAGTCGAAGATGCAATATGGCTCGCCGGGGACGGGCTCCGGCTCGCATCTGGCTTGCGCGCTGCTCAACATCGACCTGGGAATCTCGGTGACGCACGTTCCGTATCGCGGCCTCGGTCCGGCAATGCAGGATTTGCTGGCGGGGCGTATCGACTACATGTGCCCCTCCATCACCACCGCCATGGCGCAAATCAAAGCTCATCAGATCCAGGCGCCGATCGTGCTGGGGCGTGAGCGCTCGCAGATGTTTCCCGACATTCCGACGGCGCAGGAAGAGGGTATCCAGGATATGGATGCCAATAGCTGGAACGCGGTCTTCCTGCCGAAAGCGACGCCCGCGCCGATCGTCGCCAAGCTCAATGCGGCGTTGATCGCGGCGATGGCGAAGGAGCCGGTACGAAAGCGTCTGCACGATTTCGGCGCAAGCCTGCCGCCGCAAGCCGAGCGGACCCCGCAGTACCTGCAGACGTTCACTGTCGACGAGATTAAAAGGTGGGGAGCGGCCATCAAGGCTGCGAAAATCACGCCGCAATGATTGGCTTCACAGATCAAGGACCACTCGGATGAGAGCGTTACAGCTGAGCGCGTGGCTGCTGATCGGCGCCTGTTCGTTATTTACTTCTGCGCATGCCCAGGACTGGCCGACGCGGACGATGACGCTCGTCGTGCCGTTTGCCGCCGGCGGCGGCGTCGATGTCAGCGCCCGTATCCAGGCGCAGAAGATCGGCCAACTGCTCGGCCAATCGGTCGTGGTCGATAACATGGGCGGCGCCGCCGGCATGGCCGGTGCGCTGCACGTCTCAAGAAGCACGCCCGACGGCTACACCATGCTCATGGGCAACACTGGCACGCACGCCTTCAGCCAAGCCCTGTACAAGCACCCGCCGTATAATGCGATGACAGATTTCACGCCGGTGGCGCTGGTGACCGAGTCGCCCCGTATTCTCATCGTGCGCAAGAACTTGCCGGTGTCAAACCTGCGCGAGTTCGTGGCCTACGTCAAAGCGCATCAGGCCAACATGCAGTTCGGCTCCGCCGGCGTCGGCTCGGGCACGCATTTGCCGTGCGTGCTGCTCAACATGGCGATGGGTGTCAATGTCACGCATGTGCCGTATCGCGGCGAGGGGCCGGCGCAGCAGGATCTGATCGCCGGGCGGCTTGATTACATGTGCTCGACCATCCAGACCGGCGCCAGTCTGGCCAAGCAGGGCGAAGTCAAGGCGATCGCGGTGATGTCGCCCCATCGGGTCGATATCATTCCGGGCGTGCCGACCACCGGCGAGCAAGGATTGAAAGGCGTGGAAGCAAGCGTCTGGGACGCATATTTCCTGCCGCCGGGCGCGTCGCCTGCGATCGTGCGCAAGCTCGACAAGGCGATCAGCGACACGCTCGACGATCCCGCGATTCACAAGCGCCTCGCCGACCTCGGACTGGAAATCGTGCCGCCGGACGAGCGTACGCCTGAATATCTCGCCAAGCTCTTGCCCGAGGAGGTGGCGCGCTGGACCAAGGTGGTCGGCGCCGCCGGCATTACCCCACGTTAGATTTGCGGCTGGAGACGAAGAAAGATCAGCTCGGTCTCGTCGTAGCGGCGCCGCTCGAGTTCGGTAAGGCCCGCCAGCGCGGCGAACTTCGCCGTCGCGGCTTCTTCGACGACAATCAAGGCTTCCGCTGCAAGCCAGCCGCCGTCGCGGGCGGAAGCGAGCGCCTTTTCGGCAAGGCCTTGACCATACGGAGGATCGAGAAAGCCAAGTGAAAATGGCTCAAGCGGATGGGCCGAGCCGAGGCTGGTCGCATCGCGGCGAAAAATCCGCGATGCGCCGCCGAGACCGAGCGCGGCCACATTTTCCCGCAGCAGCGCGCGCGCTTCGGCGCTGTCGTCAATGAACAGCGCAAAAGCAGCGCCGCGCGATAAAGCTTCGATGCCAAACGCGCCGGTGCCGGCAAAAAGATCGAGGACGCGAGCGCCGCCGACCGGATTGCCATAGGCATGCGCGAGGATATTGAACAAGGTTTCGCGCAGGCGGTCGGCGGTCGGCCGGATTGCCCGCGATTTCGGCGCGGCGAGCGCGCGTCCGCGCAGGCTGCCGCCGACTACGCGCATCACCTGGTCCGCGGGCGTGCCGGTCGCGGACCGGACGAGCGATCAGACGACCGGCGTGGGCGAAGCTTTCCGCCGTGAGCGGACCGCGGCTTTTCCGGCTCCGGCGCCGGCTTGCTGGCGCCAAACCGCTCAACGGCAACCGCGCGGCCCTTGCGATCGGTGAGCACGTCAGGGCGCATGTCGCCTTTCGGCTGTCCGCGCGTGCTGGACTCGTCGCGGCGCGCGCCGTGAAACTTGCGCCGCAGCGGTGTCTGCGCGTCGGCGCCGGGTGCGCGCCAGGCATGGCTCGGCGGCCTTTTATCTTTGGTGTCCGATTGACCTTTTCGCACCGGAGTGCGTGGCGGACCGATCGGCATGGCAAAATCCGCACCGGACGCTGCGACGAGGCGCGAGCCAAGCTGTTCGCGCAACACCTTGGTGCGCACTTCCTCGATAGCGCCCTCGGCCAATTCGCCAAGCTGGAACGGTCCGAATGACAGGCGAATGAGCCTGGTGACGGTGAGGCCGAGATGGCCCAGTACGTTGCGGACTTCGCGGTTCTTGCCCTCGCGAATCGCCATAGTGAGCCACAGGTTCGACCCCTGCACGCGGTCGAGCGCCGCTTCGATTCGGCCATAATGCATGCCGTCGACCGTGATACCGGCGCGCAGTTCGTCGAGTTGTTGCTGCGAGACCGAACCATGGGCGCGGACGCGGTAGCGACGCAGCCAGCCGGTCGCCGGCAATTCCAGAACGCGGGCGAGGGCGCCATCGTTGGTGAGCAGCAGCAGGCCCTCGGTGTTGAAATCGAGCCGGCCGACGCTGATCAGCCGCGGCAGGTGTTTGGGAAGCCGGGCGAAGATCGTGGGCCGTCCCTGCGGATCGGCATGCGTCGTGATCAGTCCGCGCGGCTTATGATAGAGAAAGAGCCGCGTCCGCTCGCGAACCGGCAGCGCCTCGCCGTCGACGGTGATGCGGTCGTGCGCGGTGACGTTGAGCGCCGGGCTGTCGATCACCGCGCCGTTGACCGCCACCCGCCCGGCGGCGATCCAGTCCTCGGCCTCGCGCCGCGAGGTGAGCCCGGCGCGCGCAATCGCCTTGGCGATGCGGTCGCCTTTGGCGCTGTCCCTTCGGTCGTCGGTCATACTGAGTCTCGTCATGCCCGGTCTTGTGCCGGCCATCCACGCCTTTATACACCCTGACGAACAAAGACGTGGATGGCCGGGACAGGCCCGGCCATGACGGTGATCATGGCATCGCTCATGGACATGGCGCTCGACGAAGCGCGCGCCGCGGGCGAAGCGGGCGAGGTGCCGGTCGGCTGCGTGATCGCGCTCGACGGCCGGATCGTCGCCCGGGCCGGCAACCGCACGCTGACCGATGCCGATCCGACCGCGCACGCCGAGCTTGTCGCCATCCGTCGGGCGGCCTCCTTGCTCGGCTCCGAACGGCTCGGCGCCTGCGACCTTTACGTCACGCTCGAACCGTGCGCGATGTGCGCCGGCGCGGTGTCGTTCGCGCGCATCCGCCGGCTCTATTACGGCGCTGCCGATCCAAAGGGCGGCGCAGTCGACAACGGCGTGCAATTCTTTGCTTCGCCAACTTGCCATCACCGGCCGGAAGTGTACGGCGGCCTTGCCGAAGCCGAAGCAGCGGCGCTGCTGAAGGCGTTTTTCCGCGAACGGCGATGACGTGGCGCAATCGGTTGCGTTCGCGTGCGCTCGCAATGACAAGTCTCCTCGTTCTCGCGGCGCGATCTGTGCGCGAGCTGTGTTGACCAACGTCCAACAAAGCCAGTTCTTTTAGACTCGCCTCCGGCAAGAAAAGGGGAGGCGGAGCGCCGAAAGGCGCTTAGGTAGATTCCGCGGGCCCGCGCCGACAGGCGTTGCCGCCTGACTGCGTTTCGTCGCGGTGCGCGCCTCTCTTGACGAGACGCGCTCGCCTTCCGGCGCTCTACCGCGGCTCTCGCCAAAACCTCGCGGCCTTGGCTCAGTCCGGTCCCGCGCTTCATGGCAGCGCCAACGGGGGTGTAGTCCCGTCCGCCACCCGGGCAGCCAGCTCCTGGCAGACCTGCGCCGCGGCAGGCCGGGCGAGTTTCCGAACCGCCTCGGGAATGAGGTTACGAGCCCCCTCCCGGGCACCGCTCCTGCTCGCATCAAACGGCCGTCACCGGTTGACGTCCCTTGGACGAGCAGGATGGGCAGTGTTTAGTCTCTGTTTTAGCGCTTGTCAAGCATTATCGCGAGACTAAGGACGGAATG
>JBOHIU010000168.1:0-4240 GCA_050725855.1 Xanthobacteraceae bacterium | reverse complement strand
CGCTTCTGTCCGGTACCACGGAAGCAGCGGCGCTGATGGAGCCGCTGCTCAGCGGCGCGCTCAGGGCTGGCGCGCGCAAGATCGCCGACCTGCGGTGGCGCGGCGGCATCGTCGCCGGTGACGACGTTGACGAGGAAACCGCGGAAAAGTTGCGGCGCGCGCTCAACCGCGCCATTGCCTGGTTGCGCGAGAACGACGAACGCTCGCGCGAGCAGGTGCTGCGCGACCTGCCCCCCGATCAGCGCAAGGACGGATTGATGCCGGAACTCATCGGCGTCGATGCCTATCGTCCCGAAGAGTTCAAGGAAAAGGTAGACTGGATGATGGGCCGCGGCTTTCTCGAAAAGGCGCCGGAATACAGCGAAGTGGTGCGCGGCAAGTAACAAGTAAGCGGCAAGTACCGAGTAAGCGCCAGTCATCTGCTCCAGCGGCGACATCGCGATCGGCGGGCGCATCCCGCCAGACCCGGCCGCCAAACGGTGAGCACCAAAGCACGTCCGCCAGCATTCGGCGCCAAAGACATCGAGCCCCCGGCGGGGAAGCGCCGGGGGCCCAATCCTCCGGGGGAAAGCTGAAGATGGTGACAAGCCTTTCCTGCGGAGGACAAACGGCTGCTAACCACACAAATAAGGCAGGAAATAGCGCCCTGCCGCGCAAACCGCCAGTTTGGTAAATATTCATTGCACCGAACGGGCGCCGCATCGGCGAAGTGCGCGCGCGCCGTAAATTCCAAATAAACACGCGGGTAGCCAATCACAAAGATTCGTCCGGCGGCGCGTTGCGTTACGCGCGCCGCGGCGGCACAAAGGTTGCGCGGCGGCGCTGAGGCGGGCAGCGCGCTGAAACGGCGGCGAATTGCAGCCAGAGGCTCATCATCTCAACTGACGGCGCTCCGGTGCGATCAAAGTCCACACTGTCGGCCCTGCGGCGGGAATTGCGCGGCATCGGAGCGGCGCTGCTCTGGGTGGCGGCGATCACGATCGCCGCCTTAGTGCTGCGGCAGGAGGTCGGTATCCATCGCGGATCGGTGCTCTATCTGATTCCGGTGATGGTGCTCGGTTACTATTACGGGGTGGTCCCGGCGCTGGTCGCCGCGGTCTCTGGCGTCGTGCTGTCCGGCTTCCTGTTTTTTGCGGAGCTTTACACCTTCAAGGTCGCGTCTCCGCAGGAAGCCCTCAATTTCCTTCTTTTTGTGGTGGTCGCCGTGGTGATATCCCACATCTCCAGCTTGGCCAAACGCCACATCACGATTGCGCGAAAGCGCGAACGCGAAGTGAGCGACCTTTACGCGTTCTCGCGCCGGCTGGCGGCGGCGCAAAATGCCGGCGAAATTTTTGTCGCTATGCAAAACCACTTGGCCAATCTGGTCCAGCGCAAGGTGGTTTTATGCGGCGCCGCTGCGCCCGGGATCGCCGAGCACGTGCCGCAACGCGTGCGTATGCAGGTGGCGCTGGTCGAGCACGATGGAGGCCCGGAACGCACCGTCGACGATGACGGCGGCAATACCTGGCTGATCCGTCGGGTCTCCCCGAAGACGCCGGATTTCGGCAGCATCGCCGTGGACCTCGGCAGCGTCTCCCGAGCGGAGCTCGCCGAAGTCTGCCCGCGCATCGACGAGGCGCTCGCCGATGCGGTCGCCACGCTGGAGCGGCTCGACGTGGCGCGGGCACTCGATGAGGCGAAGATGCGTTCGGAGACCGAACTGTTGCGCGAAGCATTGATCGGCTCCGTTTCGCATGAATTGCGGACGCCGCTCGCCTCGATCCTCGGCGCCGCTACTGTGCTCGCCAATGCGCCGGCGCTGGCCGATGACCGGCGTCTCCTGGCACTCGCGGGCGTGGTCCGCGACGAAGCCGAACGGCTCAACAGCGAAATCCAGAATCTGCTCGACGCCACCAGGATCAGCCGGCAGCAGGTTCGGCCCAAGCCGCAATGGGTAGAGCCGGTCGACATCGTCAATGCGGCGATCGAGCATCGGCACCGGCGCCTTGCCGGGCATCCGGTCGCGCTCGATCTCGATTCCAATCTGCCGATCGTGCACGCCGACCCGGCGCAAATCGAGCAGGCACTGGTGCAGATTCTCGACAATGCCGCCAAATACTCCGCTGAAGGCGCACCGATCCGCGTCGCCGCGCACCGCGACGGCCAGGCGATTGTGCTGTCGGTTTATGACGAGGGAGCCGGCCTGACCGAGGGCGAGAAACGCCAGGCCGGCGAGCGATTCTTTCGCGGCCCGCGAGTGACCGCGACGACATCGGGCTCGGGGCTCGGCCTGTGGATCGCCAAAGCCTTCATCAGCGCCAACGGCGGAACCGTTGAGGTGGAGAGCGACGGCGCCGGGCGCGGCACCACGGTCTCGCTCCATTTGCCGTATGGGCCCGAGCCGATATCGGCCGAATCGATTTCTGTTGAACCGCTGTCCGAGGGGGCTATAGCGGGTCCGACGATCCCGGCGCAACCGAGGATAGGCGAACTCGTGCCAATCGAGGCAAGCATCGATGGATGAAATCCCAGCCTCCGTCCTTGTCGTCGATGACGAGGTTCAGATTCGCCGCTTTCTGCGTACCGGCTTCGAGCTCGACGGCTTTACGGTGGCCGAGGCCGAGACCGGCAACGAGGCGCTGCGGCAGGTCACTCTTAAGCCTTCGGACCTGGTGATCCTCGATCTCGGACTGCCGGACATGGATGGGTCCGAGGTCCTGGAAAGATTGCGCGCCTGGTCGGGCGTGCCGCTGATCGTGCTGTCGGTACGTGGCAGCGAAGCCGAAAAGGTGCGGCTCCTGGAACTCGGCGCCGACGATTACGTCGTCAAGCCGTTCGGCATGGCCGAACTCCTGGCGCGCGCCCATTCGGCGATGCGGCGGCAACTGCGCAGCGGCGGCAGCGAGCCGATTCTCAAGTTCGGGCCGCTCGCCATCGATTTCACCGCGCGCGCGGTCTTCGTCGGCGATGTCCGCGTCCCGCTCACGCCCAAGGAATACCGGCTGTTGCAGACACTCGCGCAGCACTCGGGCAACGTCGTCACCCATCAATTCCTGCTGCGCGAAGTCTGGGGCAACGAACACGTCGACGATACGCATTACCTGCGCATTTTCGTCCGCAAATTGCGCCGCAAAATCGAAGCCGATCCGACCCAGCCGCGCATCCTGCTCACCGAACTCGGCGTCGGTTATCGGCTGGCCTCGACCAGTGAAGCCGCCGCGCCAGCTCCAATCGCAGCGACGGCACCTCGTTCGGACCTGGCGTCGACCTGACCTTTATCGCGTCTCTCTGTCTGCCGATTTGCCGCCCTTGAGAACCCGACGCCTGCCGACGAGCGGGGCGGCCGTCTCGATGTGATGGTTCTCCCCGACGCTGCCCGTGTCGGCCCGTCCACAGACACCGCTCCAGCCAGCATCCGCCCGACCGGGTCCGTGGCAAAAAAATGGCGCCTATGCGGCGAATCCGCGCCGCAATCAACAGGATTTGAACCTTTCCCTCTTAGAACCGGTTGGGCACCCACCGCGACTAACGGAGATCAGCGGGACACACCGCTGCACCAAGAGCCAACGGAAATCGCCGTCGTCACGCAGAGATCAGGAAACCAGGACCAGGGAGCCCTTGCCATGATTGCCGCATTCGGAAACCGCCGCACCCGCCTCCTCGGCTGCGCCGTCATTGCCGCATGCACCAGCCTTGCCGCGACCGCGAACGCTGCGGCGCCGCGCTATGACGGCATCTGGAGCGTGTCGATCATAACCGAGAAAGGCGATTGCGACCGTGGCTACCGCTACCCGATCCGCATCAGCCACGGCATGCTCGCCAACGGCGGCTCAGACCCCTTCACCATCAGCGGCAGGGTCGCGCGCTCCGGCGCCATCACGGTCACCGTGAGCCATGGCGAGCAGAGCGCCTCCGGTTCCGGGCGTCTTGCCGGCAATACCGGCGAGGGATACTGGAAAGGCGGCTCCTGCTCGGGCACCTGGACCGCGGAGCGGCGTAGCTCGTAACGAACGCCCAGAGCGCTTCCCGATTACTTTGAATCGGGCAGCGCTCCAGTTTTATAGATTTGGTCGCATTTTCTTCGGAAAACCGGCAGCCACTTTTCCGGAAAATCCTCTAGTCTTACTGCGCCAGAAAATTTTTCGCTGCTGTTGGTTTTTCATTGGTACTGAGCAACACGGACATCGCGGCAATTTCCTGACGAGAGCGGCGATCAGTCGGCGGCGAACGGTGGCGATCGAGTTGGGAATGTGCCGCT
>JBOHIU010000167.1:0-3086 GCA_050725855.1 Xanthobacteraceae bacterium | reverse complement strand
CGTCGGCGCTGCGGCTGAAATCGTCTGCCCAGGCCTGCGCGCCGCGCAAGTCGACCGCCGCGCAATAGAAAACCCGCTGAAAATCCACCTTCAGCCCAGGGGATTCGCATCATTCAAATTCCCATCGTGGATTTTGGGAATATTGCCGGATTTGAGTTTCCGGTAGGGACAGGCCGGCAAGGGTGATACCGACCCTCTTTTCCCGGACGATCCCTCGATTGCACCTAATCGCCGCATCACCATCAGTCTGATGCGAGAAGCGCCACCTATTCCTGCAGGCTTACATCCGTAAGCCGAATATCTATCCGCTACCTTGTGCGGGCATTTGCACTGAAAGGAGGCGCAATTGAGCGCCAATGACCTTGCTTGTGAACTTCTTCTTTCAGACAGATGCGCGCCAATCCCGCGGCGCCTCGCAAAGAAACACTGAGAGATCGGGTTGCGGCGGTCGCGCATCTGCCTCAAGAAACATCTCCGCCACCCAGCCGCGGTGGTACGAGCTGTGGGTCACGAGATGGAGCAACATCTCTCCGCGCTTCATCGACGCCTGGGTACCATTGACGAAGGTGAAGGGTACGTCGTCGTCAAGCGACGCCTCGCTCTGCGCGGCGGCCCAATCGACGAACCAATCGTTTATCTTCTGCTGCGCCGCCCAGAGCGCCGGCAATTCCGAATGCAGCAAGACGTTGCGCGCCTTGAAGCCGTGTTCGCGGCCTTCGAGATGCGCCTGCCAGATCAGGTCGACGACATAGGTGTGATTGAGCGTGCCGATAATGGTCTTGAAGAGCGTCTTGCGCTCTTTCTCGGCCTCCCCCGGTGGCAAGGCGGCGACGCCATCGAACATCACCTTGTCCGCCCAGGCCTTGTACTGGGCGAGCATCATGACGCTGCGCGTGTCGATCATCTGGCAACCCTTCCAATGTGAGCCACAGCCGACCATTTGGAAAACCTCGTGGTCCGTCAAGGGAGCGGATCCCGATGTCTAGCAAAACCTACAGGCTCGACTTCGCAAAACCGCCTACCGAACCCGGGCAGGAACCTCGACACTTAAGAATACGTGCGGTCAGGGTCGCCACGACACCGATCCCTATGATCCCTGCTAACGTCGAATCAGGCGATCGCAATCCCGGCGGTGCGCCGGCGGCGGCGCAGCACCATGAGGCCCAGGATTGCAAGCACCGCGACCAATTCCGGGATCGCGCTTACGGCATAGAGCGCCG
This sequence comes from Xanthobacteraceae bacterium, assembly GCA_050725855.1. GTDB lineage: Bacteria > Pseudomonadota > Alphaproteobacteria > Rhizobiales > Xanthobacteraceae > BOG-931. The sequence continues at coordinate 1,866 of JBOHIU010000167.1, read as the reverse complement.
AGGGCGTCCAATGCGCCGCCAGCATGATCCCCCCGACGAAGGGACCGACAATGGCACCGATTCGCCCGATGCCGAGCGCCCAGCCGACGCCCGTGGCGCGGATATAGGTCGGATAGAAGGACGCAGCATAGGCATTGGCGGTGTTCTGGCCGCACACGATGCCGATGCCTGCTACCCCGGCGGCCACCAGGATCGGCACGATAGCGTGACCGACATTGCCGATCGCCGCGATGCCGATCGCGGCGATGATATAGGACGGCAGAAACACGAACATGCAGCCGCGGCGCTCGACCAGAGGACCGATGGCGATGCAGGCGACAACGCCACACAGATTAAGTACGGCACCCACAACTGCCGCCATCGCAATCGAGAGCCCATCCTCGTGCAGGACGACGGGAAGCCAGCTCGTCACCAGGAAGATGGCGAGCAGGCTGGCGAAGAAGATGATCCAGATTAAAACCGTACCGAGCGCGCGGCGCTCGCGGAAGAGATGGCCCACGGTGAAGCCGCTCTTGCGTTCCTCCGCGATGGCGAAGCGCGTGCCGGGAGTGAACTCCGCGCGTCGATTAATGCGCCTTAAAATGGCAATGATACGCTCGGGTTCCGCCTCGTTGACCACGAGATGCCGGATCGACTCCGGTAGTCCGAAGGCGAGCCCAAGCGCCAGCGCGACCGGTAATATGCCGCCCGCGATGAACACCGACGGCCAGCCAAAGGTGGGGATGAGCCAGGCCGCGAGGAAACCGCCGAGCGCGCCGCCCAACGGGAATCCAACAAACATAACGACCGTCATCGAGTCGCGCTTCCGCTCGGGGAAGAATTCCGTGGTGAGCGCGATGGCATTCGCCATGCCGCCGCCGACGCCGAAGCCCGTTAGGAAGCGCAGCACCGCAAGCGAGGTAATCGACGAGGCGAGCGCCGACAAGAACGAGAAGATGGCGAAGGCGATGACGCTTCCCAGCATCACCTTCTTGCGCCCGAACTTGTCGGCGAGCGGCGCGATCGCAAGGCAGCCGATAAGCAAGCCCGCGAGTCCGGCCATGAAAACGGGCGTGAAGGCGTGCGCCGCCAAATGCCATTGATGGACGATGGGCGGGGCCACGAAGGCGATGTTGAACGCATCGAAGCCTTCGAGGAGCGTGCAGCCGCCGGAGAGCAGCATGACCAGCACCTGCACCAGACTGATCTTCTGTTGGTCGATCCAGCGGGAGATTTCGATCGTCGGTGCTGTCGAGGGTGTCATCGGCAGCTCTTCTACGACCGTCGCCATGGAGGCGCGGCGCGTTGGTGGTTAGTTCGAGGTGTTTTCAGCTGAGGTTCAAACCGCCCGTACATGCGCGCCGCCGGACGTGGGGTTCGGGTTGTTCACTTTCAGTTCGCCTTTGGAGAGAGCGATCGTCCGTGCTGCATCCTTACCATCTACGTTCGGATTATTGCTGCCGACAGTGTGAATGACGAGGGTCTTTCCGCTATTGCTCACAGAGTAATCGCCAAATTGCGCTACTACGCCGGTGGCCCAAGGGCGGTTAGCGCGGACAAACTGACCGCGTTGCGGGGATTCATAGTTCTGCTCCTAATTTGATGATGCACATCGATGAGCGTGACGATCGTGAGTGCGACGGGCAAAAACTTTGCCGTCGTCATTGCATGCGGTTGCTCCCTGAAGATCCGGTGCAGGCAACGTCAACGCCTGATATTACGCCGGCTCCGTCTGGCCGAAACAGCGGCGAATTGACACGGCGAAACGTCGGCCCGACGATGACGGCCGGCTTGGCTGACGGCCTCAGTTGGCGGCCTTATCCGACATCTGATTGCCCTTGGCTTTTTCGAGGTCAGGTTGCGGTGCCGCAAATCATCGGCGCAACT
>JBOHIU010000166.1:0-4922 GCA_050725855.1 Xanthobacteraceae bacterium | reverse complement strand
CGTTCGGGACGAGGGGGTCGCAGGTTCAAATCCTGCCACTCCGACCAGCACTCAGGCGGACCCGCGCCGTCGGCTCGGAAGGCACACTTCGGTCTATCCTGCATTTTTATTCGCCCAGAACATTTCAAGGCCGCGCCAGCATAGAGAGTCGGGCGCGCTGACAATGCCGTCGAAAGCGGCGCGCAGATCGTCGAGGCTGTAATACGGCGTCTGGTCGAGCGGCCAGCCGATTCGCGAGAAGATTTTTTCCAGCCACGCTTCGAGGTGAAGGTCGAGCTCCGCGGTCATGCGCATGCGTGGGCTCAGCGTGATTTCGGCGATGAGCAGCGGCCGGCCGGGCTTCAACAGGCGCAGCAGTTCGCGGCCGGTCTCTTGCCAATTGTCGGTATGCTGGGTGGCCTGCATGATGGCGACACTGTCGAACGACCGGTCCGACAGCTCTTTGGTGTATTGCCACTGCCATGTCGCCAGTTGCCCGCCGCGTCCGCGTTTGCCCGCGAGATAGGCGCCGCGGGCTTCGTTGGTGATGTCGACTTCGTGAATCTCGCCCGAGGGACCGATCCGTTGCCGGATATCGTCGACGAAGCCGCAAATGCGAAGGCATTCGCCCAGCAGCAGGACCCGCGCGCCGGGGAAAAGCGCGAGCTTGTCATAGCCGAGGTCGCGCACCACCGACGCCTTCTCGCGCCACATGTACGGCAGCGTGCCGAACACCATGGCTTTGCACCAGCGCGTCTGCTCCTCGCGCGACGCGATCACATCGCCGAGCAATCTTCTTTCCTCTTCGCCGATGAAATCCCACGGCGTCTTCTTGCTCGAAAGCTCGTCACCCATCGGCGTCCTCCGGCTCTGCGGCCGGTAAGAGACCGCGGCTCGGCGTCACGGTCAATCGGCCGCGCCGGCGGGCGCGAGCAGACGCGAGGTGTTTCGAAACGATAGAGCGACGGCCGCCGTGCGCGCGTCCAGTCGCGCTCCAACCCAACGCGTGCGGCAATCCACCACGGTCGCGGGCCCCGTGACATCGAGGACCGCAGGGGCATGCCATCTGCCGACGGAGTGGCGGCTGACGTCGAACCTGAGCCACGGGAAAGGAATCAGAGCTGTTCTGGATTAATTGACATTCGGGAACGTCATGGCTTTAGATTGGGCGCCCAATCATTCAATTGCGGTAATCGTCTACGAGGGAGGATGCCATGGCGACGCGACGGTCTGCATTGCTGGGTGGCCTCGGCGCACTGACTGCCGCCGCGCTCGACGACGTCGGCGCAGTGAAAGCCGCGCCGGCCCTGCAAAAAATCAAAGTCGTCATCCCGGCGGAAAGCGTCCTGGTCCTGAACTACATGGGCGCCAAAGACGCTGGAATATTCGCCAAGCACGGCATCGACATCGAGGTTGATGCCCGGCCGTTCGCCGGTTATCTCGCCGGCCTGCCCACCAAGGAATGCCCGACGACCAATTATTCGGGCATCGATGCCATCGAAAAGATGGACCAGAACATCGATTTGGTCGTTCTCGGTCCAGGCCTGACGGTCGTGCAGGATGTCATCGTTCGCAAGGACTCACCGATCAAATCGCCCGCCGATCTGCGCGGAAAGAAATTTGGCGTGTTCTCCACCGGCGCCGGATCTTTCAAATGCGCAAGAGCAGCCATGATCGAAGCCTTCAAGATGGACATTGCAAAGGACACGGTTCTTCAACAGGTGGCGGGCCCCGCTCTGACCAAGCTCCTGGAGGATGGACAGGTCGACGCCATGATCAACATCAGCTCGCTGAGCATGACGGCCGAAGCGCAAACGGATAAGCTCCGCGTTCTGTTTTCGCCGGACCAATATTGGAAACAGCGCACCGGCTATCCCATCACCTGGGCTGCGCCTCTCATCGCCTGGCGAAGCTGGGTCAATGATGATCGGACGCGGGCCAAAAACTTTGCCGCTGCCGTCGAGGAGTCCTACCGCTGGCTGGCAAAGCCGGCAAACCTCGAAACGGCCGTGAAGAACCACGGCGAGCTCGCGGGGGTAACGAAGCCGGCGGTCGTTGCCGAATACAAGACGTGGCTTCAGGCAAAGGATATGTTCATGTCCGACTGGAGTCGAAAGGCCGCCGATGCACAATGGAAATTCCTTGAGGTGTGCCAGAAAACCGGCGTTCTCAACAAGGTACCCCCCGAGAACAAATACGCGCTGTTCGTCGGAAGCTGAATTGCAGGGGCGTATAATGGCGGTGCCGGAAAACGGCACCATGCGGTCGATGCGCGACGGAGACGTCGAGCGCTGTCTCCAAGGGCCGTGATGCGACCGCGGCCACGTCCGTCGGCAAACTCAAATGCCAGAGCCCTGGGACCTTCCGCATGACGGGTTACATCGAGGGCCGCAATGTCAGCCTGACGTTCCGGCCGCCAAATCGCGCGCCGGTCCGGGCGCTCGGCGGCTTCGACATCGCGGTCGACGAGGGCGAGTTCCTGTCGATCCTCGGTCCGTCGGGATGCGGCAAGAGCACCTTCCTCAACATCCTGCTCGGGCTGACCAGTCCGGATTCCGGCGAAGTGCTGATGCACGGCAAGCGGATCGGCGGTCCGGGCAGCGACCGGGCGATGGTGTTTCAGGAATTCGGTCTGCTGCCGTGGCGGACGGTGCAGCACAATATCGAACTCGGCCTGGAGCTGAAACGGGTGCCGGCACCAAAGCGCCGCGGCACAGCCGAGCGGCTGGTGGCGCTGGTCGGGCTTGGCGGCTTCGAACAGCATTATCCGCACGAGCTGTCCGGCGGCATGAAGCAGCGCGTCGGACTGGCGCGGGCGCTGGCGACCGATCCCGAGGTGCTGCTGATGGACGAGCCGTTCGCGGCGCTCGATGCGCAGACCCGCGACGTGATGCAGGGCGAACTGCTTCGCATCTGGCGCGAGGCGCGCAAGACCGTGCTGTTCGTCACCCACCAGATCGAGGAGGCGATCTACCTCTCCGACCGCGTCATGGTCATGAGCAAGCGCCCCGGCCGCGCCAAGAAAATCTTCGCCATCAAGCTGCCGCGCCCGCGCGATTACGAGATGCGGGTGACGCCGGAGTTCAACGACCTCAAGCTCGAAATCTGGAATACGCTCAAGGACGAGATTGTGGCCTAGACAAATGGTTGGTGCACGAATGTTGTCAATTGCATGCAGCACGGCCGTTTTGTGCATGTCGTCATCCGCGAAAGCGGATGATCCAGTAATCGCGGATGATTTTGCGGATACTGAATGGTCCGCCTCCGCGGACCATGACACGTCATCTCCAGCGAAAGCCGTCCCGCTTTAGCCATGGCCGCCGAGACCGCCATTCGTCCATCGTTCGCGGCGCGCTACCGCAAGCCGCTGCTTGGCGCTCTCGCGGTGGTTTTGTTCTTTGCCGCCTGGCAGGCGGTTTTTCTGGTGGCGCCGTTCGATCCGATGTTCATGTCCAAGCCGAGCCTGATCGCGGCCGGCTTGGTCGATCTGGTCAACGACGGCGGCCTGTTCCACGATCTCGCCGTATCGGCGGTGCCGTTCTTCATCGGCCTTGCTGGTTCGGTCGTCATCGGCGTGCCGCTCGGCATCGTCATGGGCTGGCGTCCCCGCGTCGGCTACGCGCTCGATCCGTTGATGACGGTGTTTTACGCCAGCCCGCTGGTCGCGCTGGCGCCGCTGCTGGTGATCTTCTTCGGCGTCGGCATATCGGGCAAATCGATCATCGTGTTTTCGCTCGCCGTGTTCCCGTTCGTCTTCAATGCCTATGCGGGCGTTCGCGCCGTCGACCGGCTGCTGATCAACGTTGTGCGCTCGCTCGGCGGCGGCGAATGGGATCTGTATCGCAAGGTCATCTTCCCGAGCGTGTTGCCCTATGTGGTCGCCGCCGCCCGCATCGGGATCGGCCGCGCCTTGATCGGCGTCCTGGTCGGCGAGTTCTTCGCCTCGTCCGAAGGCATCGGCTTCGCCATCTCCCGCTTCGGCGACTTGTTCGCCATGGATAAAATGTTCGGCTGCATTCTCACCGTGATGGTGATCGCGGTGGTGCTGACCGAGGGCATCCGTTGGGCCGAGCGCGCCGCGTTTCCCTGGAACGTCGGACGATAGCCATGGCCGAAACCCGAACCATCGACGCCTCAGTCCTGGTGGGCGATCAGCCCGAGGCTCTCGACGCCAGCAGGCGGAGCCTGTGGCGGCGTTTCGAGCCGACCGCGCTCGGTCTCGGCAGCATGGCGGTCCTGCTCCTGGTCTGGCAATTCCTGCCCTCTTTCGTGCCGATGAAGGCGGGAACGAAATTGTTTTTCACCGTGCCGAGCCGCGTCCTCGACACGCTGTGGGAGATGTTCGCCACCGGCTCGGTCTGGGCGCCACTCGGGGTCAGCTCTACGGCGTTCGGCATCGGCCTCGGACTGTCGATCCTGGTCGGGTTGCCGCTCGGCGTTCTGCTCGGCCGATCGAGCACGCTCAATGCCATGCTCGATCCGTTCATCACCGCGTTCAACGCGACTCCGCGGCTGGTGTTTCTGCCGCTCCTGATGCTGTGGTTCGGCATCGGGCTATGGTCGAAGGTTGCCATTGTTTTCATCGGCGCTTTGTTCCCCCTGCTCATCAATACCTATGAGGGGGTGCGCAATGCCGACAAGCTTCTGATCAACGTCGTGCGCTCATTCGGCGCCAGCGAATGGCAGATCGCGCGTCTGGTCGTGGTGCCGAATTCGCTGCCCTTCATCGTGGTCGGATTGCGGCTCGCGATCGGCCGCGCCATTCTCGGCGTCGTGGTGGCCGAGTTCTTCGGCTCACAGGAAGGCCTCGGCGTGGTGATGGTCCGCGCCGCCAGCGGCTTCCGGGTCGATATCGTGTTTGCCGGCCTGATCATCTTTGCCGGGCTGTCGCTGGTGATGACCGGCCTGGTCAAGATTCTGGAAAACCGCATGAGCCGCTGGCG
>JBOHIU010000165.1:0-10106 GCA_050725855.1 Xanthobacteraceae bacterium | reverse complement strand
TGCCTTTCGTGTCCCTTACCTGCCCCGTTGAATGAGCGCACCGCGATGATGGACCGTCGGGCGCCGGACCGCCAGAGGCTCGCGGATCAGCGCCAGTTTTTATGCCCCGCAGTTTCTCACCGATAGATCTCGTGCCAATGGCCGACGGTCACCACCGGCACCACGAAGCGATCGTCTTCGATGGCCGCGCACGCGCAGGAACAATGTCCTCCGGTCCGCTTATTTGCCATGACTGGAGAGACATTGGGTGAGGAGTGCGGCCCCCGTCTATCCGGCTCGGGCGTAACGCGCCCTACCCCGCATCCAGCCGCACCGCCTGCCCGGTCGCAGCGGCCCGCTCGATGGCGTAGGTGGTTTTCAGGTTGAGCATCGCCTGCTTCGCCGTGCAATGAATGCTCGGCCGGCCGGTCGTCAGAAAGTCGAGCCAGGCGCGGGTCTCGTTGCCGAGCGGTCCCCAGAAATCGCCGAGAGCCCAATCGCCCGCGCTGTTGCTGCCGAGGAACGCCATGTCGACCGCGTGGCCGGGCACGTAGGGGTGCGGGATGCCTTGCTCGGAAAATATCAGGTGCTCCATGTGATCGTCGTCGATGATCATGGCGCCGTCGCTGCCGAGCAGTTCGACCCGATCGGATTGTCCCTGCGTCGGATAGCGCGCCGGCAAGGCGTAGCCGATGCCGAAATTGATCACCGCGCCGTCGGCAAACGTCACCAGCGCCCAGGTGACGTCCTGGGCGCTGTAGCCGGCCTCGCGAAACACGCCGGATTGGCCGCGCGCCACCACTTCGACCGGCCTGTTGCCTTCCAACAGCCAGCAGATCAGATCGACGTAATAGGTGAGCACGTCGAGCACCGGCGTGGCCTGCGGATCGCGCTTGAGGATGGCGAAGGTCTGCGCCCGCGAATTGTAGACGCGCGCGAGCCCCCCGCTCACCGTGCCGAGGCGGCCATGAAGCATCTGCTCCTTGGCGCGCAGGAAGCATTCCTTGAAGCGGCGACTGTAGCCGACCCGGAGCGTGCCGCCGGTCGCCTGCAGCGTCTTGAGAATGGCTTCGGCATCGGCGAGCGACAGCGCCAGCGGCTTTTCCACCAGAACCGGCTTGCCGAGTTCAAGCGCCTTGCAGACCGGCGCGGCATGCTCGCCTTCCGGAGTCGAGACGAACACCGCGTTCACCCGCGGATGCGCGATCACTTCGTCGTTGTCGGCGGAGTAGAAGTCGGCGCCAGCGAGTTCCGCCAGCGCCTTCGCCTGCGCCGGCGATGTGTCGGACACGGCGAGAAAGCCCACCGCCGGATGCTTGGCGGCAAGGCGCGCGCGCAACGTGCCGATCCGGCCCGAGCCGACGACCGCGATACCAAGCTCTCTTGACTTCACGTTGTCCTCCCTCCGTATGGTAGCTCCCCCAGCGGCGGAATGCAGGAGACATTACATGAGCGCGCGCGCCCTCGAATTCGTCGAGACGTGGGTTTCGGAAAAAATCGAAGAGGAGGGCTACCCCGAGGAGAAAGAACAGGCCTCGCTGGCGAAGGAATGGGCTGCCGAATGTCGCGAGACGGCATTGGAGGAAAGCATCCCGAGCCACGAGATCGACGAGGCTTTCGACGATCTGGACGAGTTCATCGAAGGCGAAATCAAGGAGGCCAGGGCAAGGGAGGAGGACGACGACGAGGACGACGAGGAAGAGGAGGACGAAGACGAAGACGAGGAAGAGGACGAAAAAGACGAAGATGAAGACGATGAGGATTGAAGAAACGCGGCCTACGCAATCATCCTCTCCTTGAATTCGGGCTGGCGAATCCGTCCTTCGTCGACCTCGATGCCGAGGCCAGGCCGGTCCGGCACCGCGATGTGACCGTCCTGAATGCGCAACGGATCAATCGCGATGTCTTCGGCCAAGCCGTGGCTCGTGAGGGTCAGGCCCCAGGCGAGCGCCGGAACAGTCGCGGCGAGATGAAGGGCGGCGGCGGAGGCAACGCTCGACTCGCCGGTTTTGCAGGAAATATTGACCTTCATGCCGAGGGCATCGCAGAGCCTGCAGGCCTCGGCCATCGCGCGCAGGCCGCCCAGCTTGATCGCCTTCAGACTCACGCCAGCCGCGGCGTTGCGCGCGTGGTGGCGCTCGATATCGTCGAGCGAATGAATTCCCTCATCGGCGCCGATCGGCACGCCGCTGGCGGCGGCGACGCGCGCCATGCCGTTGAGATCGTGGGCGTGAACCGGCTGCTCGAAGAAATCGAGCGCGCAATCGGCCAGCGCGCCGACGTAGCGAAGCGCCTCCTCGACCCGGAACCCCTGATTGGCATCGGCGGAGACGAGACATTCGCCGCCCTGTCCCTTGAGCAGACCGCATATTGCGCGGGTGCGCGCGGCATCCGCTTCCGGCGACGCGATGCCGACCTTGATTTTGAAGGCGCGATAGCCCGCCGCCCAGCACGCTTGCGCCTCGGAGAGATCGGCCGCCTCGTCGGTCGAGCCGATTACCGCCAGCACCGCGATGCGGGTGCGCCGCTTGGCGCCGAGCAAGGCGTGGACCGGCTTTCCGGCCGCGCGTGCGACAGCATCCTGCGCGGCGATGTCGATGGCGGCCTTCGCTCCGGTATTGCCGTACATGACGGAGTCCATAGCGGCGGACAGCGCGCCAAAATCGTGGGCCGCGCGCCCGATCAGCACAGGTGTCATATGTATGATCGCCGCCATCATGCTGGCGGTCGTCTCTCCCGTCATGGTCGGTGCCGATGCCGCCTCGCCCCAGCCGGCGCGGCCATTATCGGCTTCGATGCGGACCAGCACATTGTCCGCCCGCGTCACGGTCTCGGCCGCCATCGTGACCGGCTTCTTCATCGGCAGGCTGATCGCAAACGGTTCGACCGATTTGATTTTCATGCCGTTCTCGCCTATCCGCCGCTGGCGTCATTTGGCCGCACGACGTCATAGTGAATGAAGAGACCCCTCCGCACCAGATGAATCGGCGCGACGCCCCTTGGCCCCGGGTGACGATCCGGTCCTGGCCGGCGTATCTACCGCTGAGAGCAACGATGGAGTTCCGAGCATGCGGGCAAAACTCGCGACCGGTATCGCAGCCGTTATGTCGCTGATGATATGCGGCCAAGCGGTGGGCGCGGATATGTCGCCGGTCGGGCTGTGGCAGGCCACCGATCCGGACACCAAGCAGCCATCCGGCTGGTTTGCGATCACCGACGACAACGGCGTCTATGCCGGTACCCTGGTCAAGATGTTTCTCAAGCCCGGCCAGGACCCCAGCATCACCTGCGACAAATGCAAGGACGACCGCCACAATCAGCCGTGGCTCGGCCTGCAGATCGTCCGCGGCATGAAGTCGGACGGCGACAACAAATACGACGGGGGAACGATCCTCGATCCGCGCGACGGCAACGTCTATGACGCGATGATGAGCGTGACGCAGGATGGCCAGACGCTCGTGGTCCGCGGCTTTCTTGGTTTTGCGCTTTTGGGCCGCAACGAATATTGGACGCGCCTGCCGGATTCCGACTACGCCATGCTCGATCCGGCGATACGACAGCAGGTGGATCCCTCGGCCAGCTCCGATCCGGGCTCCGTTCGAGCAAAAGGGAACTGAGCGCGCAAGCGGCGGCACACCGTCAGCGCGGAATCGTCACGAGATTTTCTCCTGCTCGCGCGGTTTGCCCATGAGCACGGGCTGGAACAGCGCCGCCGCCGCCATCGTGGTCAAGAGCGAAATCGCCAGCAGCTTGCCCATGCTCGACGTGCCGGGATGGCTGGAGAACCACAGGCTGCCGAAGGCGGTCGCCGTGGTGAGCGCGCTGAATGTCACCGCGCGCGTGAGCACCGACTGCAGCAGATTGGTCTGACCTTCGCGCCACGCCATGATGTAGTAGATCTTGAAAGCCACGCCGACGCCGAGCAACAGCGGCAGCGCGATGATGTTGGCGAAATTCAGCGGCAGGCCGACAAGAACGCAAATCTCAAGCGTCACCACGCCGGCGAGCAACAGCGGCACCAGCGTCAAAAGCACGTCGATAATGCGCCGCAGCGCGATCCACAACAGGACTGCGATCGAAAGCAGCGCGCAAGCGCCGGCTTCAACGAAGGCCGTCAGCACCGTGTTGCGCGCCTGCAGAATGGAAATCGGACCTTCGGCGGCGTCGGGTGCGACCGACTGCACGGCCGCCGCAAATTTCTCCTGCACCGCGTTGCTGTCCGCATTGCCTCTGGGCGCGATGTCGACGCGCGCTTGCCCGCTGGGCGTCACCCACTCGTTCGCAACCGCGGGCGGAAGGTTGTCGCGGGTTACCGCATGGGCTTTGAACAAGTCGCGAAGCTCGTCGAGCGCGGTTCGCAATGGCTGCACGAACGCGAGCTGCACCCGCTGCCGCGTCGCCGGGTCGGCCTTGGCGAGCGCCGATAGCGCGGCTGCCAGCCGGTGCGCGGCGTCCGCGCCGGGGCCCTTGGCATTGCCAGTCACAACGGCAAGTGCATTGACCGTGGAGTCGATCATGGCGACATCCTGCGCATCGGTCGGCGGCGCGGCCTCGCGAGCGGGATTGAGCGCGGGGCCGAGCGTCTTTGCCGCACTGCCGATCAGCGCAAGCTTTTCCTGTTGTTGGTCGGGGATGAAGCTGGAGAGCGTCGTGACGCGGGCCACCTCGGGTAGAGCCCGTACCTTGGCCGCCGTCCGGTCGGCAGCCGCAAGCGTCGGCGCCAACACCTGAATGTCGTTGGCGCCACTATTGGGGTCGTTTTTCAGATCGAGGTAGGTGGCGACGGACTCCACTTTCGGGCTGCGCAAATTCATCGGATTGAAATCGAAATGCAGCCAAAAGAGCAAAGGCAGCCCGGCCGCGACGATAACGCCGGTCGCGATCAGGATCGGCATGCGGTTGCGCTCGAGAAACCGGTCGACCGGCGCCAGAGCGGCATAGCCGAGCGGAGCCGGCTCGCGCGGCGGATTGAGCACGCTGAGCAGCGCGGGCAATAGCGTCACGCTGGTGACAAACGCGATCAGCATACCGGCGCCGGCGATCAGCCCGAGTTCGGACACGCCCTTGTAGGCGGTGGGCAGGAACGACAGGAAACCCGCGGCGGTGGCGAGCGCCGCCAGCGTCAGCGGCGCGCCGGCGCGGCGGCCGGCGTGCAGCAGCGCCATATGCAAGTCATCGAGTTCGTACCGCTCGGCCCGATAGCGGACGCTGAATTGGATGCCAAAATCGACACCCAATCCGACGAATAACACAGCGAAATACACCGATATCAAATTGAGCGCGCCGACCATCAGCAGGCCGAGAGCAGCCGTGATCAACAATCCCACAACGAGGTTGACGAAGACGGCAAAGATGATCCGCCACCAGCGCAGCGCCATCCAGAGAATGAACAGCACCACGGCGATCGTCACGGTGGCATTGAGCGCTGCATTCTCCTTGATCGTGGCGAATTCCTCGTCCTCAAGCGGCACCGGACCGGTGAGGCGCAGCCGTGCGTGATATTTGCCGGCAAAATCGAGGTCCTTGGCGGCTTGTCGTATGGCGTTGCTCGATTTGAGGCCCGGCTCGAGCGCGGAAAAGTCGAGCATGGCGCGGATACTAAGAAACCGCATGAGTTCGTCGGGCTTGGGTCGGCTGCCCTGCACCAGTTCACGCCAGGAAAAGCTGGCCGGCTGACCTGCATTGACCTTTTCTATCGTGTCGGCCGCGAGCGTCATCGGCCAGGCCATGGCATCGAGCGTGATGCGGCCGCCCTGTACGCCGAGAAGTCCGAACTGCAGCGCCTGCAGCGTGCCGCGGAGAGTAGGGTCGCCCGCTAGAACCGAAACGAGGCGCGTCGCCTGCGTGAGCATCGTCATGCGCGTGGCGAGGTCCTTGGTCTTGAGAAACAGCAGCCCGTTTTGCGCAAAGAACGGACCGCCGGCCGGATCCTCGATTGAGCCAAAGAATTGCTTCTGCGGTGTCAAACGCCGAACCAGCGCGCCGGTAGCTTCCTGGACCAGTTCGGCGGTCGGCGCGTTGATCACGGCGACAATGGTTTGGAAATGCGGAAATGCTTTTTCCAGCGCGGCTTCGCGCTGCCGCCATGGAATGTTGTTGGAAATAAGCTGCGACATATTGGTCGTCAGCTTAAAATGCGACGCCGCGTACCAGGACGATGCGGCCGCGAGCAGGATCGCCGCGGCGATGACCGGCCAAGCGTAGTGCCCGCAAAAAGCGACCGCCCGGACAACGAAAGCACTGACTGTCTTCATAACCTTCGGAAAACCGTAAGCGAGAGGGGTCCTGTCACCGGCACAGCCGGGTTGAGGCGTTAAGACAAAGGCAAAATGGAGGCGCGCATGTCCGGTGCGGTGAGACGGCCATTCGATACACGCGCCGATCGACGGCGGCGCGCCCTAAATGCCTGGAAACGCCACAAAATCAACTTGTGGATATTTTCCTATATCGACAAACTGGCGCGAGAGGCGCCCTGAGGGCCTATTTCCGACTTTTGTCCAGCGAAACCGCATCATCGTTAATGGCGCGGCCGCCGGATGAACATGCCGGCCGGATGCTGGCTTTCTGGGCGCTCGCGCAGGATTGAACGGCCCATTGAACGGCCCGCACGGACAAATCGTCGAAGATAGACCCGCCGGGGCCGGAACAAGGCTAATGGCTGGTCTTGATTGTCACGGCGCCACAGCCAAAGTATCTGGATACAAGACGTCAGCGCGGTCGGCCCGGGAGCCTCAGGGGAGGCTCCGAATTGGGGGCCGGCGTGGAGGTATTTTGTCGATGAAAGTCATATTGGCCCAACCTCGCGGCTTTTGTGCCGGCGTCGTGCGCGCCATCGAGATCGTCGAGCGGGCGCTGCAGAAATTCGGCCCCCCCGTCTATGTGCGGCACGAAATCGTGCATAACAAGCACGTGGTGGAGAGCCTCAAAGCCAAGGGTGCGCGTTTCGTCGAGGATCTCTCCGAGGTTCCGCCCAATGCGGTCACCATTTTCAGTGCCCATGGCGTCGCCAAAAGCGTGGAGGAAGCGGCGGCCTCGCGCCAGCTCCCCGTGCTCAACGCTACCTGCCCGCTGGTCACCAAGGTCCATAACCAAGGCAAGCGTTATGTCGGCCAAGGCCGGCGGCTCATTCTGATCGGCCACGCCGGCCATCCGGAGGTCGAGGGGACGATGGGCCAGATCGCCGAGCCGGTGATGCTGGTGCAAACCGAAAGCGACGTCGCCAACCTCGACATCGCGTCCGACACCCCGGTCGCCTATGTGACGCAGACGACCCTTTCGGTGGACGATACGCGCGGCATCATCGCGGCGTTGCATGGCCGCTTCACCGACATTGTCGGTCCGGAGACGCGTGACATCTGCTACGCCACGCAGAATCGCCAGACCGCGGTGCGCGAACTCTCCAAGCTGGTCGACGTTATCCTGGTCGTCGGCGCCAAGAACAGTTCCAACTCCAACCGGCTGCGCGAAATCGGCGAGGAGGACGGCACGCCGAGCTACCTTATTGCCGACGGTAGTGAGGTCGAGCCGGATTGGTTCGACGGCGCGGACACGGTCGGGATTACCGCAGGCGCCTCGGCCCCGGAGGTTCTGGTCGAGGACGTGATCGACGCACTACGCCGGCTCGGGCCGGTCGCGGTCAGCGAGTTGACCGGCCGGCAGGAGACGATCGAGTTCCGCTTGCCGCCCGAATTGACCGACGGTGTCGCCGGTCGCGCGGCGGCAAAAGTATGATTCTCGGGCGGCGGCTGCCGAAGATTTACCGAAACGGGCATTCAGGAAGGACAAGGTTGTGACAGTCTCATTGCGACAACAGGCGGCCGTCGGCTCCTACATCCTGCGCCAGCGCCTCAAGGGCCGAAAGCGCTATCCGCTGGTGCTGATGCTGGAGCCGTTGTTCCGATGCAATCTCGCCTGCACCGGCTGCGGCAAGATCGATTATCCCGACGCGATCCTCAACAAGCGCCTTTCGGTCCAGGAATGCCTCGACGCGGTCGATGAGTGCGGCGCGCCGATGGTCGCCATTCCGGGCGGCGAACCGCTGATCCACAAGGAGATTGGCGAAATCGTCAAAGCTATCGTCGCCCGCAAGAAATTCGTCTCGCTCTGCACCAATGCGCTGCTTCTGGAAAAGAAGCTGCATCTGTTCGAGCCGTCGCCCTATCTGTTTTTCTCCGTGCATCTGGACGGACTGAAGCAGCATCACGACAAGTCGGTGTGCATGGAGGGCGGCTTCGAGCGGGCTGTCGACGCGATCAAGGCCGCCAAGGCCAGGGGCTTTGCCGTCAACGTCAACTGCACGATCTTCGACGGCCACCCGGCCGAGGATATTGCCGCGTTTCTTGATCTCACCGCGGAGCTCGGCGTCGGCGTCTCGATCTCGCCCGGCTACGCCTATGAACGGGCGCCCGATCAGCAGCACTTCCTCAACCGCCGCAAGACCAAGGAGTTGTTCCGCAAGGTCTTCGCCCTCCGCGAGGGCAAGACGTGGAATCTGACCCATTCCGGCATGTTCCTCGACTTTCTTGCCGGCAATCAGGAATTCCATTGCACGCCGTGGGGCATGCCGACGCGCAACATTTTTGGCTGGCAGAAGCCCTGCTATCTGCTCGGCGAAGGCTACGCCAAGAGCTTTGCCGAGCTGATGGAGACCACCGACTGGGATACCTACGGCACCGGCCGCTACGAAAAATGCGCGAACTGCATGGCGCACTGCGGCTACGAGCCAACCGCCGCCAACGCGATGATGCGGCATCCGCTGCAGGCAGCCATGATCGCCTGGCGCGGCGTCAAGACCGAAGGCCCGATGGCGCCGGAGATCGACATGAGCCGCCAGCGGCCGGCGCAATATGTGTTCGACGGCCAAGTGCGGCAGACGCTTTCGGAGATCCGCGCCAACGAGGCGCGGGAGAAGGCGGCGAAGGCGGCGCGGACGTCGGCGAGCGCTGCCTGATTCCCGTCTTTCCAGATCCTCCGGCAAGGAAAACCCTCGGCCTTGACCGAGGGTTTTTTTGTTTGGGCGCCCTGAGCGGAAAGCTCGGGACCAGCCCTCACAGCATCAGAACTTATAGCTCAGGCCGGCCCGCGCGACATCCACGCTGGTGTGGCCCCAGCTGAAGCTCGACGGCAAACCGGCGAAGGCTGCTGGGGTTCCGGCCGCCGTCGCGCCCTGCCCACTATCCAGGCGGTAGTACAGATACTCGGCGCGCACCGACCAGTGCGTTGTCATCGCCCATTCAAGGCCGCCGCCGACCACAAAGCCATCCGAGGTATTGTTGAAGGCGGTCGAGGCGAGATAACCGGTCGCGGGATCGGCCGCCGTCGCGCTGTAGTGGACATTGCCCCAAGCCGCGCCGCCGGTGACGTAAGCAAGAACCCTCGGCGTCACCAGATAGCCGAGGCGGCCACGGATCGAAGCGAGCCAATCGACCGTCGCATTCATCGTGGTCACAGCGCCCGGGATCGGCACGCCGGTGCCTAACAGCGTCCACGTTTGACTGTTCGAGCCGCCCGCATGGGCCCAGTCCCAATCGCCTTCGACGCCGAGCACCCACGACGGCGCGAATTGATAATTGTATCCGGCGTGCACACCGCCCAGGAAACCGGAACCGTTCAGATTGCCGCTCGTCGGATTAACACCTGGCAGCCCGGCCCAGCTTCCATCGGTGTGCGACCAAGCGCCTCCGATGTCGCCGCCGATGTAGAAGCCGGTCCAGGTCTGCGGAGCCATCGCCATCGGCGGCGCCTTGTAATACATGGGCCCCGGCGCCACCGGCGCCAAATCGGCGGCGAGAGCGGGCGTGCCGGCCAGCACTGCGGCGGCAATCCCAAACAGAATTTTGCGCATGTCGTTCCCCTGACACGTGAAGTGGTTGATCAGCGCTCCAACGCGCCAAGGCCGTTTTTGGCTGTGTCTTTGGCGCCACACCCGATAAGATTCGACACGCCTTAGCGCGCCTGAAAGTTCCATCGAGCGTCGCAAAACGACTTTCGGCGAGGCGTGTTGCTCACGCCGATGCCGGCTACATTCCGAAGGCGACGCGTCGTGTGTTGCCCTGTTTGAGATTGCGGTAGCGCGCCAGCGCCCATAGCGGGAAGAATTTCGAATAACCGTGGTAGCGCAAATAAAA
>JBOHIU010000164.1:0-16293 GCA_050725855.1 Xanthobacteraceae bacterium | reverse complement strand
GCAGCGTGGCTTCAAAATGCGTAGGATTTCAGATTGCGTTCGATGCGTTCCGGGATCGGCGTCTCGCCGTATTCGAACGTCATGCCGGTGATCTGCTCGTACATGGCGATGTAGCGCCGCGACAGCTCCTGTACGAGGTCCGGCGGCGCCGGCGGCAAGGCGGTGTCCCGGTACGGATCGCAATGATCGCGAAACCACAGGCGTAGAAATTCCTTGTCGAAATATTGCGGCTCCTGTCCGGCCCCGAAGCGGCCCGCGTAGGAGTCGAGCCGCCAATAGCGCGAGGAGTCCGGCGTGTGAATTTCGTCTATGAGAACGAGTGCGCCGTTCTGGTCTGTGCCGAATTCATATTTGGTGTCGACGAGAATAAGGCCGCTGCGCGTCGCCAGCTCTTGCCCGCGGGCAAATAGCGCAAGAGCCGTCGCCCTGATGCGATCGAACAGTTCCCGGGTGATAAAGCCCTCGGCGATCATTTGTTCTGGCGTCAGTGCGCGGTCGTGGGCGGCCTCTTTGGTGGTGGGATCGAATATCGGCTGCGGCAGCGGCTGGTTCTTGCGCATGCCGTCAGGCAGCACCGTACCGCCGAAACTGCGCTCGCCGGCCGCATATCTGGTCCAGGCGGCGGTATCCGTGACGCCGGTCAGGTAACCGCGCACGACCGCTTCCACCGGCACCGGTGTGCATTTTCTGGCGACGGTCACGTTCGGATCGGGAACCGCGAGCACGTGGTTCGGCACTAGATCCTTGGTTCTCTCGAACCACCAGGCGCTGACCTGATTGAGCACCTGACCTTTCCAGGGAATGTGCGCAATGATGCGGTCGAATGAAGAATGCCGGTCGGTGGCGATCAGGACAAGCTTGTCGTTGCGCTGATAAATGTCGCGGACTTTTCCGGCCGTGCGCGCACCGAGAAAGCCGAAACGGGTATCCGTTAGAATATTCATGTCTCGGCCGGAATGCGCCGCGAACAACGTTACGAAGTCCGCGTGGAGCGCTACACTTGCCGATCAGGACGAGATCGTCAATAAAACGGCACGTGCGCCGGCGGGCCGTTCTCGGCGCCAGGCGACCGGCAAAAAGCCGGATCGGTGGCGAAGGGCAGGGAGGAACGATGTGCTCTGGGCGACGATTCTGGGCGGCAAACGGCGCGTGACCGCACGGCTGCCGGTCAGGCGTGTGGTCGTGACGTTTCTTCTTGCCGGAGCGCTGTGGCCGACTCTGTCGCTGGCCGAGGGGTCGAATTCGTCCCTGCGCCGCGCTCCGCTCGTCGCCATCGATTGGCAGCCGCCGCTGTCGCTGCCGCCGAGCTTCCGCAATCATTGCAGGTACGACGGCAATCGCGGGCGGGTCTATTGCGCAAACCATTGCGGCATCGACCACGAATTTTACTATTGTTCGCCAATCTCGTTCGGCTGTTGCCATCCGGGCTATGGCTATTGCGATTGGCGGGAACGCTTGCGCTGCGCGTCGTGAAGAAGCTGTTTCGCCTTGTCGCGCCTTGGCGCGTGGGGAGTAGACGAAGTCGCGCACTGGTGGAACTCTTTGGAGGCCTGAAGGAGGCGGCCGGTCCGGGCGTGCTGATGTGTCATGGCGGACACGAAGGATTTGCTAGGTATTCGCGGTCAAGTGCAGGATGGCGCCGATGATCGTATTGGCGGATCGGGTGATGATCTGCGAAATGAAGTCCAGATTGACGCCGAATTGTTCGCCGAACAGCGGCACGATGATCAGTAAAGCGATCAGCAAAATCAAACCGTAGGGTTCGATGCGCGAGAACGGTTGGGCGAGCGCCTTCGGCAGCAGCCCGACGATTATTCGTCCGCCGTCGAGCGGCGGAAGAGGGAGCAGATTGAAGACCGCCAGAACGACGTTGAGGATAAGCGCGTTTTTGAGGTTTTCGGCCAGGAAGCGCACCACCGCGTCCGGCGTGTAATCCAGCAGGTGAAATGAGGCGGCGGCGAGCATCGCCAGCAGCAGGTTCATTGCCGGTCCGGCGGCAGCGACCAAAATCATGTCGCGGCGCGGATGGCGTAGCGCGCGAAAGTTCACCGGCACCGGTTTGGCGTAGCCGAACAGGAACGGCGAGCGCGCCAGGAGAAGAAGAGCCGGCAGAACGATCGTGCCGAACGGGTCGATATGCTTGAACGGGTTGAAGCTGACGCGGCCAAGACGCCACGCCGTGTCATCGCCGAGGAGGCGAGCGGCAAAGCCGTGGGCCGCCTCGTGGAAGGTCACCGCGATCAGGATTGGCAAGAGCCAAACCGAAATTTCGTAGCCGATATAATTGAACGGTTGATCCATGGCCGCCGTTTGCCAGTGCCGCCGAACGGCGGTTTCCAGTCCGCTTTATCAGTCAAACGGCTGGCCTGCCAGCGGCGGGCGGTTCTGCCGCTGACGGACCGAGACCGGTCGAATGTGGCGAAGGGATCAGTTAGCCGGATGCGGCAATAGTGTGACGGCAGGTTCGCTCACGGTCGGACAAATCTTGCCCTTGAATTGGCGCAGTTCGTCCTCGTCCAGCGTCTCGTTTTCCAGCAGCATCTTGGCGCCACCTTCCAACAGGTCGCGGTGCGCTTTCAGAATCGAGACCGTGCGGTCGAACGTCGTTTCCACGATATGCTGTACGGCCTGGTCGATGGCATGCGCGGTCTCGTCGCTGTAGCGCCTCTCGTGCCAGCTTTCCGGGGCCGGCGCGCCGTTCATGAATGGCGAGCGTGGACTCTCATAGGATACCGGCCCAAGCGATTTTTCCATGCCAAAGCGCATGACCATGTCGCGGGCGATGTCGGTGACCTTGGCGAGATCGTCGGCAGCGCCGGTCGACAGGTGCCCGAATACGATCCACTCCGCCGCTCGTCCGCCGAGCAGGACCGCCATCCGGCTGTCCAGCTCTTCCCGAGTCATCAAGTAGCGGTCCTCAGTCGGCCGCTGGATCGTATAGCCGAGCGCGCCGATGCCGCGCGGGATGATCGAAACCTTGTGTACCGGATCCACGTCGGGCAGCGACATTGCGGTCAGCGCATGACCCATTTCGTGGTAGGCGACGACCTTACGCTCCTGCGGATTGAGGACGCGTTTGCGCTTCTCCAGGCCGGCCACGAGCCGCTCCACCGCGCTGGTGAAATCGTTCATCGTAATCTCACTGGCTCTGTGCCTGGTGGCGATCAGGGCCGCCTCGTTGACGAGGTTGGCAAGGTCCGCTCCGGTAAAGCCGGTCGTGAGCGCGGCGATCTCGGCCGGATCGACGTTCGCGGCCAGACGGTGGCCCTTCAGATGGATCTTCAGTACGTCGATACGGCCGGCCTTGTCGGGACGATCGACCAGGACCTGGCGATCGAAGCGTCCGGCGCGCAGCAGGGCCGGATCGAGAATCTCCGGCCGGTTGCTGGCCGCGATCAGAACCAGGCCGGACCGCGAATCAAAGCCATCGAGTTCGACCAGGAGCTGATTGAGCGTCTGCTCCTTCTCGTCATGGCCGCCATAAGGATAGGCGCCGCGGGCGCGTCCCATGGCGTCGAGTTCGTCGATGAAGATGATGGCCGGCGCCTTGGCGCGCGCTTGCTCGAACAAGTCGCGCACCCGCGCCGCCCCGACCCCGACAAACATTTCAACGAATTCCGAGCCATTGATCGAAAAGAACGGAACGGCGGCCTCGCCGGCGACCGCGCGAGCCAGCAGCGTCTTGCCGGTACCGGGCGGCCCGACCAGAAGCACGCCTTTGGGAACGCGCGCACCCAGCCGGCCGTATTGTTTTGGATCCTTAAGGAATTGGACAACCTCGGCAAGTTCTTCCTTGGCCTCGTCGACGCCGGCGACGTCGTCGAAGCGAGTTTTGGTATCGGTCTCGACGTAGATCTTTGCTTTGCTGCGGCCGATGGACATCATGCCGCCGAAGCCCTGCTTCTGCGCGACGCGCCGAAACCAGAATATCCAGATGCCGAAAAACAACAGGGTCGGCACGACCCAAGACAGTAATGTGCCGAGAAAGGTGTTTTGCACTTGTCCGGAAAACCGCACGTTATATTTTGAAAGCTGGCCGGCAAGATCGGACGGAACGCGCGTTGTGACGAAGGTGCTTTTGCCGTTGACCGACTGCTTCCATTTGCCCTCGATGTAATCGCCCGAGACGCGCACCTGTGCGATCTTTCCGCTCTTGAGATCGTGGAGAAATCCACTGTAGGGAATGACTTGAAGCGCTTCTTTCCCCGCCCAAAGCTGCTGCAGGACGATGATGCCGAAAATGGCTGCGGCGAAATACCAGAAGTGCCACAGGTGCTTCTTTTCCATTGCGAGTCTCCTGCCTGACACTCAATGCGAGCGGCGGCGGGCAAGTTCCATCTGGGCTGCGCCGGCCGCAGTTCATGATACGGGCCCGTGCTGCTTGGCAGGCAAGCAGTTGCGAGCGCGAACAGTGGCAGCTTCGCTGTCCGCCGAACGGCAAGGGTATGTTGCGCTCATTCGACCGCAACTGCGTTATGACGTTGACAGAGCGAGGAAGCAGCTCGTGAGGCGCGCATGAACTATGGCAAGAAATTCTTGGTCGAACCGGGCTCAAAGGTCAGGCTTGGAAAGATCGATCCCGGCTACGCCGGAAAGCACGAATCGCAGGCCACCGCGCGCGACGAAATCGCCAAGGAAGAAGGGCGCATGGATCGGCTGCAATATCTTCTATACGCCGACGCCAGCCAGTCGCTTCTCATCGTGCTGCAAGGCCTCGATGCTTCGGGCAAGGATGGAGTCGTCCGGCATCTTTTTACCGGCATGAATCCACAAGGGACCCGTGTTTACGGTTTCAAACAGCCCACACCGGAGGAACTGGCGCACGATTTCCTGTGGCGGGTCCATTGGCGCGCGCCGGCCAACGGCGAGGTAGCGATCTATAACCGCTCGCACTACGAGGACGTGCTCGCCGTGCGCGTTCACAAGCTGGTGCCGCGGTCGGTCTGGTCGAAACGCTACGATCTGATCAATGATTTCGAAAAAATTCTGAGCGAAAGCCGCACACGCATTCTGAAATTCTGCCTTCACATCTCTCCGGGCGAGCAGCTTGATCGTTTCAGGCAGCGACTCGATGACCGAGCGCGGCAGTGGAAGATCAGCAATTCCGACTATGCGGAGCGCGAGCTGTGGCCGAAATACGTGGAGGCGTATGAGGAGGCGATCGAGCAAACCAGCACCAGGCGGGCGCCGTGGTACATCATACCGTCCGACCACAAGTGGTTTCGCAATCTGGCCATCTCGCAAATCGTCGCGGACGCGATGGATGACATGGGTCTAAAGTTGCCGAAGCCTCGCGTCGACATCGCCGCGACTCGGCGGAAATACCATGCCGCTAAACGGGCCGCGGGCAAGAAGGGCTGACGAGCGATCCGATGGCCCGCTTCTGCGGCGGTTGTCTGCGGATCGTGGTTGATCTTGCAATCGATGCGAGGGGGAAACAGAGCCGTTCGATCGGCTGCTAAGGGCGCCGCGGCGACACAAGTTACCGCAATGAAATTGATCGATCAGGGAAGCGCGATGCGGTGTGCCGCCATCATGTCGCCAACAGCTTCTCAAGGCGGATCGGCAGCTGGCGAATGCGTGTGCCGGTCGCGTGATAGACGGCGCTGGCGACAGCCGCGGCAGTGCCGACATTGGCGAGTTCGCCGAGCCCCTTCACGCCGGCCGGATTCACATCGTGGTCTTCCTCCGGGACCAGAATCACCTGCACGTCATTCACGTCGGCATTCACCGGGATCATGTAGTCGGCGAGGTTATCGTTGACATAGCGCGCATAGCGCGTGTCGATTTCGGTTGCTTCGTGCAGGGCCGAGCCGATGCCCCAGATCATGCCGCCCATGTACTGGCTGTGCGCGGTTCGGGTGTTCATCAGGCGGCCGGCAGCGAACGCGCCGACGATGCGGGGCACGCGGATTTCCCGCGTCAATGAATGGATGCGGACCTCGACGAACTCCGCGCCCATCGCGTACATTATCTTGTCGCCATGCGGCCCGCCGGTCATGACGAGTTTGCCACGGTAGAGGTCCTCAATCGCGTCGGGTCTGAGCCCTTTGGGGACAAACTCGGAATATTCCTCGATTGTGCTCACGCCCATGCGCTTGAACACATCGGCAAGGGTCTCGCCGGCTCCATCATTCGCGACCACCTTGCCATCGGTCAGATTCAGTTCGTTGGCCTGGCGGCCGGCAAGCGGCCCGTCGTTTGCGGTCACCGAAGCATGGAAGAGCTTGGCGCGGATGGCGTCGCAGGTCTTCATCACTGTGCTGGAGCAACTTGCCGTCGTGTTCGAGCCGCCGGCAACAGGGGCGGGCGGCAGCCGCGAATCGCCAACCTCCACCGTGACCGACGCCAGATTCACGCCGAGGCGCTCCGCGGCGATCTGCGCCAAAATCGTATAAACGCCATTGCCGATCTCGTGCGCGGCGATCTGTACCCGCGCGTCGCCGTCCGGCTGCAGTCGCACGCGAGCAGCCGCGGGACCGACGTGGGTCGGATAAATGGCGGTCGCGCAGCCGTAACCGACCAGCCATTCGCCGTCGCGCATGGAGCGCGGATCGGGATTGCGCCGTTTCCAGCCGAAGGCCTCTGCCGCCTGATCGTAGCAGGTCATCAACGAGCGGCTTGAATACGGTTTGTTGCCGATCGGGCTCGTCAGCGTGTCGTTGACGCGGCGGAACTCGACTGGGTCCATGCCCAGTTTTTTCGCCATCTCGTCCATCGCGCTTTCGAGCGCGAAGACATAGGGCACGACCGGCGGAGAGCGCATATAGCCCGGCGTGTTGCGGTCGGCGTGGACGACATTGACCCGAGTAGCGACGCTGCCGAACGCGTACATTTGCGCGGTATCCTCCACACCGGCGACGACGTATGGATCGGGCCGCGAACTGATTTCCCAACCTTCATGACTGTAGCCGACAAGCTTGCCATCGCGGCGGGCGCCGAGTCGGATGTGATGGCGGGTCTCGGCGCGGTAGGTCGCGATGGTGAAGCCTTGATCGCGCGCGGCCACGAGCTTGACGGGCCGGTTGAGTCGCCTGGCCGCCAGCGCAATCATCGCCGTCCGCGGCGTCATCGTTCCTTTCGAGCCGAACGCGCCGCCGACGTAATGGCTGACCACGCGCACCTTCTCGGGCGCAATGCCGAGCCGCTGTGCCACCCCATTTTTCAGCCCGTAAACGAATTGGCTCGGCTCATAGACGGTCAGCCGGTCGCCGACCCATTCGCAGGTGGTGGTGAATAATTCGATGGGATTGTGATGCTGCGTCGGCGTGCCGTATCCCACGTCAATCGTGACTTCGGCCGCGGCAATCGCGGCGGCCGCGTCGCCGGTCTGAGGCACATGCTTATGCGCCGGCGACACCTTGATCGCGTCTTCGCTTTTCAGGCCCGGTGAGCCGAAGGTGGCAGAGGGCGGCTGCGCCCCGTAATTCACCTTCACCCCGTGGGCGGCCTCGGTAGCAGCTTCGAATGTGTCGGCAACGACCACGGCGATGATCTGTCCGTCCTGGAGGATCTCCGGACCGAGGCTTTCGATCGAAGTTGCAGAGCCTTCGCCGAATTTCGCCGGCTTCAGTTCTGACGCATTTTCGTAGGTCAGAATGTCGAGGACGCCCGGTACCGCACGCGCTGCGTCGAGGTCGAGCCGGTCAATCCGTCCTTTGGCGATGGAGCTCGTCACCAGAACCGCGAAGGCGGGATTGGCGACCGGCTCGTCGGACGGGTAGCGCGCTTCACCGGTGACCTTCAATCGCGCGTCATAGCGCGGAGCCGGCGCTCCCATGTTCGATTTCGGGATCGGGGCGGCTGCATTCGCCATTTTCAGATCTCCAGCGCGGCCGCCTCTTGCAACGCGCGATGCAAGGTGCGCTTTCCGAGTTCGACCTTGAAATCGTTATGGCCGTAGCCCTTGGCGTTGGCGAAAGCGGCGTCGGCCGCCGCTGCCAAGTTTGCATCGTCGAGCGCCTTGCCGCGCAAAACGCTCTCGGCCTCGAGCGCGCGCCAAGGAACGGTCGAGACGCCGCCGAGGGCAATGCGCACGTCACGGGCAGTACCCTCCTGTAGATCAAGAGCGACCGCCGCGGAGGCCAGCGCGAATTCGTATGATTGGCGGTCCCGCACTTTGAGATAAAGCGATCGACGCGTCCAAGGCGCGGCCGGAATCGTGAAGGACACGATCAGCTCGCCGGCCCGCAGTGTCGTCTCCCGGTCCGGTCGATCGGCTGGCTCTTGATGGAGCGCGGCGAACGGGATGGTACGCGCACCTTGGGGACCCACCAGATCGACCGCGGCGTCGAGGGCGATCAGCGCGTGGCCGAAATCGCCCGCATAGGTCGCGATGCAGTGCTCGCTGGTACCCAGCACGGCATGCATGCGATTGAAGCCCTCGCGCGCCGCGCAGCCGGAGCCCGGATTGCGCTTGTTGCAGGCGGCGTACGTCACGTCGCGGAAATAGGTGCAGCGCGTGCGTTGCAGCACGTTACCGCCGAGACTCGCCATGTTGCGTAACTGCTGGCTCGCCGCGAGCTGCAGCGACTGGGCGATCACCGGGTATTGCCGTTGAATGTGCGGATGATCGGCGGCATCGGCCATGCGCACCAATGCGCCCAGCCTCAGGCCGTTTGGTTCAACCTCGATGCGGCCGTCCGTGGTGGCGTCGAGCGCATTGATGTCCAGGACATATTGCGGGCGCATGACATCGAGTTTCATCAGGTCGAGCAGCGTGGTCCCGCCGGCCAAATAGGAAACCTCGGCGCGGCCGGTGGCCAGCGCGGCTTTCGTCGCGGCGTTTGCGCTCGGCACGCGCTCATAAACGAAGGGGCGCATGACTAGTCCCTGCTCGCCGTCATCATCGGCTTCGCCTGTTTGACCGCGGCGACAATGTTGGGGTAAGCCGCGCAACGGCAGAGATTGCCGCTCATGTATTCGCGGATTTCGTCATCGCTCTGCGCGTGGCCCTCCCGTACGCAGGCGACGGCCGACAGAATTTGCCCTGGCGTACAATAGCCGCATTGGAAAGCGTCGTTATCGATGAAGGCCTGCTGCATCGGATGCAGCATGCCGCCGGCGGCAAGTCCTTCTATTGTTGTCACCTTGCGGCCTTGTGCAGCTATCGCAAGCGTAAGACACGACAGGATTCGTCGGCCATCAAGCAATACCGTACACGCCCCACATTGGCCGTGGTCGCAGCCTTTTTTTGCTCCGGTCATGCCGAGGTGCTCGCGCAACAGGTCGAGCAATGACGTGCGGATATCGAAGGCCAGCTGATGATCCTGTCCGTTGATCGTAAGCGTGGCATCGACCGGGTCGCGTGGATTTTTCGCTGTTGTCACGGGTGAGGCCTGCGCGGCGGATGCGCGGCCCAAAGCCGGACTCGCGGCTGTCGAAATGCTCGCCATCAGGAAGGACCTCCGGTTGGAACTGGAGCTGGCCTTGGCCCGGCGATCGCTTCGTATCGTGTTCGGACATGGCGGGCCTTGGCGATCTTGGCGTGCGGCGCTTTCATGCCGGCGCGGATTACTTCAACTCCGAAGCTAACGGGAAGCGGGCGAGCTGCGTTCCACCACCGCGCTGACTTCCTACCGCGAGACCAGCGCATTCTTGAGACACCAGGATTTCCAGGCTAACCTCATTTCAATCGGAGGACACCCATGTACGAAACCCTGGAAACTCGGGTCGCGCCGGGCATCCGTGTTAGCCCGCTTTCGCCAGCATGCGGCGCCGAAATCAATGGTGTCGATCTGAGTAAGCCCCCGAACGAAGATCAGTTTCGCGTGATCAAGGAGGCCTGGAACGAGCACCTCGTGCTTGTGTTTCGCGGCCAACGTTTGTCGCAGGACGATCAGCTTCGTTTTGCGTCCTACTTCGGAGGCCTTGGCAGCCGCAAAAAGGCGCCGGAACCTTTGCGCGCTCGCGCCGAGGGCGTCCAGCAGGACCACGACAAGGTGCTTCTGGTCACCAATATTAAAGTGGATGGCAAGCCCATCGGTGCATTCGGCGATGGCGAGTTCTGGTTCCACATCGATTCCGGCTATTCGGCGCGACCGTACAAATATACGTTCCTTTACGCACTCGAGCTGCGCTCGCGCGGCGGCAACACCATGTTTTCGAATATGTACAAAGCTTATGAAGCGGTGCCGTCGGAATTGAAACGGAAACTCACGGGCAAGAAGGCGCTGCACATTCACGAATATAACCGTGCCAAGCAGGCGGACTCCTCCGGCGACATCAGCGGCATTCCGCATTACGCGCACCCGGTCTTCATCAGTCATCCCGAGACCTGCCGCAAAACGCTATTCGTCGACCGATTGATGACGACGCGCATCGAAGGCCTGGGCCAGGAGGAGAGCGACGCCATTCTCCGGGAGCTCTACGATATCGGCGAACGACGCGAGTTCATCTACGAGCATCAGTGGAAGCTCGGCGACTTTCTGATGTGGGACAACCGGTGCACCATTCACACCCGCACCGATTTTCCGAAC
Organism: Xanthobacteraceae bacterium; assembly: GCA_050725855.1. Classification (GTDB taxonomy): domain Bacteria; phylum Pseudomonadota; class Alphaproteobacteria; order Rhizobiales; family Xanthobacteraceae; genus BOG-931. The sequence goes on along the minus strand of JBOHIU010000164.1, from coordinate 5,815 downwards.
GAGGAGCGGCGGCTGTTGCGCCGCTGCACCGTCGAAGGCGAGCCGCTTTATGAATGAGAACTGCTTACCGGACTGAGTGGAAGCGAAATTTCGTCATTGCAGGAAGCCCGCCATGCCTACTGTCCATCTCCCGGTGTTTGACGAGTTCATTGCCGATCTGCGCGCCATATGGGCGAACAACAATGACGATGCCTGCCGTATGGCCAACGCGAAGCCGGTTCTGGAAAAGCTGGTGATGGATCCGGCGCTGAAGGCGCGCTCGGCGACCTGGCCGTCGACCGAAGGACGCAAGAATCTATTGTTCTATGTCGACCCCGACTATCACTTCGTCGTCAATGGCGTGGTGCGCGTGCCGGGGCGCACCGGAAGCATTCATGATCACGCGGACGCCTGGGTGCTCTATGGGGTGCTCGATGGCACCGAGAGCCTCGAGCGCTTCCGATCGCGTCGATGACGGTAGCCGAGCGTGCCATGCCGAAGTGAAACTCTCGTCGGTGACCACCGGCTCCCAAGGCAAGGTTGATCTGGTGCCGCCGCGCGCCATTCATGCCGAACAGGGCGGGCCGACCCGTTCCGTTGCCATCATCGTGCGCAGTCAAAAACTCGGCGAAGGAACCGTGCTGCAGCACCGCTACGATCGCCAGGCCAATACGGTTGTCGAGCAATACGGGCCGACGCAAATTCCATACGAACTCGTGTAACGATGGCGCGGGTGGGTGCCAAAGTCGCATCGGGGCCCGCAGACGATCGCGACCTGGCCGCCGCTTTCGACCTCAAGCATCTCGATCCGGCATTCCTCGACGATCCCTATCCGACCTACCGGGCGCTGCGCCGGCACGACCCCATTCATCGCATGCCCGACGGTTCGTATTTCCTCACGCGTTACGACGATCTGGTCGAAGTCTACCGCGACGCCAAGACCTGGAGTTCCGATAAGAAGATCGATTTCAAACCGCCTTTCGGCGACAGCATGCTTTACGAACACCACACGACGAGTCTGGTCTTCAACGATCCACCGGTCCATACCCGGGTGCGCAAACTTCTCGCTCCGACCTTCTCGCCGCGCGCGCTCAAGGCGTTGCAGCCCCGGATCGAGGCATTGGTGGATCGCCTGCTCGACGTGGCCGCAGAGCGCGGGACCACCGACGTGATTGATGGTTTCGCTGCGGCAATCCCGGTGCAGCTTATCGGCGATCTGCTCGGTATTGCCGACGACGAGCGCGGCCCGTTGCGCGATTGGTCTTTGGCCATTCTGGGGGCGCTTGAGCCGGTGCTATCGCCGGAACAATTCGAATCCGGCAATCGCGCCGTCGCGGAATTCAAGAGCTATCTGAGGGATATCATCGGTCGCCGGCAGCGCGACGGCGCAGGCGACGAGCGCGAGATTCTTTCGGCGTTGGTCGGAGCCAGCGAGCTTTGTCCGCAACCCGGCGCGGGCGCGCGGCTGTCCGAGATCGAACTCCTGCACAATTGTATTTTCCTCCTCAATGCCGGGCATGAGACCACGACGAATCTGATCGGCAACAGCATTCATCTGTTGGTGGAGAATCCCGAATCCTGGCGCGATCTCAAGGCGCACCCCGAGTACGTGGAAACGGCGATCGAGGAGTTCCTCCGCATGGAGAGTTCCAATCAGCTTGGCAACCGGCGCGCCACCCGGGATGTTGAAATCGGCGGCAAGAGGCTTCGTGAGCGCACCTATGCGCACCTGTGCATTGGCGCCGCTAACCGCGACCCCGCTCTTTTTCCGAATCCCGACCGGCTCGATATTCGCCGCCAGCCTAATCGTCATCTTGCATTCGGCCACGGGATCCATACCTGCGCCGGCAATTCGCTGGCGCGCATGGAAGCGCAAGTCGCGCTGCGGAAATTGGTGGAACGCTTTTCCAGGATCGAGCGCGCCGGCGCCTTCGTGCGCGGCGGACGGGCGCGCTTTCGCGGCTTCCGGCATTACATGGTTTCGCTGACCTGACCGATGGCCGCGCCGGAGCGGCGGCATCCGCCTATTCCTGCTTGGCGCCGACGGTGTCCGCCATGACCGCGCCGCGCTCGCCCAGCGGCTTATCATCGCCGATGGTGGAATCCCTGGCTGTTTGGTGCTCGATCTCGGCGTTGAGTTCAGCGCCCAGGAGCACGACAGTGGCCGAGATCCAGAGCCACATCATCATGGCCATGACAGCGCCGAGCGAACCGTAGGCCGCATTGTACGAGTTGAACTTGGCGAGATACCACGAAAACAGATAGGAGGCGCCGATCCACACCACCGATGCCAACACGCTGCCGACGCTGACCCATTGCCACCGTGCCGCGCGGCGGTTGGGCGCGTAACGATAGAGTATCGCCAGCCCGACCAGCAAGACGATCAGCAACGCGGGCCAGCGGACGACCTTCATCAGCGTCGCCGCCAATTCCCCAAGCCCGAGCCAAGAGAGCGCCAGCGGCACGGCCACGACCGCGCCCATCGCCACCAGGAAGACGCCAAAACCTCCCAGCGTGAATATGAGCGCGGACAGATTGAACCGGACAATGCTCCGGGTTTCCTTCTCCTCGTAAATGACGTTGAGGGCGTCGATCATCGCCTTGACGCCGCCCATCGCGCTCCACAGCGTTACCAGGATGCCGACAATGACCCCGATGCTGAGCGCGCCGTTGCTTTGCGAGGCGATCCGGTTGGCCTGCTGGCGCAAAAGATTGAGCACGTCGTTGGGAACCACGCCCTGGGCCATGGAGAGGCTGTGCGTGATCGTCTGGGCGTTGAAGAACATTCCGTAGGCCGAAACCAGCGCGGTAATCGCCGGAAAAATCGCGAACAAGATGAAGAAAGCGACGCCGCCGGCGATCGATAAAATGCGGTCGGAAAACATCTCGCTGTAGGTACGCCACAGGATGTCCTTCCAGCCGGCCCAGGGAATTTGCAACGGATGGCTGGCGCGACGGCCGCGGCCATGCTCTTGCGCGCGGCGTAGTTCGATTTCTCGCGGTTCCTCCGAACTTCGCGGCTCGTTGAAGGGCCTCTCCTTTTTGGCGACCTGCGGCGGCACGGCTGATCCCTGGTTTCCTATGCGACACCCCGCTCGCCCTGGCCTGGGCGGCGGTTCGGCGACGGCTGCCAAAAACAACGAACAGCCCCCGCGTCGGGTTGCGAGGCGCTGACGGGCCATGCCGCGACTGCGAGTTTTGACGCGAGCCGGATACAAGTCCAGTGCACGACAGCGACGGCAAGGGGAGCCGAGCCGATGCCGCCGCCGCGCGTCAGAAAGCACGCCGCACCGCCGGCCGGCTGGATATTCGGTCAGCTTCCTGCTTGCGTTTACCGAATTCGGGTGGCCTTACTGGCGATCGACCCCAACGGACAGATAAGCGCGAACCGTCCCGTAACTGGTCGGCGTTCGGACATCCGTTGTGATGTAGCCCCGCGCCGCCGGAGCCGTTGTGGCCGTTCCGAAATTCTTGCCGTTTAGCGCGCTCCAGTTCACGCCGGCGCCGCGACTGGACGATTGAGCGCGAACCCAGCCGCCGATCTTCACGCACGTCTTGCTGCCGGGGACGCGGCGGAACCCGGCGCCATAGGCGCCGCAGCCTTTCGTTTGGTCCAGCGGCTTGGCCTTGCCGTGAAGTTCCCCCGCCTGCGCTGTAACGACCGCCAGCGAGGCGATCGCGCTCGCAACGAAAAGAGCCTGAAGAATCTTCATCGCCCTAATCCTGATGCCCGCTTGATGGGGGGCCGTTCGCCATCTTTCACCCGGGCCGCCTTGACGCGAATCTTATATGATCTCTTCGCTCTTGTCGTCAGTCTCGCGGCGGCGCAGCGATATGGCGGTACGCTCCCATGGATGCCCGCCTCGCTCTCGAACAATGGCGTTCCGACGCAGATGTTGTATTCTCCAGCCCATCCCCTAAATTCGCGCCGGTGCGGGTGTAGCTCAATGGTAGAGCAGAAGCCTTCCAAGCTTATGACGAGGGTTCGATTCCCTTCGCCCGCTCCATTAACTCCCTTGGACGATATTCCACAATAGCTTACTGGAAAGATTGGGATTTCCCGTCTGGAATGCTACAAATCGCATTACGAAACAGATTTGTAGTGCATCCAAAAATGCCCCGAGTTGCCACCAAGCTCGCTCCGAGCCAAAAGGGAGGCTTTATCGCCCGCAAGGTGATCCCCTTCGACGTTCGTGATGAGTACGCCAGCCTCTACGGCGCGCGTACCGAGGAACGCTTGAACACCGGCCCTGTGCCCGTCTCGATCGCACGCGCGAAACACCGCGAGTGGTCCAGCGAGATTGAAGGGCGGATCGCCAATATCCGGTCGGCGAGGAAAGGCGAAGGCCGCGCGCTCACGCCGCAGCAAGCGCGAGCGTTGGCCGGCGAGTGGTATCACTGGTTCATCGCACGCATGGCGACGCATAATTGGCCAGCGGACGTATGGGGAGATTATCAGGCCCAGGTTCATTCCGAGCTTTATGGACCGGCGATCGCCGGAGGCGTGTTCTCCGGCGATCCGCTGGAGTTTTGGGAGCGCGATCCCGGCATGCGAGAGCGGGTGAGGCCGCTCATTGCCGACGAGGCGAAATCGAATCAATTTCTTGCGGCCAAGCAGCTCGTTCTGGCTGCGGCGTCGCGTGACATGTTCCTGGACTACGTCACCCGCGATTTTTTCGCTGCCCTGACTTTGCTCGCCCGGCGCGCACGCGGCGATCACGGACCCGACAAGTGGGTCGAGCAATTCCCCCGATATGAAGGAACTGCGGATCCAAGCCTGACGCCGTGGGCTCTGTTTGAGCGATGGATCACCAAAGCCAAACCCGCCAATTCGACTATAGATCGATGGCGTGCCGTATTCCTGCGGCTGCAAACCGATTTTCCGAATAACAGCGCCGGAGCATTGCTGCCCGAGCAAATGCAAGAGTGGGCTAATCGGCTCATTGACGCTGACCGGACCGCGTACACGGTTGCAAATATCTGGGTGCGGGCGGCGCGTATCGTGTTTGCATGGGCCATCGATGAAAAATTGATTTCGCGCAATCCCTTCACCGGCTGGCGTGTAAAGGTCCCAAAAAAGATCAGGATGCGCGAAACGAAGTCCTTCACGGAGGGCGAGATTGAGACAATATTGAGCGTCGCGCTAGCGGTCGAGGTGCGCAGCAAGACTGATGCGGCCAAGCGTTGGTGTCCATGGTTGGCGGCGTACAGCGGTGCGCGCATGGGCGAGCTTACGCAATTGCGCAGTGTTGATATCGTCGAAGGTGGTGGCACTCCTGCGATTAAGATTTCTCCGGAGGCTGGTACGACCAAGACCGGAAAAGCGCGCACCTTCCCGCTGCATGATCATCTAATTGAGCAAGGCTTTCTTGTATTCGTGAAGGCCAATGGGGGCGGGCCGCTGTTCTATAATGAACCGAAGCAGCCTAGTGGACCAGTTGATCCCACCAATCCCCGCAAGCCCCGGTATGTGAAAGCACGCGAAAAGGTGGCGACGTGGGTCCGAAGCCTTGGCATCGACGATCCCGAGTTGTCGCCTAATCACGCCTGGAGACACACTTTCAAGGCCATAGGCTTCCGAAGCGGTATGTCAGAAAAGGTGCTCGACGCCATCGTCGGACATGCGCCCGCCTCAGTCGGGCGAAGCTACGGCGAACCCACACTTGCCGACAAAGCGAAAGAGCTCGCCAAATTTCCGCATTACAAAGTCTCGCCGGTGGAAATCAAGCGGTAGTCAAGCCTCGCACCGCAACAGCAACCGGCGCCTTCTCTGCTCAAAGTCTCGACATGCCAGGACTCGAGTGGTTGTTGGTTCGAGTCCTCCCGGGCCCACCAC
>JBOHIU010000163.1:0-36369 GCA_050725855.1 Xanthobacteraceae bacterium | reverse complement strand
CATCGCCGAAGTGACCACTGCGGTGGCCACCGGCGACTTGTCGAAGAAAATTGAAGTCGACGTGCGCGGCGAAATCTTGGAATTGAAGAACACCATTAACACGATGGTCGATCAGCTTCGCGCTTTCGCCTCGGAAGTAACCCGTGTGGCCCGCGAGGTGGGCACCGAAGGAAAACTGGGCGGCCAGGCGGTCGTCCCCGGCGTGGCCGGCACGTGGAAGGACCTCACCGATAACGTCAATTCCATGGCCAATAACCTGACCGGCCAGGTGCGCAACATTGCCGAAGTGACCACCGCCGTGGCGCGTGGCGACCTCTCGCGCAAGATCACCGTGGACGTGAAGGGAGAAATTCTGGAGTTGAAAAACACCATCAATACCATGGTGGACCAGCTCAATGCCTTCGCCGCCGAGGTGACACGCGTGGCGCGCGAGGTGGGCACCGAAGGCCGTCTGGGCGGTCAGGCCAACGTGCCCGGCGTGGCCGGCACATGGAAAGACTTGACGGACTCAGTGAACTCGATGGCCGGCAACCTGACCGGCCAGGTACGCAATATCGCCGAGGTGACGACTGCCGTGGCGCGCGGCGACCTGTCGCGCAAGATCACGGTCGACGTGAAGGGCGAAATTCTGGAGCTGAAAAACACCATCAACACCATGGTCGACCAGCTCAACGGCTTCGCTTCGGAAGTGACGCGCGTCGCCCGCGAGGTCGGCACCGAAGGCCTGCTCGGCGGCCAGGCCCAGGTGCCCGGCGTCGCCGGCACCTGGAAAGACCTTACCGATACGGTCAACGTCATGGCCGCCAATCTGACCGAACAGGTGCGCGGCATCGTCAAGGTGGTGACCGCGGTCGCCAACGGCGATCTCAAGCAGAACCTGACCGTGAAATCGAAGGGCGAGGTGGCGGCGCTCGCCGAGACCATCAACAACATGACCGATACGCTTGCCACCTTCGCCGACCAGGTGACGACCGTGGCCCGCGAGGTCGGGACCGACGGCCTGCTCGGTGGACAAGCCAATGTGCCGGGCGCCGCCGGCACCTGGAAGCACCTGACCGGCAACGTCAACCTGCTCGCGGCGAATCTGACCACGCAGGTGCGCTCCATCGCCGAGGTGGCGACCGCCGTGACCAAGGGCGACCTGACACGCTCGATTCAGGTGGAAGCGCGCGGTGAAGTGGCCGAGTTGAAAGACAACATCAACACCATGATCGACAATTTGCGGCTCACTACCGACCGCAATACCGAGCAGGATTGGCTCAAAACCAACCTCGCCAAATTCACCAATATGCTGCAGGGCCAACGCGATCTCGCCACGGTCGGCCGGCTGCTGCTTTCCGAACTCACCCCGCTGGTCAATGCGCACCAGGGCGTCATCTATCAGGTGGAAACCGAGGAGGTGCGAGGCCTGAAGCTGCTTTCGGCCTACGCGGACGATGGCGCCAACGGCCACCTGCAGGACGTGCGCATCGGCGAAGGTCTCATAGGCCAGTGCGCGCTCGACAAGCGACGCATGCTGATCACCGAAATGCCCGAGCGTTCCGTGCCCATCAGCTCGGCGTTGTTCAAGGCCGCGCCGCGCAATGTCATTGTTTTGCCGGTCCTGTTCGAGAGCCAGGTCAAGGCGGTGATCGAGCTTGCCTCGATCCACGAGTTCACCGCTCTGCAGACGATGTTCCTGGAGCAGCTCACGACCTCGATCGGCATCGTGCTCAATTCGATCGGGGCGACCATGCAGACCGAAGGTCTGCTCAAGCAGTCGCAGCAGCTCGCCGGAGAATTGCAGACGCAACAGAAGGAGTTGCAGCAGACCAACGAGCAGCTGGAGCAGAAGGCGCAGCAGCTCGCCGAGCGCAATGTCGAGGTCGAGCGCAAGAATCAGGAAATTGAGCAGGCCCGCCGCGCGCTGGAGGAGAAGGCGACCGAACTTGCGCTCACGTCGAAATACAAATCCGAATTCCTCGCCAACATGTCGCACGAGCTGCGCACGCCGCTCAATTCGATCCTGATTCTAGGCCAGCAGCTGACCGAGAATCCGGAAGGCAACTTGAGCTCAAAGCAGGTCGAATTCGCGCGCACCATCCACGGCGCGGGGACCGATCTGCTCAACCTCATCAGCGATATCCTGGACTTGTCGAAAATCGAGTCGGGCACCGTCACGGTCGACGCCGAGGAGGTCTACTTTGCCAATCTTCTCGACATGGTGGCGCGGCCGTTCCGCCATGAGGCGGACACGCGGCAGCTGTCGTTCGACGTTCACGTCGATCCCAATCTCGGGCGCAGCATCGTCACCGATTCAAAGCGGCTGCAACAGGTGCTCAAGAATCTTCTCTCCAACGCGTTCAAATTCACCGCCCAGGGCGGCATACGGCTCAACGTCAATTCCGTGGTCGGCGGCTGGAGCACGGATCATCCGGTGTTGAGCCAGGCGCCGGCCGTGGTCTCTTTTGAGGTCTCCGATACCGGCATCGGCATTCCGCTGGACAAGCAGAAGATGATCTTCGAGGCATTCCAGCAGGCCGACGCCTCGACCAGCCGCAAATACGGCGGCACCGGTCTGGGTCTCGCCATCAGCCGCGAACTGTCAAGCTTGCTCGGCGGCGAAATCCATTTGCACAGCGCGCCCGGCTCCGGCTCGACTTTCACGCTGTACTTGCCGATCAAATACGTGGGTCCGAGCGTGCCGGTCCAGCGTGGGATCGCCACCGCGCCGGCCGCACAGAGCGCCGGATCGAACCTTCCGGTCGAGCGCAGCATTGAGCCGATCCCGGACGATCGTCTCGACGTCCAAGCGGGCGACAACATTCTGCTCATCGTCGAGGACGATCCGCATTACGCCCGGATTCTCATGGACCTGGCCCGCGACAAGGGATTCAAGGCGATTTTGGCGATGCGCGGCGACGACGCGATCAATCTTGCCAAGCAGTATCAGCCGACGGCGGTATCGCTCGACGTATTCCTGCCGGATATGCTGGGCTGGAACGTGCTCAGCCAACTCAAGCACAACCCGCTGACGCGGCACATTCCGGTGCAGATCGTCACGCTCGACGAGGACCGCCAGCACGGGCTCGCGCGCGGTGCGTTCTCGTTCGTCACCAAGCCGACGACGCGCGAAGGCATTGCCGACGCGATCTCGCGCATCAAGGAATTTTCCCAGCCGCGGCGCAGACGACTGCTCGTGGTCGAGGATAACCGAGCGGAACAGATGAGCATCCGCGAATTGCTCGGCCATGACGATATCGAGATCGTCAATGCGGATACCGGCGACACGGCGCTCGGCATCATGCGTGAGCAGCCGTGCGATTGCGTGGTGCTCGATCTGCGGCTGCCCGACATGTCGGGTTTCGAGGTGCTGGAACGCATGGGCGCGGACCGGTCGCTCGCCGACATTCCGGTGGTGGTCTTCACCGGGCGCGAATTGTCGGCCGAGGAGGATGCGCAACTGCACACGATGGCGCGCTCGATCGTGGTCAAGGGTGTGGAATCTCCCGAGCGGCTCCTCAACGAGACCGCTCTGTTCCTACACCGCGTCATTACCGATCTGCCGGCCGAAAAGCAGCACATGCTGGAACAGCTCAACTCGTCCGACGAGGATCTGGTCGGACGCACCGTGCTCCTGGTTGACGACGATCCGCGCAACATTTTCGCGCTCGCGAGCGCGCTCGAACGCCGCGGCATGAACGTGCTTACGGCGACCACAGGCCGCGAGGCGATTACGCTGGTCGAGCAGACGCCGTCTCTCGCCATCGTGCTGATGGACATCATGATGCCAGAAATGGACGGTTATCAGACCATCGAGAGAATCCGGCAGAACAAGGACTACCGCCGCTTGCCGATTGTCGCCTTGACCGCCAAGGCGATGAAGGGCGACCGCGAGAAATGCCTGGAGGCCGGCGCCTCGGATTACTTGGCCAAGCCGGTCAACACCGAACAGCTTTTGTCCGCTCTGCGGATGTGGCTGCACCGCTGAGCGGACACAAACCATGACGGATAAAGTCAATGTTCTTCTGGTCGACGACCAACCGGATAAGCTTCTGTCGTACGAAGTCATCCTCAGCGGTCTCAACGAGAATCTGGTCAAGGCCTCGTCTGCCCAGGAGGCGCTCAGCTTCCTTCTGAAGAACGACGTCGCGGTGCTGCTGATCGACGTGTGCATGCCGGAACTGGACGGCTTCCAGCTTGCGGCGATGATTCGCGAACACCCGCGATTTCAGAAAACCGCGATCATCTTCATTTCCGCGATCCAGGTTACCGACGTCGACAGGCTGCGCGGATATGAAATGGGCGCGGTGGATTACGTGCCGGTTCCTGTGGTTCCCGAAGTGCTGCGCGCCAAGGTGCGGATCTTCGCCGAACTGTTCCGCAAGACCCGCGAGCTGGAACAGCTCAATGCAAAACTCGAACGCCGGGTGGCGGAGCGCACGGCGGAACTCGAAGCTTCCAACGCGCGGCTTCTCGAAAGCGAACATCAGTTGCGCTTGGCGACCGAGGCTGCGGAGATCGGCCTATGGGACGTGAACAACGTGACGGACACGTTGTTCTGGCCGCCGCGCGTCAAAGCCATGTTCGGCATATCGCCGGACGTTCCGGTGAGCATGGCGGACTTCCATGCGGGGCTCCATCCCGATGATGAGGAGGCGGCCACCAAAGCCCTTGCCGCCGCATGCGATCCGGACAAGCGTGCGCTCTACGATGTCGAGTACCGCGCCGTCGGCAAGGAAGACGGCGTCGTTCGCTGGGTGGCAGCCAAGGGCAGGGGACTTTTCGACGGCAACGGCAAGTGCGTACGCATCGTCGGTACGGCGATTGACATTACCAGGCGCAAGGAAGCCGAGGAGCGCCAAGTGTTGCTGGCGCGCGAGGTCGACCACCGGGCGCGCAATGCGCTGGCCGTCATCCAGTCGATCATCCGGCTTACGCGCGGCAGCACCGTCGATGAATACGTCGCGGCCATCGAAGGCCGCATCAAGGCGCTGGCGCGGGCCCATACGCTGCTGTCCGATTCGCGCTGGGAGGGTGCCGACCTTGCCAGCCTCGTCACCGAGGAGCTCGATCCCTATCGCGGCGGCGACAGGGTCACGATCCAGGGGCCCGGTATTTCCTTGCAGCCCTCCACCGCACAGGGATTGGCGCTCGCCTTGCACGAACTCGCCACCAATGCGGCCAAGCATGGCGCGTTGTCATCGGTGACCGGAAAGGTGAACCTGAAGTGGCAATTACGGCCGGACGCCCTGGTATTGGAGTGGGTGGAGAGCGGGGGACCGGAGATTGCCCGGCCATCGGCGATGAGCTTCGGCCTGAAGGTGATCCGCGCCAGCATAGAACAACAGCTCGACGGCGAGGCGGAGTTCGATTGGGATCCGAGCGGACTGCGGTGCAGCTTCTCGCTTCCGCGCCGGGAGATGATGAAGCCGCGCGAAATTGCCGTCGGGCGCGCCACCGTCCGGCCGAGCAGCGGGATGAATAGATTGAAAGTAGCGGGAAAGCCTCGCGTGCTGCTGATCGAAGACGAGGCGCTTGTCGCCATGATGATTCAGGATTGCCTCGCCGATTTCGGCTATCAGATCATGGGCCCGATCTGCACGGCGTCCGAGGCGGCAGCCAAAGTGAAGGACGCGCATTTCGACGCGGCCGTTCTCGATATCAATCTCGGGGACGGAGCGGTCTATCCGATTGCCGATACGTTGGCCGCGCGCGGCATTCCATTTGTCTTCGTCACCGGCTATGACGCCGATAGTGTCGAGCCGCGGTTCCGCCACGTTCCAATCCTGCAGAAGCCGATCGAACGCGAGGCGCTGAAAAAGATATTCATCGTCGCGGCAAAAGCCTCCGTCGCTGGCTGAACGGAAGTCCGCAAGGCCGGGCTTTCCCTTCGTCGGATAGCTCCGATCGGCGATCCGCCACGGACGCCGAAACGGCGCCTGGTAACGTCTCTCGCGATATTGCAGTCGGTGAACAAGGCCTGCAAATCCGACTCCTCCCGTCGCGATCGGACGTCGCGATCGGATAAGGAGGAGCCATCTGCCCCAAGGGCGGTTTCAGGCAAACCCCATCGTCTTGCTGGAACTACCAGCCCCGCAGTCAGGACAACGAATGAGTCGGCGCGGATGTCAAGCGATCCGCCCGCGAGGCTGTTTCATGCTAATTTGCTCTCGTTTGGAAAGCTTGAGCGATTCGCAATCGAAAAGAAGCGCCTGAAAAGTGCAACAAGCTCCGCTGCCAAAAACGCGAAAGGCCCGCATTACGGAGCTTGATCGGCGGCTCGAACGCGAACCGGGCGATGTCGAAGCGCGCTATGAGCGGGCCGGATTGCTGCGCGAGCAGGGTTTGTTCGAGGCAGCCACGCGCGACTACCTCGAATTGATCCGGCGCAAGCCGGGTGATTTCGGCGTGCTCAACGACTTCGGCACATTGGCGCTCAAGGCCGGACATGGCAGCGCGGCGCGGTCGCTGTTCGGCGAGGCTGTTCGGCACCACCCGCAGAACCCGGTGGCACACGTCAACCTCGCCAATCTGCTGCTGCTCGCCGGCGAGCACGAGGCGGCGCGCGGGCATTTCGAGGCCGCCTTGAGCGTCGATGCCGGTCACATTCACGCCCATCGCGGCATGGCTAATCTGTTGGCCGAAATTGGCGATGCCGCCGGCGCCGGCACGCACCGCGACCGCGGCTTTCGCAACGACTTTTTGACCATTTTGCCGTTTCGCGGCGAGGGCGCTCCGATCCGGGTGCTGCTGCTGTTTTCGGCGATCGGCGGAAACGTACCCACGGCTTCTCTGCTCGACGAAAGCGTTTTTCAGGTGAGCGCGCTGGCGACCGAGTATTACGACGGAAAGATTTCACTGCCGCCGCACGACCTCGTCTTCAACAGCATCGGCGATGCTGACATCTGCAAGGAGGCTCTCGAAGCAGCCTGCCGGATTCTTCCTCGCACCGGCCGGCCGGTGATCAACGATCCGCGCGCCGTGCTCAAGACCGGGCGTGCTGCCAATGCCGCGCGGTTGCGCGGCCTGCAGAACGTCGCCGTCCCGCGCATGGCAAGGCTGCCGCGCCGCCTGCTTGCCGGCCCTGCGGCCGCCGCAAGCGCTGCTGCCGCCGGTTTTGCCTTTCCACTCCTGGCGCGTGCGCCGGGTTTCCACACCGGCCGCCACTTCATTCGGGCCGAAACGGCGGAGCAGCTTGCCGCCGCGGTCGAACAATTCCCTGGCGATGACGCATGGTTGATCGAGCAACTCGACGCCAGAGACGGAGAGGGCTTCTATCGAAAATTCCGCGTCATGATTGTCGACCGCAAGCTCTATCCGCTGCATCTTGGGATCTCGCGGAAATGGAAGGTCCACTATTACACCGCCGACATGGCCGACTCGGCCCCCAATCGCGCCATTGACGGGCGATTTCTCAGCGACATGGCGGGTCTGATGGGGGCGCGCGGAACGGCGGCGCTGGAGCGGATCAGTCAGGTCCTCGATCTCGATTACGGTGGCATCGATTTTGCCGTCAACGCGCAAGGCGATATTCTGGTCTTTGAGGCTAATGCGACGATGGTCATGGTCCCGCTTTTGCCGGACCAGAAGTGGGACTATCGGCGCTCCGCTTTCGATGCCGTGTTCGCGGCCGTGCGTGCGATGCTCATGGAACGCGCGGCGCGCGTCGAGAATCGTGCCGCGGCGGCTCGATAGTGCGGACTTCCGTCGCCTGGCGATGGTCGACTGATATTCAGCGCCGGCGCCGATAGCTCGCGTAGACCGGCCCCCACATCTTTGCTCGTATCCTGGCCTCCAACTCCTGCTGCGTGAGCGGAGCTGCCAAACCTTCGGCAATCGCCTGAGCGCCAACCGCGACGGCGACGTGAAAGGAGATTTTACGCAGTTGCACGAGCGACGGCAGCAAATTGGATTCCGGATCGCTGCGCGCTTGCGACAGATCGGCAATACAGCGCGCGGCGGCAAGAAACATGGCATCGGAAATAAAGCGCGCCTGCGCCGCTATCGCGCCAAGCCCGATGCCCGGATACACGTAGGCATTATTGGTCTGATCGACCCGAAATTCCCGTCCATTGTGATGGATCGGGGGAAATGGACTTCCGGTGCCAATAACGGCACGGCCGTCGGTCCACGCCGCCAGATCTTGCGGCGTTGCCTCGCTCCGCTCTGTCGGATTCGACAGCGGAAAGATTATGGGGCGACGGACGTGATTGGTCATCGCCCGCACAACCTCTTGCGAAAAGGCGTGAGGCTGTCCGGACGTGCCGATGAGCACGGTCGGGTGGGCATTGGCGACCACGTCGGCGAGATCGATTCGCGAGGCGGATTTCAGCGCCCACCCAGCCACGCCCGCGGCCGCCTGGGCGAACGGCGCCTGGAACGGTTGCAGACCGGCCATGCCTTCGACCAGCAGGCCGTCGCGGTCGACCAGATAGAAGCGGCTGCGCGCCTCCGCTTCGCCGACGCCGGCATCGATCATAGCGCGCAGCAGGAGCGCGCAGATTCCGGTGCCGGCCGAGCCGGCGCCGAGCACGGCAATGCGCTGCCGCGTCAGCGGTTCGCCGGTGACGTTCATGGCCGCGAGCAGCGTGCCGACCGCGATGGCGGCGGTGCCCTGAATATCGTCGTTGAAGGTACAGAGCTGGTCGCGGTAGCGCGCGAGCAGCCGGTTGGCATTGCGAAGCGCGAAATCCTCCCAATGCAAAAGCACATGCGGCCAGCGTTCGCGCACGGCATCGACGAACGTGGCGACCAGCTCGTCATATTCGGCCCCGCGAACGCGTTCATGCCGCCAACCGATGTAGAGGGGATCGCTCAGATGTTCCTGATTATCGGTGCCGACGTCGAGCAGAACCGGCAGTATCGTCGAAGGATGCAGCCCGGCGCACGCCGTGTAGAGCGACAGCTTGCCGATCGGAATTCCCATGCCGCCGGCGCCCTGATCGCCCAGTCCGAGAATGCGCTCGCCGTCGCTGACCACAATGGCTTCGATGAGGTCGAAGCGCGCGTGGGCGAGAATGCCGCGAATCAGATCCTTGTGAGGAACGCTGAGAAACAGACCGCGGGGCTTGCGAAAGATCCTTGAAAATAACTGACAGCCGAGACCGACCGTGGGCGTGTAGACGATCGGCATCATCTCTTCGATGTTCGCCGTCAGCAGGGAATAGAACAGCGTCTCATTGGAATCCTGCAAACCACGCAGAAACACGTATTTCTGCAGGTCGCGGCCCAATCCGCGGAACGCGTCGAGGCGCCGTTTGACCTGCATATCCAATGACGCGACGTGCGGTGGCAGCAGCCCGTGGAGTTCGAATTCGCCGCGCTCGGCATCGGTGAAAGCCGTGCCTTTGTTGAGCAGCGGAGTGTTCAGGAGCTCATAGCCGCTCAGCGCGGTCTCGACGGTTCGGCCCTCGCTCCCGGTCCACGGCCGCTCGTGCTCAGACAGCATCGCTATGACGTCCGCCGGGGCAGCGCCGGACTATGGGCATTTGCCGTTTGTCGAACGCCGCGACCGCATGCTGTTGCCGGTTGCTCCAGCCCGACAGGGCGGCTACGCGCATGACGATCCTTCCAAGCGGCGCGGATCGGTTGTCCGCCGTGCGGGTGAATGATGAACTGCTCACCCGAACGATTGGCAAGCGATTTGGCGAAAAACGAGTTTGCCGACGAACCTAAGTCCGGTTTGGGTTGCTGGCAACATTCGCGGAACGCATTCGCAGTTGACAAGGCTATGCCCGCGGGTGCTGGCGCGTTCTTCGCGCTTCGTAGCTCTTCAAATGCGCGTCTGCGATCCGCAGCAGCGGATAATCATGCGGCCGCCCGCCGCGGCGCAGCAGATCGCCGATAATGTGGTCGCCCTCGATCGGCGTGCCGCGCTCGACGTCGCGCAGCATCGAGGCGGTAAACGCCGAACCGGGCGCGGCGAGTATGCCGTGCATGCGCTGCACATTCGCCGCCGTCGGTGGAAAGCCCTGCGCCGCGGCGATCGCGCAGCATTCGTTCAAAAGGGCCTCCGCCAGATCGGCCGCTCCGGCGGCGACAATGTCGCCGATCGCCGCCCGCATCAGGCAATTGATGCCGGCCGTCGAGGCAATGAACACCCACTTCTCCCACATCTCGTGGACGATGGCATTGCTCAACCGGGCCTCGAAACCGGCGCCGGACAGGGTAGAGGTTATGGCTTGGATGCGCGCGGAGGAGGACCCGCTCCGCTCTCCGAAGGCCAAAAGATGGCTGTCGTTGAGATGGATGATGGCGCCATCGGCGTCGAGCGTGGACGAAATAACGGCGAGGCCGCCAAGCACGCGTTCGCTGCCGAAGCGTTCGCCGAGGTCATCCAGGTGGCGCATGCCATTGAGCAACGGCAGGATCGCCGTATTCTCCCCAACCGCGGGCGCGAAGGCGTCCATGGCCGCGGAAAGATCGTAGGCCTTGCAACTGAGCAAAATCAGCTCGAACGGTTTGGCCAGCGCTTCGGCAGTGACCGTCGGCGGGGCCGGCAAATTCGCATCGCCGAGGGGACTGCGCATGACCAGCCCGGCTTTGGCGAGCTTTTCAGCGCGTGCGGCCCGCACCATGAACGTGACATCGCGGCCTGCCGCCAAGAGCCGCCCGCCGAAATAGCCGCCAGTCGCGCCGGCGCCGACTACGAGAATACGCATGAGCATTTCCTTCGCTAGTGTCCCGATCCGAAGTTCGCATCAGTGTGCGGCCCTCTCGTTTGCGAACTTCGGAATCGAAAGGACACTAGCAAATTATTGACATAATGTGGCTCTGGTTCAGAAGTCCGCACAACGAGCCTAGCCGTAAGACGATGCGGACTTCTGAACCGCCACACTAAATAGCCAGTTAGCTAAACCAACTTGGCGCGCTTATCCACCGGCAGGGCGGCGCGGCACGATGAGGTTGGCGGTGAAGGCCTGCACTGCTTCGCTATTCTGATTGTACGTCGTGGTGCGGACCCGGATCAGGCCGCGGTCGGGACGCGATTTCGAAGGACGGACTTCGAGGATTTCGCTCTTCGCGTGCAACTGGTCGCCGGGCCGTACCGGATGCTGCCAGCTCAATTCGTCAAAGCCGACGCCGATGATGCCGCCCGCCGGCTTGAACTCGCCTTCGGCCATCTGCCGCATGGTCAGTGCGGCGGTATGCCAGCCGCTCGCCGCCAGGCCGCGGAATACCGAATTCTCGGCCGCTTTCTCGTCGAGATGAAATGGCTGCGGATCGAATTGTTGGGCGAATGACTTGATCTGCTCGGCGTCTACGCGCAGACGGCCGGTGGCGAAAACCTGTCCCACGGCGAAGTCTTCGAGATAATAGATTTTCATCATTGTCGTATTATCCACTTGCCGGGCATTCACGATGTCGGCGTACCCGCGCCGCGAAACCAGACGCCGGCTGCGACCGCGGCGGCATTGATCAATCCGAAAGCGGCGAGCGCCACGGCCAGCGCGATAAAGACGGCGTTCAAGTTACCGCTCCATCGCAAGGCCAGAAATCCGCCGCCGGCGGCGATCAGCAGGCGCGTAAAGTTGGCGAGTAATGGCCACAGCAAACGCCCCGCGCCCTGCGAGGCGAAATACAGTGCCATGCCGAGGCCGAACAAGCCGTAAACCGGGCCGACAGCATGCAGATAGCGCGACCCGGCATCGATCATCGCCGGATCGGAATCGAATAGCGACAGCCAGGCGTGCGGCATTGCCGCCGCGCAAAGGCCGATGACCTCACACAGTCCGGTCGCGATTGCGGCCCCGATCCAGGCGATCCGCACGGCGCGGTCGCGGCGGCCAGCGCCGATATTGGTACCCACCATGGCGACGAGTGGGCCGCCAAGGCCGAAGACAAGCGGGATGAGGAGATATTCGAGCCGCGAACCGGTGCCGTAGCCCGCAATTGCGGCGGCACCGAAGGCGCCGACCAAACTGGTCGCGATGGCAATCGTCAGATTGGTCTGCAGCGTGATCAGTGCTGCGACCGAACCGATACGGAGAATATCGCGAAACAGCGCCCAACGCAGGCGAATACCGACAAAGGCGAGGCGAACGACGCTTGCGGTCCGGCGCAGATACGCGAAAAGGATGAGGCTGCCGACGGCATAATAGACCACCACCGCCACCGCGCCGCCGGCGACGCCGAGCCGCGGCAAAGGACCGACGCCAAATATCAGACAAGGCGACAGTGGAATAAGCACCACGACGCCGGCGCAGGTGACGATGGCGGGCGTCAGCATATTGCCCGTGCCGCGAATCACGTTGGCGAGTGAATTGTACAGCCAGACCAGAATGGCGCCCGCAAAGACGACGCCCGAGTAGGTCAGCGCCGCTTCGAGCGAACGGCCGCTGCCGCCCATCGCCGCATAAAGCCAACGTCCGCCGCCAATCAGCGCAATCGTGAAAACGAGCCCGAAGACAAGTCCGATTATCACGGCATGAATTGCCAAGGCATCGGCACGGCGTCCGCTGCCCAGCGCCCGCGCGATCGCCGACGAAATACCGCCGCCCATGGCGCCGGCCGACATCATCTGCATCAGCATCACGACCGGAAAAACCAGCGCCACGCCGGCAAGCGCATCGGTGCCGAGCTTGCCGATGAAATAGGTTTCGACCAATCCGACGAAGGATTGCGCCAGCATCACCAGCATGTTCGGAACGGCGAGGCGGACAAGAGTCGCGGCGATCGGACCGTCGATCAACGCGGCGGTTCGCGAGTCGTAGCGCGGCTTGTCGGGCGCGGCGGTGATCGAACGCTTCGACATTGTTGCCGATGAAGCTGCGCTTGCCAGCGACATGGGATTCTCCAGCTCCGAGGCAATCGGCGTCAGGTTGAACTCAGTCCAATATAGGGGTATATACACCTATATCAAGGAAGGAGAAACGAATGGCTTCCTCGATCAGCAATCCAGCGGAGTGCAATTGCCTCGCGTTGCGGCAAGCGGCGCGGCGCGTCACGCAAATCTACGACCGGTTCCTGGCGCGGAGCGGGCTGCGTGCCACGCAGTATTCGATCCTGGCAAGGCTGAAGCGCAATGAATCGATGACGATCAATGCGCTGGCCGCCGAATTGGGCATGGATCGCACCACGCTCGGACGCAATATCCGGCCGCTGCGCCGTGATGGGCTGGTTGCGATCGTGAAGGGCGGTGACGATCGCCGAAGCAAGGAATTGCGCTTGACGCAGGAGGGCCATGCGCGCGTTCGCGCCGCGCTCCGGGACTGGACGCAGGCTCAGGAGACGTTCGAGAGAGCCTTCGGCAGCGTCCGGGCCAAAAAGCTCCGGAGCCTCGCGTATGAGGCGGCGAGCGAGTCCGGGGATGCGTAGGCGACGGGGACCAGCAGCTGGTTTGCGCCAGGTTCTCGAGACGAAGCGATTTCAGAGGGCGGCCACCGTCTCTACTTCCAACCAATAGGCCTCGTCGGCGAGCCGGCTGATGATCAGGAGCGTGTGCGGCGGATGGGCGCCGTTCGGAAACATCTTTGGATAGACCTTGGCGCGATAGGCGCGATAGGCGGCGGCGTGCTCCGGCCGCAGGATGTAGGTTCGAAATTGCACGACGTTTTTCCAGTCGGCATTGACCGAGCGTAGCGCGGTGTGAATGTTGGCGAAGACCTGGTCGCATTGCGCCTCGAAATCGCCCCGGCCTACCGGCGCGCCGCTTGAGTCAATCGGCGTCTGGCCGGCGATGAACACAAGCTCCTGCGTTTTCGCGTAGGCGACGTGACTGTAGGGCGCGGGCTTGCTCATTCCGTCGGGATTGAAGATCTTGATCTCGGCCATCGTGGTTCTCCTTCCTGTGACAGCGGTGGTTTTGGCGCGGCATGGGTTGCCTCGCGCGGCTCATCCGGTTCGTGAAGTGGACGACGCTCAGGCGTAACGCGAAAAGTCGCGGCCTTCTTTGACCATGAATTCGAGCAAAAAGGGCGCGCCCTTCTCGGTGACGTCGACGGCTTCCTTGATGGCGCCGACGATATTGCCGGGCTTTTCCACGCGCGTCGCCGCGACATTGAGGCCTTCCGCGACTTTGGTGTAGTTGCCGCCGACCGTCATGGCGCCGTACTTCTCATCGGAGATTTTCAGCACGTCGCGTTCCGCGCCCATCACGCCATTGTTGAAGACAATGGTCAGGATGGCGATGCGGTTGCGCGCGGCGGTTTCGATGTCCATTCCGGTCATGCCGATGGCAGCGTCGCCCATGACGTTGATGCAAAGTTTCCGCGGCGCGGCGAGTTTGGCGCCCATGGTGATGCCGAGCCCGTAGCCAAGCTGGGTCGACTTGCCCCAGCCCATATAGGAACCGGCCGCGGTCGTTTCCCAGAACGGAATCATCTGCTCGCGCGGACTTCCGGAATCGTGCGTCATGATCACGTTGTCGCGGTCGAGGCCGCGCATCAAATCGCGGATCACGCGGTACTGGTTGAGCGGCGTCTCATCGGAATCGAGAAACTTCGCCCAGGCCTCGAGCCAGGCCTTCTTGCCGGCCGCGACCTCTTCCTTGAGCGAGGCGAGCGCGTTGCCCCCGCCCGGGCCCTTCCGCCTGCCGATTTCGGCGATCAGCGCGTCGATGACCAGCGCGGCATCGCCGACCAGGGCATGATCGGCGCGATAGTCCTTGTTGATGTCGCCGGCATCGTTGGTGGAATGAATGACGATTTTTCCTGACGGCACCGACGGACCGAAATTGGTCACGGTGAGACTTGAGCCGATTGCCAGGATCAGATCGGATTTCTTCATGAAATCGGCGTAGATCTTGGAGCGCGAGCGGGTGGCGCCGCCGAGCGCCAGCGGATGGCTGTCGGCTATGGCGCTCTTGCCCGGATTGGTGGCGACGACCGGCGCCGGGATAAGTTCGGCGAGGGCTGCGAGCCGTTCGCCGGCTTCGGCATAGTGCACGCCTTGGCCCGCCCACAAGAGCGGCTGCTTGGCCGCAAGCAGCATCTCGGCAGCCCTTTTGACCGCCTCCGGATCGGGCGCGGTGCGCTGAACCGGCACGGGCGCGTAGTCGAGCGGCCCGCGAAATTCAGCCTCCGCCACTTCATCGGGAAATTCAATCAGCGCCGGACCCGGCTTGCCCGAGCGCATCGCCTGATAGGCTCGCCGCATCAAGTCCGGCACTTCCTGGACGTTGTGGGCCAGCGCCGACCATTTGGTCACCGGACGATACACGTCGGCGGCGCGAAAGACCGGACGCACGTATTGCCGCGACAGCGGCAGTCCGCCGGCGATTACGAGGAGCGGCACGTTCTCGGAATAGGCTTGGGCGATGCCCGGAAAGGCGTTCTCGATGCCGGGTCCGGCCTGGGCGCCGAACACGCCGTTTTTCTTGCCGCGCTTGATGCGGCTATAGCCATCGGCAATCCCGACGCCGACGCGTTCCTGCCGGCACAGGATCGGGCGAATGTCGATCGCCGCGCAGGGCTCGATCACCTGATTGCGCGGATAGCAGGAGAAGAACTCGGTACCCTCACGCTTGAGGATCTGGGCAACGATCTCGGCGCCGTTCATGGATGTTTCCTCCGCTTTTCTTTCATTGTGGCGCGGCCTCGGAGGCAATGCAATTCGCCGCCAGGGGCTGACATGCGGCGGCAGGGTGTCTGTAAGAAATCGGTTTTCTCCGCGCCCGGCCGCGATTATTATCGCGCGAAGCGAAGGGGCCGAACGATGAGCATAAAGCGATTAATTCTGCTGTGCGGCTTACTGGGCGTTACCTTCACGGCTTCGCCGGCGCTGGCCGGCTGCGGCCCGTATGGTGCGCGCTGCTGGGAGCACGCACACCACGTTATCTATCACATGCAGAATCGCATCGCCTTTCTGGAGGCCGACCCGTATATCGACGACGGTTACAAAGGTCCGATCATCACTCATCTGCACCGCAAGGTCCTGCATATCCGCGCGGTGATCGGACCGCGCTGGCCGCATTGGCCGACGCCGTGCTGCTACAGCCGCCGCCCGATCTACATTCGTTGACGCGACGTTAGAGGCGGCCTGCTTCAAAGGACTCATTCCGACGGCGCCACGCGCCGTCAAACAGACCCGGCATGAGGCGCGCGCTGGCGCAACGGCCTCGTTCCGCAATTGATCTCGACCGCTCGGGCTGCTTCTAGCGACGACACATTCCGCGACGTGCCCCAACGTCCACGCGACCGGCCTGGTTGCCGGGCGACGGCGTAGTCAGCACCGATGGAACACGCGCTGGGGGCCTTTATCACCGGTGGTCTGCGGCTGCTGGACCAAGGTCCGCTTGTTGGTAAGTTCGAACGCCGTAGAGTTTCCTTGCCTGGCCGGCACCCAGAACACCATGATGTTGTTGCCGCTGGTCTCAACTTTATCGATTACCCAATGCGGAGCATGCGTTAGGTTCACCTTGCCAACAGGCGTCACGATCATGCCGGCCAGCGAAAACGTATAATTTGTCTTTTGTCCGCACCAGCGGCCGACAAGATCTTTGAGGGTGACGGCGCCCGCCGGCATTGTGTGCATCGTCAGCGCGGCGATAGCTGCGCCGAGCAACGTTTTGCAGTCCCTCGCATGCTGTTCATGATCAGCCCCCACTGTATCAATAGGACAGTAATAATGCGGATGGGCGATGCTGTAGTCAATTTCTCTTTATCTTGAGCGTGTATCATCTTCGCACTCAAGAGCGGCTCCAGAGGAATTGCCGACGTGAATAATTTATCGACGACAGGGCAATGGAGCATCACTCCGCCGGCGCCGTTGGCGGCGCGCCGAACAGGGCCCGGCATGTGCCGCGCGCGCTGCCGCATGGTCCAGGCGCCCAGACGATCCAGATAAAGATAGACGACGGGCGTGGTGTAGAGCGTCAGCAACAGACTGATGACGAGTCCGCCCATGATGGAAATGCCCAGCGGGCGGCGAATCTCCCCGCCGGCGCCGAAACTCACCGCCAGCGGGAACCGCGCCGAGGACTCAGCCGTCGCGGCCGGCGCCAACGTACAGATCGATTCCAAGCGCGGCGACACCGTCATCGGATTGACACTGCAATAGCATTCGCCGCAGCCTTGGCGCTGCGCGCGCGGCGCCGCAAACCTGTACCGTAAGCTTTCGAAGATGACTGAGCGCCGATCTAAAGGTCGCGTTATCGGCTTCCCCGCCGATTGGAAGGCCGAACGCGATCGGCGGGCGCCGAAAAGCTCTTGTTTTGGCGAGGTTGCGGCGATTTACTCATGGCGCCACGTGTTGTCAGGAGGAAAGCCATGGCGCGGACATGCCGACCCTCATCGAGACATGCATCGGGCTTGAGATCGACGGCTATCTGCCGCCCGAATTCTGAATCCTGGGCTCGTGCTGCTGGACCCGAATGGCTCGCTTGAAGGCCATTGTTCTCGGCGCAGCCGCTGGAGGCGGCTTTCCGCAATGGAATTGCCGTTGCCCGATATGCCGACTCGCGTGGGAGGGTGACCCGCGGGTCATGCCGCGCACCCAGGCAAGCTTAGCCGTGTCGGCGGACGGCCGGGACTGGGTTTTGCTGAACGCCTCGCCGGATTTGCGGGCGCAGATCCAGGTGACGCCGGCGCTGCAACCCCAGGGCATGCCGCGCGGCAGCCCGATCGGCGGCGTGGTCTTGACTGGAGCCGAGGTCGACCAAGTCGCAGGCTTATTGACGCTGCGTGAGCGCGGCGGCCTTACGGTGTACGCCACATCTGAAACGCTGGCTGCAATTGCGGACAATCCGATATTCGACGTTCTAGCCGCGGACGTAGTGCAAAGGCGCCCGGTCGCGCTGGCGCAGGGCTTCGCGTTGCCGAACGGGCTGCAAGCCGAGTTGTTCGCCGTGCCAGGCAAGGTCGCGCTCTATCTCGAAAAAGGCGATCCGGAGCTTGTTGCCCAGACTGGGGTCAACGTCGGAGTGGAGATTACAAGAGATGGTGTGCGCCTCGTCTATGTGCCCGGCGCAGCCGCCATAACAGTGCCGTTATTGGAGCGCTTGCGGCGCGCCAACGTCGTGCTCTTCGATGGCACGTTGTTTGATGATTGCGAGATGATCGTCAGCGGCACTGGAACCAAAAGCGGCCGGCGCATGGGCCATATCCCGCTCGACGGCGCCGACGGCACGCTCCAGCAGCTCAGTGGTGTGGCCGGCCGTTGTATTCTGACGCACATCAACAATACCAATCCGATTCTGGTCGATGGCTCGCCGCAACGGCGCAAAGTCGAAGCGGCTGGTTTTGAAGTCGCCCGAGACGGCATGGAGATTTCATTGTGAAAGCGCTGTCGGCGGATGACCTGGAAGCGCGCTTGCGCCAGATCGGCGCCATCCGGTATCACCGCGCGCATCCGTTCCACAAACTTCTTCATGGCGGCAAATGTACCAAGGGCCAAGTACAGGCCTGGGCGCTCAATCGTTACTATTATCAGGCGATGATCCCGCAGAAGGATGCGAGTCTGATGGCGCGCTGCCCGAATTCATACATCCGCCGCGAGTGGCGCAGGCGCCTGGTCGACCACGACGGCGAAAGCGAGGGGGATGGGGGCATAGCCCGCTGGCTGAAGCTTACCGAGGGCTTGCAGCTCGACCGGGATTACGTCGTTTCGTTGCGGGGCCTGCTTCCGGCGACGCGATTCGCCGTAGAGGCCTATGTCCATTTCGTGCGCGAGAAGACGCTGCTCGAAGCCATAGCTTCGTCGCTGACCGAGCTGTTCTCGCCGGAGATCATCAGCGAGCGCCTCGATGGCATGCTCAACAATTACGATTTCGTGAGTCGGGAGATCTTGGCGTATTTTTCGCACCGCCCGCCGCAAGCGAAGCGTGACTCTCACTTCGCCCTTGATTATGTGAAGGCCAACGCCCTGACCCCCGACGCTCAGCAGAGCGTGCTCCGCGCGCTTGAATTCAAGTGCGATGTATTGTGGGCGATGTTGGATGCCCTATATCACGCTTACGTTGCGCCTGGACACATTCCGCCGGGCGCCTTTGCGCCGCAGCAACGAGATCAGGAATGAGCAAGACCACGCCGGCCGTTTCCCTTGACTCGCGGCCGCGTCTGCCACGCGGCGTACGCCTGGCGCACAACGAGGCGCATGGCGGATGGGTGTTGCTTGCGCCCGAACGGATGTTCAAGGCCGATTCGATAGCCGCCGAGATCATCAAACGCTGCACCGGCGAAGCCACGCTTGACTCCATCATCGACGATCTGGCGAGGACCTATGCCGCTCCGCGCGAACAAATTCGTGCGGACGTGTCCGGCTTGCTGCTAGGGCTGGCCGAAAAGAAGCTACTGGAACTCTGACGATGACGAACGATTTGCGGCCGGCCGTAAAAGGAACAAGCAGTCGTTCCGAATCGGCGAGCGGGGGGGGCGGCGGCATTACCCGGACCGATCGGCTTGCTCGCGGAACTGACTCATCGCTGTCCGCTCGGCTGTCCCTATTGCTCCAACCCCCTGGCGCTCGATCCGAGGGAGAACGAACTTGATGCCCAGGCTTGGGCGCGCATATTTCGCGAGGCCGCAGCCCTCAACGTTTTGCAGGTCCATCTTTCCGGAGGCGAGCCCGCAGCGCGGCGCGATCTAGTTGAGGTTACGGCGACGGCGCATTCCAGCGGTCTCTACACGAACCTGATCACCTCTGCGATCGGCATCTCGCCGGCGACTCTCACCAGACTCGCCGATGCGGGCCTTGATCACATGCAGATTTCGATTCAGGACAGCGAGCCGGACTCGGCCAATCACATCGCCGGGTATCAAGGCGCGTTCGCGCGCAAGCGGGACTTGGCCGCCGAAGTCGTACGTCTAAAAATGCCATTGACTGTCAACGTCGTTGTCCATCGCGCAAACGTCGACCGTATCGGCGCGATGATCGAACTCGCAATACGCTATGGCGCCAGCAGGGTCGAGATCGCGCATGTGCAATATTACGGCTGGGCGTTGCGTAACCGCGACGCACTGATGCCGACCGCCGAACAGTCGGCTCGCGCCATTGAAGCCGTCGAGGAGCTGCGAAAAAAACATCGCGCTGTCATCGTGATCGATGCGGTGACTCCCGATTATTATGCCCGATTTCCGAAACCTTGCGTCGGCGGCTGGGGTAGGCGCTCACTCAATGTGACGCCAGCGGGAAAGGTGCTGCCTTGTCATGCTGCCGAATCGATACCCGACCTTGAATTCTGGTCGGTGCGGGACCATTCGCTCGCCGACATCTGGACGAATTCGCCGTCGTTCAACGCGTTTCGCGGCACCGCCTGGATGAAAGAGCCGTGCCGCGGCTGCGCGCGGCGCGACATCGATTTCGGCGGTTGCCGCTGTCAAGCTTTCGCCATCGCCGGCGACGCTCGGGCTGCCGATCCGGTCTGCCACCTCTCGCCGCACCACGACGACGTGATAGCGCTGAGGAGCCGGCAGCGCGATGTGCCATATTCCTACCGCATGCATCAGAAAACGAGAAATCGGGCGCCGAAAAGCCAGATGCGATGAGCGCACTGGTATAAGGTTGGGGGCGTTCCCGGCTCATGCAATTGCGCCGTCGGCACGCGCTGACCATGTCGATCTCGCTTGCCGCCTTACCGACGACGCGGCGTGCGCCGAAGCCTCTCGGCGCCGGCACAGAACCTTCGCCGGTGTGAGTGCATGGCAGGGCTGGTTACCGCATCTTGCCGCGCGCCATTCTTTTCGGTCCAATTTGTCCAACGGATGGAGAAAGCTGCCCAAATTTCGGCTCGGCTGCTTGCTGGAGCAGCTATTCCTTGGGCACTATTCTTTGAACATCTCTTGCAAAAACACGGACGCTACGTCTTGCGGGCAGCCGGTCCTCAGGCATATCGTCATGTCCTTTGCCGCTTCGGAAGGCCAGCAAGACGGAGGACTCCTATGTCTTGGACAACGCCTGTTCTCGTTGAAATCTCCATTGGGCTCGAAATTAACGGCTATCTGCCGGCCGAATTCTAGACTTTCTCGCCTGAGGCAGCGATCGACGCTTACAGCCGACTCTCATGAGTTGGCTGGGGTGGTCTGTTGGTTTTTTACTTCAGCGTAGAGCCGTGAGTCTTTCGCCAAACCCAACGCACGAAGCGGTCGCCTTGTCTGGAGATCGGATCGAGCTGGCGGCTGTCGCCGGCTGCCGTGCGGTACAAGCTCGACGCAGACAGCGAATCCCGACTCTCTTGGAACCTTATGCCCGCCGATGCATTACGGGCATGCGTTGCATTCGCAAGGGGTGTAACATTCCAGCCATTCTGCAACGACCGGAGCAGCAAAGCCGGCTTTTCTTCTGAACGAGACGGCACCATCGGGCAAAATGGAATTGCTGACCGGCCAACCGGTACATCTGCGCATTCATGGGCGTTCGGGAGCCCATCGGCGCGCCAACCGATGACGGGAGAGGAAGCAGCCATGACATTGCGTCAAACGACATTGCGTCAATCGTTGAGAACCACGGCGGCGCTGTGCGCGCCTGCGGCATTGGGCTTCATCGCTGCGATCAGCGCCGCGACTGGAGCTGCCGCTCAGACCACGCCGAGCGGCCAGGATTTCGTCAACGCCGCCGCGGACACTGCGAACTGATCCTGCCGGCCAAGAGCTATACCGGCAACCATTATACCGAAGCCACGCAGATATCGCCCGCCAATGTCCGCAACTTGCGTCTCGCCTCGAAATTCACTGTCGACGACACCGGCCCGATGGAGGTTTCTCCCATCGTCTATAATGGCACGATGTACATCACCACGGCGCACGACCACGTCTATGCGCTGGACGCTGCGACCGGCAAGGTAAAATGGTCGTTCACTGACAATCCGCACGTGATCTCGTTCGCCGCCAACCGCGGCGTCGCATTGTTCGACGGCAACGTCTATATCGGCACACTCGACGGCCATCTGATCGCGCTGGACGCGAAGACAGGCAAGAAAGTGTGGGACAAGGTGACGGTGGATGACACCGCCAACTCCTTCTACTCCATGGCGCCCGTCCCGTATCACGATCCCGAGACCAACCAGGACATGATCATCATGGGCGTGTCGGATGGCGACTGGGGCGGGAACGGCAACATCATCGCCTATAATCCGCAGAACGGTGCGGTAATCTGGCGCTGGGACACTGTGCCTGGCCCTGGACGACCGGGACACAACACTTGGAGCGGCGATTCCTGGAAGCGTGGCGGCGCCGCCACGTGGACCGGCGTGACCATCGATACCGACACGCACACCATGTATCTCAATCTGGGCAATCCCAGCCCGGACTTTCTCGGCAGCGTGCGCGAGGGCGCCAATCTGTACACCGATTCGATCGGTGGCGCTGGACATCTCCGGCGCAACGCCCAAGCTGAAATGGTACCACCCGATTGGGATCCGGCGATGCAGCCGGTATTGATCACCGGGAAGGTGAACGGGGAAAGCCGCAAGCTGGTCGCGACCGGGGACAAGGCGGGCAATTTCTGGATTCTGGATGCCAAAACCGGCAAGCTGATCGACCACACCGCGATCAGCTTTCAGAAAGCCCAGCATACGTCGCCGAGCCCGGAGGGTGACGTTGCCTGTCCGAGCACGCTGGGCGGCGTGGAATACCAGGGCGGTGCGTACGATCCGGCAACCAACGAATGCGGCTTCTGGAAGGCAACCAAGGACGCTGTCTACATCGCCGGCGCGTTCTATCTGGGCGGCAGCTTTCCCACGCTGGTCGGCCCAGATACCGGGCAGATGAACGCGATCAACGTCTCCAACGGCGTGTTCTCCTGGCGCCACCATTTCAATTTGCCGAACTATGGTGGCGCGCTGGCGACCGCATCCGGTTTGCTGTTCTCCGGCAATCTCGGCGGCAACGAGAATGCGTTTGACGCCAAGACCGGCAACATCCTGTGGAGCTATGATACCGGCGGCTATATCTCGGCGCCGACCGAGGCGTATGAGGTGAACGGCAAGGAGTATATTGTCGTCGCGTCCGGCGAAGCGGGCAACGCCAAGATTCCGGAACTGCCGACCAATCCGCAGCGACCGAACACGATCAACGTCTTCTCGGTGCGGTAAACCGGCCGCATGCACCATCTCCTGCCGGACACCGTCAGGCGGGCCCGCATCGTCGGGCCGGCGGCGACGCTCATCGCGTGCATGCTCGTGTGGCTACCGCTGCCCGGTATCGTGGCGGCTGATGCGGCGACGGGCGATGACCATCAGCAGGCCGTCGCGACATTGGCTGACATGAAGGCGGCGATCGGCGAACTGGTGTGGGCCGATGCCAGTTACGTCGCCAATCCGAAAATCTATCATGGCGCCGCCCAACGCGCGATCAATGCGCTTGCCGGTATGCAAGGCGAGGATTCTGTCGCGAGCGCCGGCTCCGCTGGCGACGCGGCAGGCGCGATCGGCCACATCGACTCGCTGCTGGACCGCCCAGCGACGCCGGGCTGGACCAATTCGCTGCGAAGCGCCGAAGCGAACATCCGCGCTGCGATACTTCATCTGAATGATGCCACCAAGGCCGACGAACTGCTGGATTACGCGGTCGCGGCCTCACGCGCGCTGGACTATCTGGAAGGCGCACGCGGCCGTCCGGATGAGACCGGCGTGTTCGGCGGGCTGGAAGGTGTACTGGCCAATACCGATCTTGGCGTTCCCGGCGGCGCGCGCCAACAGGATGGCTGCAAGGCGCCATCGGCCGCTCCGTCCTATGGGACTCATGGCGGCTACATCGCCTGGGTGGCGCTGCCGGCCAGCGGCGGCACGCATGAGCTGGTCCAGGCAACCGGAGACACCAGCGTGGCGGTACAGGCCGGCATGATCGTGCTGCGGACCGCGGCGGCAAAACTGGTCGCCAAGGCCTGCACTGCCGAGCCCAAGAGCGAGTCGCCAGGTCCGCCCGCTGGGCGGGCGGCGGTGCAGCATGCAACGCCAACGCCGCCCGCTGCCGCTTCAGGCGTGCAACCTCCGGCCCTCTATACCAAAGCGCAGGCGCAGCAAGGCAAGCAGATCTTCGCCACGACATGCACGGCCTGTCATGGCGCCGACCTGCAGGGCACCGCCGCGCCATCCGTGGCCGGCAATGATTTCCTGGTGACCGCGCAGCACAACGGCTGGACGCTCGAGGTCATGCGCTACATCGTGTTCGATCAGATGCCGCGCAATGCACCGGCATCCTTGTCTCCCACGAACAATGCTGACGTCATGGCTACCTGCTCGCATCCAATTGCTATCCGGCAGGCGCGAAACCGTTTCCCTCCGCGGCTAATCCGTCGTTTGCGAAGATCAAGCTGGGGCCGGTGCCAGGGCCACATCCCGACCGGAATGCCAAGAGCGTATGCGACGTGCACTGACGGCTTAATCGCGGACGTGCCGCAAGCGGCTGAGATGCTCACGCGCACCGTTGCCGACGCGGGACGCGCCTTCGCCGCGGCCTCGTGGCGGATAGTTCAGGAATCGCGCGTCGAAAACATAAAGACGGGGAGGCCGCCGCCTCTGCGCGGCCGCGTCAAGATGAGGTCAACATGAAGGCCCGCTGGTACACTCATTCCGCGGGTGCGGGCGGCGCGTCGAACAGGCCCGGCATGAGCCGCGCGCGCTGCCGCATGGTCCAGGCGCCCAGGCGATCCAGATAAAGATAGACGACGGGCGTGGTGTAGAGCGTCAGCAACTGACTGATGACGAGTCCGCCCATGATGGAAATGCCCAGCGGGCGGCGAATCTCCCCGCCGGCGCCGAAACTCACCGCCAGCGGAACCGCGCCGAGGATCGCCGCCGAGGTCGTCATCATGATCGGCCGGAAACGCAGCATGCAGGCCTGGAAGATGGCATCGTAGGAACTCAAATGACGCGATCGTTTCGCATCGATGGCGAAATCGATCATCATGATGGCGTTCTTTTTGACGATGCCGATGAGCAGGATCACCCCGATCGTGCCGATAATGTCGAACTGGGTGTGAAACAGCATCAGCGCCAGGAAAGCGCCGACACTGGCCGACGGCAGCGTCGACAGGATCGTGATCGGATGAACATAGCTTTCGTAAAGCACGCCGAGCACGATGTACACGGCGGCAATAGCGGCGAGGACCAGGATCAATTCGTTGTCCATCGACTGGGCGAATTGCTGCGCGGTGCCGGCCAGGCTGCCGTGGATCGACACCGGCATGTGGATGTCGTTGACGGCCTGGTCGATGGCGGCGGATGCTTGGCCGAGCGTGGCTCCCGGCTGCAGATTGAACGAAATGGTCGAGGCGACGAATAATCCCTGGTGGCTGACCGACAGCGGCGTGTTGCCGGGGCCGAAATGAGCCACGGCGGAGAGCGGAATCATCGTCTCCTTCGTGGTGCTGACCGCGGCGCCGGAGGAGGTGGCGCCCTTTCCGGTATTGGCGAGCGCGTTGATGGCGGCGTTGCGCGCCGCGTTGTTGTTGGCGCTTTCCGCCGCGGCGGCAGCGGACGTTGCGGCGGCGCTGGCGTCGGTTACGGTTCCTGCCGGCAAGTTCGACGTCTGCGTTCCGGAAGCGCCGCCGCCGGAGGTGGAAATATAGATGTCGTTGAGCGATTGCGGATCGCGTGTGTACCGCGGATCGATTTCCATGACCACGTGGTATTGGTTGATCGCGCTGTAGATGACGGATACCTGCCGCTGGCCGAACGCGTCGTAAAGCGTGTTGTCTATCTGCGCGGGCGTGATCCCAAGCCGCGATGCGGCGTCGCGATCGATGACGATATCGGTCTCTAGTCCTTTTTGCTGCTGGTCGGAATTCACGTCCGCTAGCGCCGGACTGCGTTCCAGCGCTTGGACCAGTTTCGGCGTCCAAACGTCGAGTTGCTCCGGGTCGTCGGATTGCAGGGTATATTGATACTGCGCGTTGCTCTGGCGGCCGCCGGCGCGGATGTCCTGCACCGGGATCAGAAAAAGCCTGCCGCCCGGCACCCGCGCCAGCTTGGGCCGGAGCCTTGCGATGACCTGATCGATCGGCGGCCGTTCGGAGATCGGCTTGAGCGACACGAACACGCGTCCGGTGTTGATCTGCCCGAAACCGCCGCCGCTGCCGACGCCCGTGTAACCGACCACGTGCTCGACCGCGGGATCCGCCTGCACGATGGCCATCATTTGCCGCAGCTTTTGCGTCATGGCGTGGAAGGAAACGCTCTGATCGGCTTGCAGCGCGCCGATCAGGCGTCCGGTGTCTTCTTCCGGAAAATAGCCCTTGGGTATGACGTAGATCAGCAGCCCGTTGAGCGCGATGGCGGTCAGGAAGACCACGAATACCAGCCGGCTGTGCCGCAGCGCCCAATCCAGCGAGCGGCCGTAGCCGCTCAGCACCCGCTCGAACAGCCAGCTACGGCGGCGCGGCTCGCCGGGCGGCCGGGCGCGCAGCAACAATGCCGACATCATTGGCGTGGTCGTGAGCGAAATCGCGAGCGAGATCAGGATCGCGAGCGACAGCGTCATCGTGAATTCGCGAAACAGCCGGCCAAGAATGCCGCCGAGGAGCAGGATGGGTGTGAACACCGCGACCAGCGACAGACTGATCGATAGGACGGTGAAGCCGACTTCGCGCGCGCCGCGCAGCGCCGCCTCCATGCGCGGCATTCCCTCGTCGAGATGGCGCGAGATGTTTTCCAGGACGACGATGGCGTCGTCGACCACGAATCCGGTGGCGATGGTCAGGGCCATCAGCGAAAGAATGTCGAGGCTGTAGCCTAAGAGATACATGGCGCCGAAGGTACCGAGCAGCGATACCGGCACGGCAATGCTGGGAATGAGCGTTGCGCGAATGTCGCGCAGGAACAAAAACACGACCATCGTGACCAGAGTGACGGCGATGGCCAGCGTCAGTTCCGTGTCGTGCAGCGAAGAACGAATCGTCGTCGAGCGATCGATGGCGATGGAGACGTTCATGTCCGCCGGCAGTGCGGCCTGCAAGTGCGGCAGCTCGGCTTTCACGCCGTCAATGGTATCGATGATGTTGGCGCCCGGCTGGCGGAAGAGAATGACCAGGACGGAGGGCTGCCCGTTGGACAGGCCGAGATTACGCACGTCCTCGACCGAATCGTTGACCGAGGCCACGTCCGAGAGCCGGACGGCGGCGCCGTTGCGATAGGCGATGACCAACGGCAGGTAATCGGCCGCCTGGATCGCCTGGTCGTTGGTATAGATCTGGTAGCGCCGATTGCCGTCGTCGATCGTGCCTTTGGGACTGTTGGCGTTGGCCGAGGCAAGCGCGGCGCGCACATCCTCAAGGCCGATGCCGTAATTGAATAGCGCTTGCGGATTGAGTTCGACGCGAACGGCCGGCAGCGCGGAGCCGCCGATGATGACCTGGCCGATGCCGGAAAGCTGCGACAGCCGCTGCGCCAGGACGTTGCTCGCGGCATCGTACATCTGCCCTTGCGTCAGCGTTTTCGAAGTCAGCGTCAAAATGAGGATGGGCGCATCGGCCGGGTTGACCTTGCGATAGGTCGGATTCGATTTGAGCGCCGCCGGCAGGTCGGCGCGCGCCGCATTGATCGCAGCCTGCACGTCGCGCGCGGCGCCGTTGATGTCGCGATTGAGGTCGAACTGCAATGTGATGCGGGTCTGGCCGATGCCGCTTTGCGACGTCATCTCGGTGACGTCGGCGATCTGGCCGAGATGACGTTCCAAAGGCTCGGCGACGGTCGTGGCCACCGTCATCGGGCTGGCGCCGGGAAGCTGCGCGCTGACGGAGATGGTGGGGAAATCGACCTGCGGCAACGGCGCCACCGGCAATCTGGAGAATCCGAGAGCGCCCGCAAACGCAATGCCAAGCGTCAACAGCGTCGTTGCTACCGGCCTGGCGATGAAGGGCGCGGAAATATTCATTCAGCCGGCTCGCCGCGAGGCAACCGGTTAGCCGGTCGCCGCCCGGTCAGACGCATGGCCAGGCGGTCGAAATAAAGATAGATCACCGGCGTCGTGAACAGCGTGAGCAATTGGCTCACGATCAGTCCGCCGACCAGCGCGAGGCCGAGCGGATGGCGCAGTTCGGAACCGGTGCCGGTTCCGAGCAGCAGCGGCAACGCGCCGAGGATGGCCGCCATGGTGGTCATCAAGATCGGGCGGAAGCGCAACAGGGACGCCTGATGGATCGCCTCGCGCGGCGGCAGTCCTTCGACCCGCTCGGCTTCGAGCGCGAAGTCGATCATCATGATGCCGTTCTTCTTGACGATGCCGATGAGCAGGATGATGCCGATGATCGATATGACGTCGAGATCGTAGCCGAACAGCATCAGTGACAGCAGCGCGCCGACGCCGGCCGAGGGAAGCGTCGAAAGAATCGTGACGGGGTGGACGAAGCTTTCATAGAGAACGCCCAGCACGATATACATCGCGACGATCGCCGCGATGAACAGAAACGCTTCATTGCTCAAAGAGGACTGGAAGGCCGCCGCCGTGCCCTGGAACGCGGTGATAAAGCTGTCGGGAAGCTTAAGATCGCTTTCCGCCTGTTGGATGGCGGCGATCGCGGAATCGATCGAATAGCCGGGCGCGGTATTGAATGAAATGGTGGTGGCCGGAAACTGGCCGTAATGGGTAATCACCAGCGGGCCGGTTCGCTGCTCGATGTGCGATATGGCCGATAGCGGCACCTGTCCGTTGGTCGTTGAGGACGACGACGGCAGATAGATCGCGGACAGGCCGTTCAGCGAGCTCTGCAGCTTCGGATCGAGTTCGAGGATCACGCGGTATTGGTTCGACTGCGTGTAGATGGTGGAAACGATGCGCTGGCCGAACGCGTCGTAAAGCGCGTTGTCGACGGTCGCCGGCGTGATGCCGAAGCGGCTCGCGGTGGCGCGGTCGATGACGAGATCGACCGCGAGCCCCTGTTGCTGCAAATCGCTCGCGACGTCGGTGAGCTGAGGCAGTTGCTTGAGCCGGGCCACCAGCTTCGGCACCCAGGTATTGAACTGGGACGAATTGGCGTCCTCGAGTACGAAATTGTACGGCGCGCGGTTGATCGTGGAATCGATCGTCAGATCCTGTACCGGCTGCATGTAGAGCGTAATGCCACTCACGCCCGCGACCTCGCGCTGCAGGCGGTTGATGATGGCGCTGGCGCTGAGGCTGCGCTCGTCCGACGGTTTGAGCGTGATCAGGAAGCGGCCGGTGTTGAGCGTCTGATTGGTGCCGTCGACGCCGACATACGATGTCAAGTTGACGACGTCGGGGTCTTTGAGCACCGCCTCGGCAAGCTGGCCTTGCAGGGTCGCCATCTCCTGGTACGACACGCTCTGCGAGGCCTCGGTGATGGCCTGGATCATTCCAGTGTCCTGCACCGGGAAAAAGCCCTTGGGGATTTCGTAATAGAACAGGAGCGTCAGCACGAGCGTGATCACGGCAACCAGCAACGTGAGCGGCTGCCGATCCAAGACCCAGTTCAATGCGCGGCCGTAACCCGAGACGATCGCGTTAAAGGCGTGTTCGGCCGCAACGTCGAAGCGGCTGCGCTCGGATTCGGCGCGATGACGGATCAACCTCGCGCACATCATCGGCACCAGCGTGAGCGAGACCACGGCCGATATGACGATGGTGACGGCAAGCGTGATGGCGAATTCATGAAACAGGCGGCCGACCACGTCGCCCATGAACAAGAGCGGAATGAGGACCGCGATCAGCGAAATGGTCAGCGAAATGATGGTAAAGCCGATCTGGCCGGAACCGCGCAGCGCCGCGTCGAGCGGATCCATTCCCTCTTCGACGAAGCGGGCGATGTTTTCGATCATGACGATGGCGTCATCGACGACAAAGCCGGTGGCGATCGTCAGCGCCATCAGGGACAGATTGTCGAGGGAAAAGCCGAGCAGATACATGGCGCCGAAGGTGCCGACCAGCGACAGCGGCACCGAAAGACTGGGAATAATCGTTCCCGGAAGCGTGCGCAGGAACACAAAGATGACGATCACGACCAGGACGACGGCGAGAGCAAGCTCGAATTCGACGTCTGAAACCGACGCGCGGATTGTGACGGTTCGGTCGCTCATCACGCTCAGGTTGGCGGCGGCCGGGAGCGTGGCCCGCAAGCTTGGCAGCAGTTTCTGAATGCTGTCGACGACCTGGATGATGTTGGCGCCGGGTTGCCGCTGAACCGAAAGAATGATCGCCGGCGTGGTGTTGGCCCAGGCGCCGAGCTTGCTGTTCTCCGGCCCGCTGACGATGGCAGCCACGTCGGTCAGCCGCACCGGGCCGCCGTTGCGGTAGGCGATAATCAGATTGCGGTATTGGTCGGCGCTGGTGAGCTGGTCGTTGGCGTTGATGGTCGAAGCCTGCGCCGCGCCATCGAAATTGCCTTTTGGCGTGTTGACGTTGAGGTTGGCGATCGTGGTCCGGATATCGTCGATGCTGAGCCCGTAGGCGGCGAGCGCCTGCGGATTGACCTGGATGCGGACGGCGGGCCGTTCGCCGCCGCTGATCGTGACCAGTCCGACGCCGTTGAGTTGCGAGATTTTCTGCGCCAGGGCGGTTTCGCTCAAATCTTCCAGCTGGGTCAGCGGCAACGTCTTCGACGTGAGCGCGAGCGTCAGGATCGGCGCATCGGCGGGATTGACCTTGGCGTAGATCGGCGGGGTGGGCAGATCGCTCGGCAACAGATTGCCGGCGGCATTGATCGCGGCCTGCACCTCCTGCTCGGCGATGTCGAGCGAAAGATCGAGACTGAACTGCAGCGTGATCACGGAGGCGCCGGCGGAGCTCGCCGACGTCATCTGGTCCAACCCGGGCATTTGGCCGAATTGACGTTCGAGCGGAGCGGTAACCGAAGACGTCATCACTTCCGGGCTGGCGCCGGGATAGAGGGTCTGCACCTGGATCGTGGGGTAGTCGACTTCGGGCAGGGTCGACAGCGGCAGAAACGTATACGCGACGAAGCCGGACAGCAGGATAGCCACCATCAGGAGCGTAGTCGCGACCGGACGCAGGATGAAGGGTTCGGAAACGTTCATTGGACCGAATCACGGTTGCGCATTCACGCAAGCCTGCTGCGCCGGCGCTCTCGCTATTGGCTGCCGCCGCCGGCCGGACGTTGCGATCGGCTACCTGAGCCTCGTTTTCCGCCAGCTTTCGAGGGCCCCGCCGGCTGCACTGGCGTAACCTGTTTGCCGTCGATCGAGGTGACATTGACTCGAAGTCCATCACGCAGCCGGTCGGTGCCATCGGTCACCACGCGGTCGCCGGCCGCCAGACCCGTATCGACGGTTGTCATGCTGACGTCGTGCGGTGCGATGTAAATCGGGCCGACGGTGATCTGTCGAACCGAGACGGTGCTGTTCGAGTTGATCAGATAAACATAGCTGCCCATGGCGCCCCCCGGCGTTGCGCCGGGCGAGCCGCGCTGGATCGCGGCGGTCGGAACCGTCACGGCCTTCTGCAAGGTCTTCACCAGGAGCTGCGCATTGACGAACTGGTTCGGAAACAGCGCGTTGTCGGCGTTGTCGAACTGCGCACGCACTTTCACGGTCCCAGTCGTGGTGTCGATCTGGCTGTCGACCGCCGTCACGGCGCCGACGGCCAGCTGTTTGACGTTGGCGCGGTCGAACACGGTGACTTGCAGTTTCTGACCGGCATTCAGTTGCGGCATGATCTCCGGCAGGTCGTCTTCCGGAATGGAGAAGATCACCGTGATCGGCTGTAATTCGGTGAGCACCGCTATACCGGTCGTGCTGTTGGACTGCACGTAGTTTCCCGGATCGACCAACCGCAGCCCGATGCGTCCGGTCACCGGTGAAGCAATATGGCAATAGGCAATGTTTAAGGTCTGCGCGTCGATCAGCGCCTGATCCTGCTTCACCGTGCCCTGGTATTGCTGCACGACGAACACCTGGTCCTCGGCCTGCTGCTTGGCGATCGAGTTTTGCGCCGCCAGCGTTTGATAGCGCTTGAGATCCATTTGCGCCTGACTGAGCAGGCCTTGGTCGTGGGCGAGTTGGCCCTCATACTGAGATTTCAGGATCACGTAAGGCCGATCGTCGATTTGCGCGAGAAGTTCGCCTTTCTGCACCGTCTGGCCTTCTTGAAATGGGACTTTGGTCAAATAACCGCTGATTTGCGACTGCACGGTGACTGTAGCGATCGGCGTGACGGTGCCCAGCGCATTGACCAGAATCGGAACATTGTTCAGCGCTACCGTCGAAGCGCCGACCGATTGAACACCCCCGGCCTGAAAGCGGCCGGTCGCCTGCTGCGGCGCATGCACCCAGCGCACGATCTGATAGGCGGCGAGGCCGAGCAACAAAACGACGATCAGCCCGACGGCGATGCGGCCCTTGGAAACCGCGCGGCCTTTGATAGCCGGTTCGGGCGCGGCCCGGCGGAGCTTCGGCGCCAACTCGTCATCTGTGCGGGTTCGTTCGTCCATCTTGAACGTTCATTCATCCGGCAGAATCTCGTGTGGGTTCAGAAGTCCGCACGGGGTGGTCGCCGTAAGAATGGTGCGGATTCCTGAACCGCCACGCTAGGGACACGACATATAGAGGTAGCCGATGTGCTTCGCTAATGAATATTTGCCAATGATTTGCTCGGTGCCTCTCTGGGCTCGCTTCTCGGCGTGCGGCGGCCACGGTCGGGACTGGCGGCAAGTCGATCATTCAGGCGGCGCCGTTGGCGGCCGAAAATCGCGCCATTTCAAGGCGTTGCTTTACGATCGTCGGTTCGGGTCCTCCTGCCACTGCACGGCTATTTTGTGGGGAGTTGCGGCAATATTGAGAACGATGTCTGCAATTCCTTTTGGCTGGGCAGGAGAGTGGTGTCCCAGCTGCCGCCGAGGTCCTCGATCAGGGTGACACTGGCCAAAAACAGGTCTTGGCGACTCGTTAGCGCGGCCTCTTCGTCGGCCAGCAGAGTGACCTCCGCCGTCACCACCGTGGTGAAGGCCGTGGTGCCCGCCTCGAACTGATTCAAATAGACATTGACCGCGGTGCGCGCGTTCTTGATCGCCGCGTTCTGCACCGTGAGTTGTTGCCGCAGTATACGGATGGCGGCGAGCTGGTCCTCAACTCCCTGAAAGGCGGTCAACACCGTCTGCCGATAATTGGCGACGCTCTGCCAATAGGTGGCGCGCGCGGCGTCGAGTTCGGCGGCGCGCAGTCCGCCCTCGAAAATCGGCTCGGCGGCCGCCGCGCCCAACGACCAGATCTCGTTGGCGGCGCTGAAGGGCAGGGGATTCTTGCCGACGAATTCCAGCATGCCCGACAGGCTGATGTCCGGATAAAATGCCGCTTCGGCAACGCCGATCAAGGCGTTCTCCTGCTGCACGGTGCGTTCGGCTTCGGCGATATCCGGACGCCGTTCGAGCAGAGTTGAAGGAACCGTGACCGGTATGTGGGGGATGGAGCCGTTCAGGTCGAGGCGTGCGATCGTCAGCTCGGCGGGCGGGCGGCCGATCAGCATGGCAACGGCGTGCTCGTATTGCGCGCGCAACTCGCCGGAATTGATCTCCTGCGCTTCCGCGGTCTCGACCTGCGCCTGGGCCGTGGCCACGTCGCCAGCGGTCACCGAATATCCGGCCTTGAATTGATTCTGCACGATCTGCAGGGTTCGCTTGTATTCGGCGACCGTATGCGCCAACAGATCGTGCAGCGAGTCGTTGGCCCGCAGATTGAAATAGGCGGTGGCGAGCAACGCCTGCTCCGACAGCTTAACGTTGGCAAGCTCGGCGGCGCTCGCTTGCGCGGCCGAGGTGTTGGCTTCGATTTGGCGGCGGACCTTGCCCCAGAGATCGAGATCCCAGGCGCCCGACAATTGAGGAACGTAGGACGTGCTATAGAGGGCGCCGCTTCTGGGGCCCAGTGACGACGTGCCCGTTGTGGCATTCGGCCCGGTCATCGTGCGCGTCGCGCTGTAATTCGCGGTCAAGGTTGGAAACAGGGCGGACTGGGCTTCCCGCAGCACGGCGCGCGCCTCTTCGTAGGCGGCGGCTTGCGCGGCGACGGTCTGATTGGAGACTTCGACCTGTCGCATCAGATCGGCGAGGTGCCTGTCCCTGTAGAGCGACCACCAATCGCCCCGCTTCAAGGCATCACTGGGCGTGGCTAGCTTCCAGCCCTTCTGTTCCTTGAAATGTGTAGGGACCGGTGCCGCGGGCCGGGTGTAATTGGGACCGACCGCGCAGCTCGCAAGCAACAGCCCGGCCGCCGAAGTCAACAAAGCGGACCAGACCGCCGCGCGTGTAAGGCCCACGCGCCGCAGCCAGCAAACGCCACGCATACCAGCATGGGTCAACGCATCCACGGCGGAAAACCCGTTACGGCGGAACACGGACAAACGAAAAATCGTCAGGAGTAGCGCGACTCAAGCCCCGCCGGCGCGGCCGGCGGGCCATGCGTCAGATTGCTCCCTGTCAATCGAAGCCGATCCCCCAGCACTCGCATTAACCATAACATGCTGCCCGACGAACGAGTGAAGATCAACACCGCGTCGGCCACGAAGCGCCGTTGTCCCCCTTTCTCTTGGGCATTGTGATATTCTGGCGACAGTGGGCGCGGACCGTACAGCGGGGCGGCTCACGCAAATGTCGGCAGCGCTCATTCTCCAATGGAGGTGCGGATGCCATACACCTACACGCTCAGCAGCATCATTCCGGCCACGCCACGGCAGGTTTACGAGGCCTGGCTGGACAGCGTCGCCCATTCCGAGATGACCGGAAGCGACGCCGAAATGTCCGATCAAGTCGGGGCCGAAGTGTCGGCCTGGGACGGCTATATCACCGGCAGCAATCTCGAACTGGTCCCCGGCGAACGTATCGTCCAGTCGTGGCGGACCAGCGAATTCGACGACGAGCATTCGGATTCGATCGTCGCCGTTACGCTCGAACCCATCGACGAAGGGACCTTGCTGACCCTGGTCCATAGCAATGTCCCGGACGAGCAAAGGAGTCACGAGGAGGGCGGCTGGGAGTCGCGGTATTTCGAGCCGATGAAGGCCTATTTTGCCAAGCTTGAGCAGGAGGAGGGCGACGAAGAGACGGAAGAGACCGAGGAAACCGAACCGGAATCAGCGGCGCCGGTGCGGTCCGAGGTCCCGGCCGAGCGTCCAGCAACGAGATCGGTGAAAGAGCCCGCGCCGCCAGCAAAACCGTCGGCGGCCAAGAAAAAGAAGACCAAGCCGACTGTTTCCGTAAAGGCCAGGCGCAAAACTGTAAAACCGAAGTCCAACAAGGCGAAACGAGCGCTGCCTAGAAAAAAAGCAAAGGCAAAATCGAACTCCACCGCAAAATTCAAAACGAAATCGAAGACGAGATCCAAGACGACATCCAAGACGAAATCGCAGACAAAATCCAAGCGCAGATCCAAAGCCCGTAAGCGCGCCCGGCGCTAGATTTCAAACGTTCGCCTTCCAGCGGTCCGATTCTAACAGTCGCATCCCGCTTCGGCACCCTCTCGCGCGAATGTTAGAAGCTAAAAACCGTCGCGCGCGCAGTCGCATCACCCAGCATGGGTTGCCAATTGCCGGCGGGCGTAGGTCTCCGCCTCGATAATTTCGTCGAGCACCCAGCGCGCGATCTCGCCGTGGGAGGCGAACCACACGTCGGGAAATTGCGCGAAATATTTGAGGATCTTGTCGAACACCGCGCAGACCAGAGGCCGCCCGCCGAAGTGGCAATGCAGCGTCAGCCCGAGAAAGGCGGGCGCTTCTCGCAGATACAGATAATCGAATGTGTCCTTGTAGACCTCCCAGAGTACGTTGGGGCTGGTATGGGAGACTCGGCTGTCGGTGAAATCGCTCGCCGGGATATAGGCGAGCGGCCCGTATTTGGTGGTCTTGACCCGCGGCAGATCGATGTCGAGCCAGTCGCCGTGCCAGGCAAGACCCTCCTGGGCGAGAAAGTCGCTGGTATGTTGCGTCCAGGACAGCACCGGACTGATCCAGCCCTGCGGCCGTTTGCCGGTGATCTCCTCCAATAGGCCGAGCGACTTCTTGATGCTCTCCCGCTCCTGTTGCGGCTCCATGTAGGAGAGCAAGTGGTCCTGCAGATATCCGTGGCCGGCGATATCGTGGCCGGATTGCAGGATGGCGCGCGCCGCTTCCGGCCAGATCTCCGCGCATCTGGCGTTGACGCAGAACGTGCCGCGCACGCTGTTCTGGCTGAGCAGGTTCATGATCCGCCAGACTCCGATCTTGCCGCCGTAAGTGCCCCAGGAAATACGGCCGTGATCGATGGCGCCGGGTTTGAGCGATGTACCCTGCACGCCCCACGGCGGCGCCTTTCCCTCCGACCATTGTTCGAGCATCACGGTCACCGCCACCGCGATGCGTTGTCCCTTCGGCCAGCCAAACATCCCTTTGTTCATGTTGGTTCCTGCTGATTGCGCGCTGCGAAATGGGTTGGATCCTCAATAGCAAGCCGTAGCGCATCGAGATAGCGCATCGGTGGTCGCGTGTGCGCTGTCGCACTACAGCCGTGCTGGCTCGCTAACATTTGCGGGAACCGCTGGCGCGCCGCGGCGGTTATTTTGGCGACGCCGCGCCTGCG
>JBOHIU010000162.1:0-3333 GCA_050725855.1 Xanthobacteraceae bacterium | reverse complement strand
AAGCTGGGACGGGCGCACTGGCTCTGACGTTGCTTCCCTGGTTGGAAGCGGCTTGGCCGAACTCAGTTCCTGCGGCAGAGTGTCCCTTAGCATTCGCCGCCGCCTCGTTCACATGCTCGCCATGG
Source organism: Xanthobacteraceae bacterium (assembly GCA_050725855.1). Lineage (GTDB taxonomy): Bacteria > Pseudomonadota > Alphaproteobacteria > Rhizobiales > Xanthobacteraceae > BOG-931. The sequence continues at coordinate 3,208 of JBOHIU010000162.1, read as the reverse complement.
CGCTAAACCTAAAGATCGATCCAGGCCGGCTGACAACGCTGGACTGGCAGCAAGAGACGCTGCTCGAAATCCTGGTCCGTTTATTTTCCGAAAAGCTCGTTGATGCCGTTCGAGAGGGTATGCCGAGGCGCTACGCAGAGCACGCCGAAGATCTCCCCATAGTGCGCGGACGGCTGGACGTGACCCGGCAATTTACGATACTCGCCGTCGAACCATCGCGGCTGGCTTGCCGCTACGACGCGCTGACCGCCGATATTGCCCTGAACCGGATCATGAAAGCTGCAGTTGTCAGGCTCGCTCGCGTTGCCCAGACCCTCGACAACCAACGCCGATTGCGCGAGTTGGCATTCGCCTATGCCGACATAGCGGACGTGCCTATTTCGGCGCTACGCTGGGGCGAGGTCGTACTCGATCGGACCAACAGCCGCTGGCGCGAGTTGTTTGATCTCGCTCGCCTGCTGCTCGGCGAGCGGTTCCAGACGACTTCCGCTGGTGCCAGCGAGGGCTTTTCTCTGCTGTTCGAGATGAACACGCTATTCGAAGAATACGTTTCCCGGATGTTGAAGCGAGCGCTGCTGGATACAGATCTCCGTGTCGTCAGCCGAGGCGGACGGCTCTACTGCCTCGAAACCGATGATCGACGCGGCCTTTTCCAGACGCGACCGGATATTTTGATCAAGCGCGGCGATGAGGTCGTGCAGATCATCGATACAAAGTGGAAGAGGATTGCACCCGGCATGCATGATGCCAAGCAAGGCGTATCGCAGGGTGACGTGTATCAAATGATGGCATATGGCCGGCTTTACAAATGTGACCGGCTGACACTGCTTTATCCACATCACCCTGCTGCGGAACATAACGAGGGAGTGCAGACGGCGCACCAAGTCACCGGATGCAGTAATTGGCTCGAAGCCGCTACAATCGACATTGGTCGAAGCGAAATGTTCTGTGAGCGATTAAGAGCGATTACTGAGCTCTAGCCGGTAATGCTCATGGTTCCCCTATCGAGGCGACCGCTCAGTTTGTGAATCGGCGCGGGGTCCCGACACCGATCGGCGCCGGGGTCACGAGTATCGTCACCATTTGAATCAATTGCTTAGCGTGGTCCCATCCACGCCGATGGGGATCATTTTTCAATCAGTATTCACACGCCCGGCTCGGTTGACTTTGTGAGGCGATTCGACCCGCGTGAAATCGGCGTTTCTTGGTGGTCGCGTGTCATTTTTGCGTATCATTGGTCGGTTTTGCCGATTCCGGCCATGCGTACGGACTGCCGGTATGCGGCTCGGCATTTCGCCTCGCGACAGGTCTGGCGGTTCGCAGGTCCAGGCGGCAACTCGCACTCGCACACAACGCAACGGGCGCTTGAAGAAAATGCCATAGCAGGTACGGCAACAGAATGCGCGCTGCGGTAGCGATACCGGCTCGGCGAGCTTGCCGCGGCAGTTCGGTTTTCGGCAGCGGTGGCGATCGGCAGCAAAGTCATCATGGCGTCACGAATCCCGCGGTGAGCCCAGGCGCCGTTGCGGCCGGACATGCCTGCCGTCGCGAGAGCGCAGGAACTGGATTCCTCGCCGGCTGATATAAACTACGCATGAGCGTCCGGCATGAAGCCCGCACGGCCGACGATTTCTTGACTGTTCCCAGCGAGACTCGGCCGGTTCACCGCAGGCTGATCTTCGCCGTTGTCGCGCTTTCGTTGCTGATGATGTCGATCGATTCGACGATCGTTGCCACGGCGTTGCATTCCTTGCAAACCGCGTTGCACACGTCGATCGATTGGGTTGGGTGGACGATCACGGCATACTCGCTCGGTTTTGTAGTTGTCCTGCCGATCAGCGGGAAACTCAGCGAGCAGTACGGCTGCCGCAGGGTGTTCCTCGGTTCCGTCATCGCCTTCACCTTAGCGTCGCTGTGCTGCGGCCTAGCCGACAATATCTATGTGCTGGTCGCGTTGCGCGGACTGCAGGCGGCCGGTGGAGCGGGCTTCACACCGTCGGCAACAGAGATCATCGTCGATTACTTCGGCGACGCGCGCGATCGCGCGGTCGGCCTGTTCGGTAGCATCTTCTCGATCGGCTCGATGATCGGCCCGATATTCGGCGGGCTGTTCGTGACATACTGGACTTGGCGGGGCATTTTTCTGGTCAATGTGCCGATCGGGGTCGCGGTGATCGTGCTGGCGCTTTATTGCGTGCCGCAGGATCGGCCACGCAAAGGAGGCGCCCGCCAGCGAATGGATGCTGCGGGCATGGCGCTGCTCGGATGCGGTCTGCTCTCCGGCATGCTCGCAATTAGTTATCTGGCCGAACGGAGCGCGCACGCGTGGTCGCCCGAGTTCGTGATCCCATTGGCCGTCGCGATTGTTCTGGTCTGGACGTTCTTTCGTCACAACAACGGTTCGCCGCAGCCCTTCATCTCTCCGCGCCTGATCAGCGGGCCGGGCTTTGGCGCGGTCAATCTGGTCAATGGACTCTACGGAGGCGTCACCTCGGGTGTAATAGCGCTCATTCCGCTCTACGCCATGAACCGTTACGGCATCAACGCACTCGACTCCGGCACGTTGCTCATCGCCCAAGGCGCTGCCGCGATCCTGTTTACAATCGCGGGTGCATTCGCTTTGCGGCGCACAGGCTACCGGCCGCCGATATATGTCGGGGGTATCATTATCGCCATTGGAATGCTGCTGCTTGCCACTAGCCCGATTGCCACTGTGCCGGCGTATGCATGGCTCGCCGTCTGCGCCTTCCTTGTTGGCGTTGGTCGTGGGGCGAACAACCCCGCTAGCCGAAACGCCGGCCTGCAACTCGCACCAGACCAATCTTCGACGATTGCCGCATTACGCACGATGTGCATGGCCATCGGGACAATCGCCACAATCTCAATAGACACTACGGTCCTCGCAAGCTCCCATGACCCCGGCCACATGCAAGCCTGGCTTTTTGCTGGGACGGCAGCGCTGTTCGTCGTGGCGCTCCCGCTGATCGCGCGCGTGCCAGAGCACCGCGGATCGTGGTGAGCGCCGTATTCGATGTGAAAACGCGCCGAAAAATGACCTGTCCTTACCGGAAACCCAATCCGCGCTAGTCAGCAATAGCGAATCGGTTGATGCTCCTGGCCGATGGGTGATCTCTGCAAGCTGATCTGGAATGCTCTTGCTGGGCTGTTCCGCTCGCGAGCAGCGCTGCAAGCCGAGGTTCTGGTGCTT
>JBOHIU010000161.1:0-3870 GCA_050725855.1 Xanthobacteraceae bacterium | reverse complement strand
GGCGCGGTCAAGTATGAAGGGCCGGCAGATGCGTTGGTTTGTTTGTGCGCTGGTGATTCTGGGTTTCGTTCCGCAGGCGTCCGCGGCCGATTTGGATATCCTTCGCGGCGCGGAACCGGTCGGACCGCCTACTTACACCAACTGGACCGGCTTCTATGTTGGCGGCGACTGGGGCTACACCAATGACGCCACCGATTTCTCAAACGCCACAAACTCGCTCGTCAGCTACAGCCTGCGCGAAACGACGTTGGAACAGGACGACAATGTTTCGAGTTGGTCGGTACTCGGCAATGCCAGCACGACAACAACGACACCGAGCGGTTTTGCCGGATATAATACGCAGTGGCAGAACCTGATTCTTGGACTTGAGGCGGACTATACCCATGCCTCTAGTTCCGCCACCGCGACATCTTCACCCATCTCGCGCCAAGTTTCGGCGGGTGGCAACACCTACGATGTCACCGTCGAAGGCAGCGCTTCGGTGCGTCTCGTCGACTACGCGTCGCTTCGGGCGCGGGCGGGTTGGATACTCAACAATTTTCTGCCCTACGGCTTTATTGGCGTTGTCGTTGGCCGTGGCGACGTCACGCGCACATCTCTGGTTTACGGCCAGGAAAATCCATCGTCTCCGCCCGTGGTGCCCTGCGATTACACTCTAAGCCCGACCTGCGTCGACTTCTCCTATCCGAACAATGAGTCGCAAAACAACGCTCTGCTGTATGGCGGCTCGGTCGGCATCGGCTTGGATTACGCGGTAACGTCGAACATTTTTCTGCGCGGCGAATTCGAATATGTGCGCTTTCTTCCCTTGGACGACATCTTGGTGACCATGACGTCGGCCCGCATCGGCGCCGGATTCAGGTTCTGACGATTGAGCGCCCGAGCACGATGACGGATCACGAGAGTCGTCGATCATCTTGTGTCTGTTTCCACTCGTCACCTCGGTCCCTCACCGCTCTCCATCGTGTGACTTGACGTTTTGACTAACCTTCCTTATTTGCAGCCCCGGGACACCCCTCCCCAACGAGGGGCGACTATCTGGAAGGATAGATCATGACCGTCGCTATGCCTTCGGTGCGGCCGCTTGTGCTGCATTTTTCGTCCGGCCCCTGCGCCAAGCGTCCCGGCTGGACTTCGCAAGCACTCGCCGGCGCGCTTCTCGGCCGCTCCCATCGCTCCAAACCTGGCAAGGCGAAGCTCAAACGCGCCATCGATCTGACGCGCGAAGTGCTGCAGGTGCCGGCCAATTACCGCATCGGCATCGTGCCGGCGTCCGATACCGGCGCCGTCGAAATGGCGTTGTGGTCTCTCCTCGGGCCGCAGCCGGTGACGATGCTCACCTGGGAGTCCTTCGGCGAAGGCTGGGTGACCGACGTCGCCAAGGAACTGAAGCTCAAGAATGTGACGGTGCGCCGGGCGCCCTACGGCGAATTGCCCGATCTGACCGGCATCGATCCGAGTAACGATATCGTTTTCGCCTGGAATGGCACGACATCGGGCGTGCGCGTCGCCAACGCCGGCTGGATTGCCGCGGAGCGTACGGGTCTGGCGATCTGCGACGCGACCTCGGCCGCGTTCGCGCAGAAATTGGATTGGGCGAAGCTCGATGTCGTCACCTTTTCCTGGCAGAAGGCGCTCGGCGGCGAAGCGGCGCACGGCATGCTCATCCTCTCGCCGCGCGCGGTCGCGCGGCTCGAATCCTACACGCCGTCGTGGCCGGTGCCGAAAATTTTTCGTATGAGCAAAGGCGGCAAGCTGATCGAGGGCATCTTTGCCGGCGAGACCATCAACACGCCATCGATGCTGTGCGTCGAGGATTATCTCGACGCGCTGGAATGGGCGAAGTCGGTCGGCGGCTTGCCGGCGCTGGCGGCGCGGGCCGACGCCAACGCGGGCGCCATCGCCGATTGGGTCGCGAAAACGCCATGGATCGATTTCTTGGCGCGTGAGCCGGCACTGCGCTCGAACACGTCGGTCTGTCTGAAGGTCGTCGATGCCGGCGTGAGCCGGCTTCCGGCCGACGCTCAAGCCGCGTTCGTGAAGGGCATCGCCGCCTCGCTGGAAAAAGAAGGCATCGCCTACGACATCGATGCCTATCGAGAAGCCCCGCCGGGCTTGCGCGTCTGGTGCGGCTCGACCGTCGAGGAACGCGACGTCGAGGCGCTGACGCAATGGCTCGATTGGGCCTACGCCAACGCCAAGGATGCGCTGGCGAAGGCAGCCTGATCTTTTCCCTCTCCCCTTGCGGGAGAGGGTGCCGAGCAGCCGAAGGCTGCGAGGCGGGTGAGGGGTCCAGCGTGCCCGAAGATGACTTAACCCCTCAACCCGGCTCAGCCTCGCTTCGCTCGGCTTCGCCACCCTTTCCCGCAAGGGAGGGTTTTTGGAGCTTCTGGGCTCTTTGAAGAATTACGGGATTACGACCATGACACCCCGCGTACTCATCTCCGATGCGCTGTCGCCCGCCGCCGTGCAGATTTTCAAGGATCGCGGCATCGAGGTCGATTTCCAGCCCAGCCTCGGCAAAGACAAGGAAAAGCTAGCGGCCGCGATTGACGGTTTCGACGGCCTCGCCATTCGCTCGGCAACCAAGGTCACGGCCAAGCTCCTGGAAAAGGCGGGAGGCCTGAAAGTGGTTGGCCGCGCCGGCATCGGCGTCGACAATGTCGATATTCCCGCGGCTACCGCGCGCGGCATCATCGTGATGAACACGCCGTTCGGCAACTCGATAACCACTGCCGAGCATGCGATCACGCTGATGCTTGCGCTGGCGCGACAAATCCCCGAAGCCGACGCCTCCACGCGCGCCGGAAAATGGGAAAAGAACAAATTTCTCGGCGTGGAGATCTTCGCCAAGACGCTTGGCATCATCGGTTGCGGCAATATCGGTTCGATCGTGGCCGACCGCGCGCTCGGCCTCAAAATGAAGGTGATCGCCTACGATCCCTTTCTGTCCGCCGAGCGCGCGCTCGTCCTTGGCGTCGAGAAAGTCGAGCTTGAGGACTTGTGGCGCCGCGCCGATTTCATCACCCTGCACACGCCGCTCACCGATCGAACCCGCAATATCGTCAATGCTGAAACGCTTGCGCTGACCAAAAAGGGCCTGCGGCTGATCAATTGCGCGCGCGGCGAGCTTATCGACGAGGCGTCCCTGGTCGCCGCGCTCAAATCGGGTCACGTTGCCGGAGCCGCGATCGACGTATTCGCCGAGGAGCCGGCGACGCAGAGTCCCTTGTTCGGCCTGCCCAACGTCGTCTGCACGCCGCATCTTGGCGCCTCGACGCTCGAAGCACAGGAAAACGTGGCGCTCCAGGTGGCGGAGCAGATGGCGGACTACCTTTTGCGCGGCGCCATTTCCAATGCCATCAACTTCCCCTCGATCAGCGCCGAGGAAGCGCCGAAACTCAGGCCGTTCGTTGCGCTCGCCGAAAAACTCGGCTCGTTCGCCGGCCAACTGACCGAGACCGGCATCACCCAGGTGCAGATTTCATACGAAGGGGCGGTGGCGCAGATGAACACGCGCGCGCTCACCTCGGCCGCGCTTGCCGGCCTGCTGCGCCCGATGCTGCAGAACGTCAATGTCGTCTCCGCGCCGATCCTCGCCAAGGAACGCGGCATCGTCGTCGAGGAGACGCGGCGCGAGGCCGAGGGCGATTACGAGAGCCTGATCACCGTCACGATCACGACCGGCCGTCAGTCCCGGCACGTCTCCGGCACGGTGTTCGCCGACGGACGTCCGCGCATCGTCAATATCAAGGGCATCCGCATGGACGCCGAGTTCGGGCCGTCGATGATCTACATCACCAATCTCGACAAGCCGGGCTTCATCGGCAAATTCTCCTCGACGCTCGGCGACGCCGGCATCAACATCGC
>JBOHIU010000160.1:0-9792 GCA_050725855.1 Xanthobacteraceae bacterium | reverse complement strand
GACCATAGATTTTATGACGCGGCGCGTCGTTATCAGCGAAAACGAAAGCGGAATCGTTGCATGACCGAAGACGAAGCCCAGGGTGGACGCATTTTCTTTTCCTCGACGGGACGCACGTTCGGCGAGGAGGACGAGCTATGCGTGCTCTCGGTCGGCGTCGACATCGGTTCGTCGACCTCGCATCTGGTGTTTTCGCGCATCGTGCTTGAGCGGCTCGACAGCCGCTATGTGGTCACCGAGCGCGAGAGCTTCTATCAGTCCGACATTCTGCTCACGCCCTACTCGGCCGAGGAAGAGATCGACTCCGCAGTGCTTGGCGCCTTCATCGAGAAGCAGTACCGCGACGCCAAGGTCGATCCCGATGAGATCGACACCGGCGCGCTCATTCTCACCGGCGTCGCCGTGCGCCGGCGCAACGCCAGAGCGATCGGCGAATTATTTGCCGCGCAGACCGGCAAAATGGTCGCCGTCAGCGCCGGGGATTCGCTCGAAACCGTGATGGCCGCCTATGGCTCCGGCGCCGCCGCGCGGTCGATCAGGAACAACGCGCCGGTCATGAACGTCGACATCGGCGGCGGCACGTCAAAAATCGCCGTGTGCCAAGACGGCAAGGTGCTCGACGTCACGGCAATCGACGTCGGCGCGCGGCTCGTGGTGCTCGACGCCGACAACCGCATCCTTCGGCTTGAGGAGGCGGGCCGGCGTTTCGGTGCCGAGGTTGGCATGAAACTCGATCTCGGCCTTCAGCTTACCGAGGAGCAGGGAAAAGCGCTCGCCGCCCGCATGGCCGACCGGCTGTTCGAAGCGATGGAGGGCCGCTCGCCGCGCGCCGGCGGCGCGGAACTGCTGCGGCTCGATCCCTTGGGCTGGCGCGGCAAACTCTCGGACGTGAGTTTTTCCGGCGGCGTGTCCGAATACATCTATGGCGGCGAGGCTAAGGCGTTCGGCGATATCGGTCCGCAGCTCGCCGCCGAAGTGCGCGCGCGGCTGCGCGATTGGGGCCCGGAACTGGCACGGCCCGAGGCACGGATTCGCGCCACCGTGATCGGCGCCTCGCAATACACCATGCAGGTCTCCGGCTCGACGATCTTCGTCTGGCCGCTGACCACGCTCCCGCTGCGTAACGTTCCGGTGATCGCACCGAATTTTGCGCTCGGCGAGGAGACCATCGACCCCGCCGCCGTATCGGCGTCGATCAAAAGCGCGCTCAAGCGCCTCGACCTCGGCGGCGGCGAAACCCCGGTGGCGATTTTCGTGCCCTGGCGCGGCTCGGCGACATTTCGGCGGCTCGATGACTTCTGCAGGGGCGTGGCCGACGGTCTGGAGGCTGTGATCGCGCACGGCCATCCCATCGTGCTCGCCGGTGACGGTGATGTCGGCGGTCTCATGGGCATTCACTATTGCGAGGAAATGAAATTCAACAGCCCGATCGTTTCGATCGACGGTCTGGAGCTGAAGGAATTCGACTACATCGATATCGGCGCCATCCTCGACACCTCGGGCGCGGTGCCGGTGGTGATCAAGTCGCTGATTTTCCCGACCAGCGCCGGGGTGGGCAAGGATTGGCAGGCGGAGCGCGCGGTTTCTTCCATCGCCGCCACGGCGCTTTGACATATCCGCGCTTTGCCGTTCGCGGTGAGTGACGAAGGCGGCCTCCTCCGCTATTCGCCACGCGCAGTCTGGCTTTGCGGCCTCGGCCTTTCCATCGCTAAGCGCGGCTGTCAGAGTCGCCGCCGAGAATTGCCCGAAGGGAGCCTCAGGAATGACCACTCGCGTCGAACTGACACTGGCGTGCGGCGACTACGAGATCATGCGCGCGCTCAAGGAGGGAACGGTGCGGCCCGACGGCATCGACCTCAAGGTCGTGACCGCGATGGATTCGCCGACGCGCCACTGGCGTTTCTTGCGCGGCCACGAATTCGAGATCGCCGAAGTCTCGTGCTCGTCCTATATCGCCTCACGCGACAACGACCATCCGTTCCGCGCCATTCCGGTGTTTCCGCACCGCCGTTTTCGCCACGGCTTTGCCTTCATCAATACCGGCAAGGGGATCAAGCATCCGAAGGATCTGATCGGCAAAAAGGTCGGCGTGAAATTCTTTCTCAACAGCGCGGCGCTGTGGCTGCGCGGCATTCTCGAACACGAATATGGCGTGCCTTCCAAATCGATGGACTGGTACTCCGAGCTGGACGAGGACATCGCCGAAGCCGCCTTCCCGAAGGACCTGCGGCTGTCGCGCGTGCCGGCGTCGAAATCCATCGTCGGCATGCTCCTCGACGGCGAGCTCGACGCGATCCTGCATCCCGACATCATCAAGCCGCTACGCGAAAAGGACCCGCGCGTCGGCCGGCTGTTTCCGACCTACAAGGCCGACGAGGCCGCCTACTTCAAGAAGACCGGGATTTATCCGATCATGCATGTGATCGGCATCAAGCAGGAGATCGTCGACAAATATCCGTGGGTCCCGGTCAACCTGTATCGGGCCCTCAATGAATCGAAGGCTCTCGCCATGAAGCGGATGGAGAACCCGCGCATTGCGCCGATCGTCTGGTATCGCGAGGCCTGGGAAGAACAGGAGGAGATATTCCAATCCGACCCCTGGGAATACGGATTGACCGACCGCAATCGGCACAATCTGGAGACACTGATCGGCTATTCGCACGAGCAGGGCCTGATCAAGCGCCGCATTCCGCTCGACGAGCTGTTCCTGCCCGTGTCACAGGGCCGCAGACGCGGCGAGGAATTCACCTTTTAGGATTCTTGCTAGAGCTTCGCTATGCTGCCGCGATAAATTCGGTCGGAGGTGAATAAAGTGAGAAAACGAACCGTTTACGCCCTGACGATCGGCGCGATCGGCATGGCGGCGGCGAGCCTTGCGGCGGTGCCAGCGCAGGCGGCCGACTTTTACGCCGGCAAGACCATCAATTTCATCGTCGGCGCCGACGCGGCCGGCGGTTACGATGTGTATGCGCGCGCGATCGCCCGCCATCTGGCTCGCTTTATTCCCGGCAATCCGACGATCGTGGTGCAGAACATGCCGGGCGCCGGGAGCGGCAAAGCGGCTTCCTACATCTACAACGTGGCGCCCAAAGACGGCGCCACGATCGGCGCGCTGATGCCCGGCGCCATCATGGACCCACTGTTGCAAAGGCGCGCCGCCGGCCAGTTCGACGCCACCAAGTTCACGTATCTGGCGAGCGCCGACAGCGACCCGCGCGTCTGCGTCACCGGACCCAAGTCGAAGATCAAGACCTTCGGACAGGCCATGACGGAAAAGACCGTCATCGGCGCGACGCAAACCGGTGGCTCGACCAGCGATTATGCTTTCATGACCAAGAACGCGACCGGAGCGAAGCTCGACATCGTTAACGGCTATAAGGGAACGGCCACGATCTTTCTCTCGATCGAACGCGGCGAAGCGGAAGGCGTATGCGGTCTCGACTGGTCGAGCTTCAAGACGCAGCGGCCGCAATGGCTGCGCGATAAGACCGCGCACGTCATTGTTCAGATGGCGACGGGCCCGAACGCCGAACTGGCCGCCTTGAACGTCCCCACACTTCAATCGTTCGTCAAAGCCGCTCTGGACAAGAAGGCCGTATCGCTCATCGTCAGCCAGCAGGTCTTCTCGCGCCCCTATATAGCGCCTCCGGGAGTACCCGCGGCGCAAGCGAAGATTCTACGCGATGCCTTCGCGGCCGTGCTGCACGACCCAAAATTCCTCGCCGACGCCAAAACCGCGCATCTGAGCATCGTTCCATCATCCGCCGAGACAGTGCAGCAGACGGTCGATAAGCTTTACGGCGCATCCGGCGAGGTGGTGCAGCGCGCGCGGCAATTGATCGCCTCGCCCGGCATGCGGCAGTAATGGCCATGCGCACGGGAGCCGAATACCTTCGCTCGCTTAAGGACGGACGGCGCGTCTTCGTCGACGGCGAGCGTGTTGCAGACGTGACCGCGCATCCGGCGTTCCGCGAGGCGGCGCGCTCGATTGCCCATCTGTTCGACGTCGCCGCCGATCCGGCGCACCGCGAGCGGATGACCTTCGCATCGCCGAAGTCCGGCGAGCCGGTGTGGCGCGCCTATCAGATCCCGATGAGCCACGCCGATCTCAAGGCGCGGCGGCTGTTCTGCGAGACCTGGGCCGAATCGACGTTCGGCCTGATGGGCCGCACCCCCGATCATGTGGCAAGCTTTTTTGCCGGCTACGCGGCGACGCCGCAGGTGCTGGCCGCCGGCGGCAATCAGAAATTCGCCGACAACGTGGTCGCATTCTACGAGTTCATGCGCGACAATTATATTTATGCGAGCTACGCGATCGTGCCGCCGCAGATCGACCGCTCCAAGCCGGCGCACAAGCAGAGCGACCCGACTCTCTACGCCGGTATCGTCAAGGAACGCGACGATGGCATCGTCATTTCCGGCGCGCAGCAGCTCGCCACTGGCGGGCCGCTGTCGGATTACATCCATTTGAGCTGCATCCACCCGCTGCAGCCAGGCGACGAGAATTATGCCAATTGCCTCGCCGTTCCGACCGGCGCCGAAGGCGTGAAGCTCTATCCGCGCCGGCCATTCGCCCGCGGCGGCAACGGTTTCGACTATCCGCTGTCGAGCCGTTTCGACGAAGGCGACAGTTTCGTCGTGTTCGACAACGTGTTCGTGCCGTGGGAGCGCGTCTTCATTTATCGCAACGTCGAACTGTCGCGCGACCAATGGTTCAAGACGCCATCGCATTCCTACGGCAATCACCAGGCGCAGGCGCGCTATGTGACCAAGCTGCGGTTCATGGCCGGCCTGGCCCAGCGCATGAACGAAATGACCGGCAACGTAGCCGCGCCGCCGGTGCAGATCATGATGGGCGAGTTGGCGGCGCTGGCGACGGTCTACGAGGCGATGCTGCTGTCGCACGAAACCGCGGGTCCCGTCCGCGACGGCGTGCTGTGGCCGTCGATGGTCATTCTCTACTCGGCCATGGCGCTGCAATCGGAGCTCAACGGCCGCATGCTGGAAATCGTCCGCGAGCTTGCCGGCGCGGCCTTCATCACGCTGCCCTCGTCGGCAGCCGATTTCGGCAACCCCGAGATCGCCGCCGATCTCGAACGCTACATGCGCTCTGCCTCATCCGACGCCAAGACGCGCGTCAAACTGATGCGGCTCATCTGGGACTTCCTCGGCAGCGAGTTCGGCAGCCGGCACGCCCAATACGAGAAATTCTACGGCGGCGCCTCGTTTCTGATCAAACAGAACGTCTATCGCAATTTCGAATGGAAGCGCGCCACCGCCATGGTCGACCGAGCGCTCAATTTACCGCCGCTTGATTGAAACGCGTAGACGCGGGCTCCGACGTCGCGCTCCCGGGACTGGAGATGGCTTGGCTCCATCGCCTGACTTTTTTCAATGTCGCGCGGCGGATTGTTGAGCGGTGCGGTTTGCGGCGCCTGCGCCATAACCGTTCGGCTTGTGGAAATCCTTGGCGGCTTCCTTGGCCGCCCCGCGCGCGGCCTGGATGCCGTGCGGAAATCCGCTGCGATCGCTGTGGAGCCGCTGGCTGCCTCGATCGCGCCTGTGGCGGCTCGCGCTATATTGTGCAGCGACAAAATCGATCACGCCGATCCCCAAGATCATGAGCAGCGCCGAGGCGACATTGCCGGATTTCGGATTGTTCGCGCGCAGCGCGACATGCGATTCCAGTCCAGTCGCGTCGATGCATTTTTCCGGGCCCTTGCCGTCCGTCAGCTCGTTCAGCCGTTCGCGCTCATCGCGCGCCGCGTCGGCCGGATTTTCGCGCATATTCCCGCGCACAACGCTGCAGATCGGAGAAATTCTGCCGCATCTGCTCAAGCGCGAAGCTGAGCGCGAACAGCTGCTCAAGCTGAGGGCTGGTGAGCGGACGGGTCAAACCCTCGCCGCGTAGCGCCGCGATCTCGGACATGTAGCCTTCCAGGGCGGAGTCCACCGCCTCGAGCACCGGAGGTCGGCGTCGCCCGGCGAGCGCGGTCGCGGAACCGTGCAAGAACTTGCCGGCCTCGGCGCCGAGCCGCGACAGCCGAGGCTCCAGGCGCGGCGCTATCGTTTCGGGAAACGGCGCGTTGGCCGCGCGTCCGATGATGATCAGGTCATGACGCAGCCGCAGCAGCGCGCGCGACAGCGGCGCGGGGTCCGGTTCCGCCATGAGCCTGACGAACCGCTCGTGTCGCGCCTCCGCTGCGATCGCCTGGAAGTGCGCGACCGCGGCGCCGAGCTCGTCCTGCATGCGCCTGATCTCGTTCGCATCGAGCTGACGCGCGAAACCGGCGAAGAATGCCGCGAGCACGCCGGCGAACTGATCCAGAATGCCGGCGGCGGCCTGCAATCCCAGGCGATTGGCGCGCTCGGGAAAGACCAGGAGCGAGATCGCCACGGCGATCGCGCCGCCAAGCGCGACTTGCGAGAAACGCGCGATCGCCGACTGGATCGGACCTTGTCCGCCGGGGCCGCCGGAAATCAGGAGCACCAGCACGGCCGAAAACGGCGCAACACGAAAGCTCGGCTTGATCGCGGCGGTCAACGCCAACGGAACGATCGCAAGCGCCAGGATGCCGGCCTGCGCCAGCTCCGTCTCGTGGGGAATAAGCACGCCGATGAGGGCGGCGTAGACCGCTCCACACAATGTTCCGATCAGATAATCGACGGTGGCGCGCAGCGATCCGCCGGCACTCGTTTGCATGACCACGATGGCTGTCAGCACGACCCAAAGCCCGTGCAACGGCAGGGCCAAAACCTGGCCAATGGCGAACGCGGCCAGTCCGGCGGCCGTCACCCGCAGGCAAAAGCGCAACGGCGCCCGATAGGCGCGGACGGCGCCAAGCACGCTTTGCCATTGGCTGGAATGATCCATGTCGCGCTATTGCGAATCCCCAGCCGAGCCATTGCGCCCCGCTCGCATCATAACGTTTGCAAAGCGCCGACGCTCCCTTGGATGCGAATGGTGGGAAGGGCTACCAGCGCAGATTCCGTTCAAGGTGATGCACAGCATCGCGATAATCTCAGCCTGTTCCCCTCCCCCACAAGTGGGAGGGAGCCTGTCTGAGAGTTTGCCGCTTTGTTTAATTGCCTCGCCGGAGCATTAGCCCGTGAAAGTCCGATCGATCAGGACGCCGATGGCGACGCCCGCCAACGCCGCCGCAATGCCGATGGCGACTGTCTCCACGACGGTACGCGCAACGGCGCCGCCGGCGATCCGGCCGCGGCCAACGCCGGTCCCGAAGAGCGCGCCATTGCCCCCCGCGCCAAGCATTCGCCCGATGGAGTCCTCGGTTACCGCTTTTTCCGCCTCGGATTCTTATTCGCAAAAATCAGGTTCCAATTCTCCCTGTAGGCCTCGGTAACGGCCTTCTGGCCTTCGCCACGGCTGTAATTGGCCGGCGCCGCGTCGGACTTGCTGCTTTCGGTCTTGGATGCGCCTTCTGCTGATTGCGTTTTCGACGAGCTTTCCCCTGAAGCACTTTTGTCCTTCGCAGCGGTTTCTGTTTTTGGTTTTGGCGCCGGAGCGGCTTTGGTCTGTTTGTTGTCGTTGGCCATTTCCAGATCTCGAATGTTTATGTCAACGCGAGGAGCCAGGCACCGTTACTCCGGCACGGAGTACGAATACCGGGCTCACTGGCGGCGATCCTCATATCACAGATGTCAGGTCTCCGCGTCCGCTATCAGCGGCGCGGTGGCCGGCGCTTTCTCCGCTGGCCTCGCTGGTTCGAGCCCGTGGGGCCGGAATAGCGAAGCGTATTACACCTGCGCAGCTAAATGGCGGATTACGCTGCGCTCATCCGCCCTACGCGCTTCCTTCCCCTCCCCCCGCGAGCGAAGCGAGTGGCAGGGAGGGTCGGCGAACATTGAGCCGGCGTGGGGGGCGATCTAGAAAGCTAGCGCAGTTCCAAGAAAATGCCCCCACCCCTAACCCCTCCCCACCACGCGCTGCGCGCACGGGCGGAAGGGGAAAATCGGGTTGGCACGGCGCTCTCTCGCGGCGTGACCGCGCGCGCAAAGCTTGTCCCCCGGTCCCGACCGGGGATCGCCGACGCGCCGCGCCCACGCTGAGAAAGGCAGCAGACATGGGCGAAGCTTGAAAACACGTCCCCCGACACCGCGCTGCGGGACATTAACGACCTTGTCGCGCGGGGCATCTTGCAGCGCGATGCGAGCGCCGGACGGAGTACCAGCTATTCGCTGGGCCCCGTCTAGCCATGTAGCGTGGGCAAAATCGTCTGATGAACCTGACTGCGGGCATGAAGCGGCACGATTTTGCCCACGCGGACAGGCCATGCGGCGCGATGGCCGCCCTACATACTAAATGGGGGCACCGGCTTACGGCGTGATAAAATGCGGGATGCTCAATTTTGATTCCCAGTGGCGCTTTACGTCCCCCGGGCCGATCACCAAGGGCGTGGCGGATGATTTCATCGTCCTGATTAGGCGCGTGGCCGGACAACATACGAACCGGCAGCACGTTATCGAGCATTATAAGACCTATTTTGCGGACGCCGCCGGGCGCCCGTCCTATACGAGTACGAACTTGAGCTGGGCCGAGAGCGATTTAAGCGATTACATGAGCGAGGCGGCCGACAACGCCCTGATGTTCATCGAAGCATTTTACGACGCGGGCAATTCGATACAAAAAAAACATCCAGACTTCGTGGTGCCGGATGTCCCTTCGATCAATCACATTCTGACGAAGCACGGCGCGGGCTATGAGCTGCAACCGCCAGACCTGATTTCGCGCAATCCGAAAGCGGTCATCCCTGTGCAAGACCACCCGCACTCGCTGGATGAAGAAGCGCACGAGGTTATTCAGCGATCGCTAAAGCAGGCGGGGGAAAATCTCGCGCTTGGGCGCGGCCGCCAAGCAGTGCAGGAAATTATATGGCTTCTCGAAACGGTGTCGACAGCTTTTCAGGGCCTTCCCATCGGCGATACGACGGTCCAGGGCAAATACTTCAATAAGATCGCCGACGACCTACGGCGGCATCATAAGGGCAAAACGATCGAGCAGGCTATCAACTGGATGACGACGCTGCACGGCTATCTCTCGTCGCCGACCGGCGGCGGTGTACGTCATGGTGCGACGCTCAAAAAGGAAATGGTCATGTTGCCCCACGAGGCCCGCCTGTTCTGCAATCTCATCCGCAGCTACCTATCGTTCATGCTCGATGAGCACGAGCGGTTGAGCCAAGGATAGCCGCGTAAGGTAGGCAAAATCGTCTGATCGAGTGTATTCGCGCGGGCATCACGCTGCACGATTTTGCCCACGCGGACAGACGGTACGGCGTGATGCCCACCCTACGCGCTGAGCGCTCGCAAATTGAGGCGCGTGAGGATCGTGCCCTCGCCCCTTGCGGGCCTTCGCCGCGCCGGAGCGGCTACGGCCGCGCAGGCGGAGAGGGCGATTCGGCCGTTCAACAACAAGAAGGGTGAGGGGTCGGCCGCGCCGCAACCCCTCACCCAACCGCGTTTGCTGAAATGCCTGTGCTGCCCTCTCCCGCAAGGGGAGAGGGCTTACCCTCTAGGCCACCGCGTCGGCCAATTGCGGCGCGGAGGCCGGCGACTTTTCGGCGGGCTTCGCCGGCTCGAGCGCCGCCGCCACGGCCTCCTCGACTCTTTCGAGCCAGACGAACTCCATCTCTTTGCGCGCGACTTCCGGGATGTCGTCATAGTCGCGGCGGTTGCGCGCCGGCAGCATGACGCGTTTGATACCGGCCGAGTGCGCGGCGACGACTTTCTCCTTGATGCCGCCGACCGGCAGAACGAGGCCGCGCAGGCTGA
>JBOHIU010000159.1:0-19625 GCA_050725855.1 Xanthobacteraceae bacterium | reverse complement strand
CCGAATACATCCGCGCGCGGATGCGCGACGCGCTGTCGGCGCTCGAAAAAAACGGGCCGCATCCGGCCGCGCAATCGCCGGCGTGAAATGTAGAGGATATGCCACGTTTGGTGGGCGGCTCGCGTCGCCTGCTTGAGCTGCCATCTTAGCGGCGCAAAATACTCAGGCCCCGACCTAGAGCGTTTTAGGTTTAAATGGAAACAGAGCCGCGAACTCAGCGCGCTCCCTCTACCCGCTGGGGAGAGGGTTGGGGTGAGGGGGTTCCTGAATCTCGTAGGCCATAACCCCTCACCCGGATTGCTTCGCAATCCGACCTCTCCCTATGGGAGAGGTGAAGCGTGCTCGCTGCGATTCAATCTGAAACAAAACGCTCTAGATCTTGCCGACGCGCGCCGCCGGCTGACGCAGCCGATTGAATGTCAATGCGGGGGAGCGGCGCCGAAATCCTCAAGCACCGCCAGCAACGCCTCCGATCCGACATTGACCGGGCCCGTAAAGGGGCGGTTGATGGAGATGATCGTCAGCATCCCGGAAAAGATCAGGATCGACAGCACACCGGTCATCGCCGCCTGGGCGCGGATGTTTTCCGTGCCGAAAAAGAACGTGAAGGCGATGGTCAGCACGGCGCCGGAAAACAGCACCAGCCAGACGACTCCCGGCACCGTGCCGTTCGCCGCCACCAGCCGGGCGCGGCGCGCCTGGCCGACCAGATCGACCTGTCGCAGCAATTCGCCCAGCAAAATTGCGCCGGAATTGTCGGCGGGGCGGAATTTGAGGACGACAACATAAATCTCGCTCAACGCGTCGGTGGCCTCGCGGCTCGCTTTGCCTTGCTGCATCGCCGGCCAATCCCTGGCGATCGCCAAATTGAGGTAGCGGCTCATCGCGGTGCGAATGGCCTCGCCTTGCTCGCCTTCGATGCCGTTAGCCAGACGATAGACGGTCGCCGCGGCGCCAGCCTCGGCGGCCACCCTGTTGTCGGCGTCGTTGAATTTTTCCCAGACCACGATCACCGCGAACGCCAGCAGCACCGCGTAAAGCACACCGACGGTCGCGAACTTGAAGCCGGCGACCTCATTATTGGTGTGCAACCGGCTCAGCGAGACGTAGCGGCGGACAATGAACGGCCCCGCCATGGCGAGCAAAGTCGTGGGCACGATCAGGATGAAGCCCGAGAGCCACAGCGGGCTGGAGGTCAGGAAGATCATGCTATCGCTTTTTCGACTTTTTGCTTTTCTTCTGCTCGACGTAGGAGCGCAGCACCGCGTTGATGCGGCGCTGATAGCCGGCGCCTTCGGTCTTGAAAAACCCAAGCACGTCTTCGTCGACGCGGATGGAGATCGCCTTCTTCTTCGGCGGAATGACGAGAACGGCGTCCGACCAGTGCCAGTCGTCGCTCCAATCGGGGTCGTTCTTGATCGATTCTTCAATCTGCTCGTCGGTCAGCGCATCGAGTGCAGCCCAATCAGTCTTACCGCGGCTCGGGCTGTCCCGCGAGACGATTGTAATATTTTCGTCGTTCGTCCCGGCTCGCACGCCGTGCCGAGATGAGCCAGCAGAGCGGGCCACGGAGCGTGCAGATGACCGCGACTTCCCGGCCCTGGAGATAGCCGAAGATTTGGTACCTGACTTCGCCATAACGATCTGACCGACGGATAAACGTATTGCCGCCGAAAATCCCTTTCGCGTCCTCGAAGTCGATCTTCTTGTCGCGCAGGTTACTTTCACGCTTTTTCGGATCCCATCCGAAGCCGCGAACGCCTGCGAACAGCCGCTGCAAGTCTTCCGTCATAGCGAAGCGCCCCAAGGTTGGGTCCGATACATCGCTGTATCGCTCCGAGGGTTCGCTATGACAGTGCAGAAGTTCTCTGGACAACGCCCGCCTAAGGGCGCCACTTCGACCGTACCCCGGTTCGAGTGTATATACAGACGTATTTCGCTGATGTCAAATTGCCAAGGAGGCCGATCCCCTGTGAATAACTAGGAAAACGTCCCAATTCCCCGCCCCAGGTGCAGGTTCGTGCGCCCGCCCCGGAAAGTCTCAATTTGCCGGCCTATGATGGGCGGACCGATTCGGCCTCATCCTCTTTAACCCGAACGCCGCGCGTCAAAATCGCGGCGGCAATGCCATGCGCTTCACGCCGCAGTTTCTCGATGAGCTGAAAGCCCAGCTTCCGGTTTCGGAAGTCGTTGGCCGGCGCGTCAAGCTCATGCGCTCGGGGCGCGAGTTCAAGGGCCTCTCGCCCTTCAACAAGGAGAAGACGCCGTCCTTCTTCGTCAACGACCAGAAGCAGGCCTGGTTCGATTTCTCTTCGCAGAAGAACGGCAGCATCTTCGATTTCGTCATGGAAACCGAAGGCGTCAGCTTTCCGGAAGCGGTCGAGCGCCTGGCGCAGATGGCCGGCGTGCCGCTGCCAAAATTTTCGCACGAGGAGGAACAACGCGACGCGCGGCGCAAGACGCTGCACGATGTCATGGAACTGGCGGCGAAGTTTTTCCAGGACACGCTCGCCGGGCGCACCGGCGCAAAGGCGCGCGGCTATCTCGCCGACCGCGCCCTCGATCCGGCGACGCAGCTGAAATTCCGCCTCGGCTACGCGACCAATGAGCGTTTTGCGCTGAAGGAACATCTTGGCGGGCAAGGCATTCCGGTCGAGGACCTGGTGGAAGCCGGGCTGCTCATCGCCGGGGACGACATTCCTGTTCCTTATGACCGCTTCCGCGATCGCGTGATGTTTCCGATCACGGACTTGCGCAACCGTGTCATCGCCTTCGGCGGCCGCGCGCTCGAAAAAGACGCGCAGGCGAAATATCTCAATTCGCCGGAGACGCCGCTCTTTCACAAGGGCGCAACGCTCTACAACATCGCCGCCGCACGTCAGGCCGCGCACGCAGCCAAGTCTACGCAGGCCGCGCACGAAAATGCGGGTGCAGCCGTGGTCGCGGTCGAAGGCTATGTCGACGTCATCGCCATGGTGAGCGCCGGCTTTGCCGCGACCGTCGCGCCGCTCGGCACGGCGCTGACCGAAGACCAGCTTGCGCTGCTCTGGAAAATGGCGGACGAGCCGGTGCTCTGCTTCGACGGCGACAATGCCGGCCTGCGCGCGGCCTATCGCGCGGTCGAACTGGCAATGCCGCGCCTCAAACCCGGCAAAAGCCTGAAATTCGCCCTGCTGCCGCAGGGCCAGGACCCCGACGATCTATTCCGCTCGGGAGGGCGCGAGGCCATCGCCGAGGTGATCGGCGCCGCGCGGCCGCTCGCTGCGATGTTGTGGGCGCGCGAGACGGAAGGCCACTCCTTCGACACGCCGGAGCGGCGCGCGGCGCTCGAGGCGCGCATCAACGAGGTCACCGGCGGCATCGGCGACGACGCCGTGCGCAAATATTACCGCCAGGATTTCAATGCGCGGCTCGCCGCATTCTTCGCGCCGGCGCAAGGCGCGCCGCGCGGCAATTTCCAGCGCGGGCCGGGGCAGGGCCAGAACTGGCGCGAGCGCGGCAATTGGCAGCCGCGCAACGGCGCGCCGCAGCGCCCGGCGACCGGCGGCCGAAATACACCTTACGTGGTGGTCAGCCAGCAGCTTGCCTCAAGCCCCGTGCATCGCGGCCACCATACCGCGGTGCCCCGGCGCGAGGCGCTGATCCTGCAGGCCGCGCTCAACCACCCCTGGCTGCTGCACGACCACCTGGAGGAATTTGCCGGCCTGGAGTTCCGCCATGCCGGCGCCGAGAAGCTGAAAAGCGCGCTCGTCGATATCGCGGCCCACGCTGCCGCGGCCGATGCCGAGGCGGTGCGGGCGGAACTCGCAGCCCGCGGGCTCGCCGAGGTCATGGACCGCATCGGCGCCTCGATCACCACCCCGTCGGTTTGGGGCGCGCGGCCGGACGCCGCGCCGGAGGATGTTTTGGTGACCTGGCAGCAACTTGTCGCCTTGCATCGGCAGTGGCACTCATTAACTAGGGAGCTCAAGGACGCCGAACAGGCGCTCGGCCAGGACGCCAGCGAAGCCAATTATCTGCGGCTGCGCGACGTCAAGGCCCGCCTGTCGCGGGTCGAGGGAACCGAGGCCCTGATTGAGGGCTTCGGAGCCTCTTCCGGTCGGGGCGTTCGTAGCTTATAGCGTCACGCAAATGCCGGACCGGCGGGGAATAATGGGTCGATTCCCGCTGTATTTTCAGGGTTAATCGGAGCTTAAGCGGGTTCCGACGACACTGGCGACCTGATTCGGGGCCGGCGCCTGGCGGGGGCGCGGCCCTTTTTGGCCATGCGCCTAGGTTAGGGTCGCGCAAAAGCGCGAACCGCGACATGGCCAGGAAGGTCCAGGAGAAGCCGATGGCGAGCAAGGCGAAGGCGACCCAGGCGAAAGAAGAGGCCCCGGAAAAAGAAGCCGAAAGCGCGCCCGATTCGCCGCTGCCGCTGCTCGATCTCAACGACGCCGGCGTCAAGAAGATGATCAAGGCCGCCAAGAAGCGCGGCTTCGTCACATTCGACGCGCTCAACGCCGTGCTGCCGTCCGAATCGACATCTCCCGAGCAGATCGAAGACATCATGGCGATGCTCTCCGAGATGGGCATCAATGTCGTCGAGACGGAGGACGCCGAAGGCGAAGACGGCGAGACCGAAAAGGCGACCGACGAGCACGACGACGACGACGATGACACCGGCACGGAAGTGGTCGAGGCCAAGTCGAAGTCGCTCGCCGTCACCGAGAAGAAAGAGCCGTCTGAGCGCACCGACGATCCGGTGCGCATGTATCTGCGCGAGATGGGCTCGGTCGAACTGCTCTCGCGCGAGGGCGAAATCGCCATTGCGAAACGAATTGAGGCCGGCCGCGAGGCGATGATCGCCGGCCTGTGCGAAAGCCCGCTCACCTTCCAGGCCGTCATCATCTGGCGCGACGAACTCAACGACGGAAAAGTCTTCCTGCGCGACATCATCGACCTGGAAGCGACCTATGCCGGCCCCGACGCCAAGCAGATGCAGGTGCCGGTGGTGATCGGGCCCGACGGCAAGCCGATCGCCGCCGCCGCGGTGGTCGGCGGCACTCCGGTTCCCGGCGCGCCGCATCTGCAGGTCGTGCAGCCGGTGGCGCCGCCGGCCGCGCCCCCCGCCGCCACGCCGTTCAAGGCGCCGGGCGACGGCGCCGCCGAGGGCGAGGAAAAGGATCCGGCGGAAGCCGCCGCCGAAGGCGATTACGACGAAGACGACATGGAGAATTCCCTGTCGCTCGCGGCCATCGAAGCCGAGCTCAAGCCCAAGGTGGTGGAGACCTTCGACAACATCGCCGACAGCTTCAAGAAGCTGCGCCGGCTGCAGGAGCAGGACATCGAGAACCGGCTGCGCAGTTCTTCGCTCTCGCCGCTGTCGCCGGCGCAGGAGCGCAAGTACCGCAAGCTCAATGACGAGATCCTCTCCGAGGTGAAGTCGCTCCGCCTCAACCAGGCGCGCATCGACTCGCTTGTCGAGCAGCTCTACGACATCAACAAGCGCCTCGTTTCCAACGAAGGCCGGCTGATGCGGCTCGCCGAAAGCTACGGCGTCGCCCGCGACGAATTCCTGCGCGCCTATATGGGCTCCGAGCTCGACCCGCGCTGGCTCAACCGCATCTCGAAACTTTCCGCCAAGGGCTGGAAGAACTTCGTCGCCCGCGACAAGGACCGCATCAAGGAGATCCGCTCGCTGGTGCACGAGCTCGCCGGGCAGACCGGCGTCGAGATCGCCGAGTTCCGCAAGATCGTGCACGGCGTGCAGAAGGGCGAGCGCGAGGCGCGCCAGGCCAAGAAGGAAATGGTCGAGGCCAATCTGCGCCTCGTCATCTCCATCGCCAAGAAATACACCAATCGCGGCCTGCAGTTCCTCGACCTGATCCAGGAAGGCAATATCGGCCTGATGAAGGCGGTCGACAAGTTCGAGTACCGCCGCGGCTACAAGTTCTCGACCTACGCCACCTGGTGGATCCGCCAGGCGATCACCCGCTCGATCGCCGACCAGGCGCGCACCATCCGCATCCCGGTGCACATGATCGAGACCATCAACAAGATTGTGCGCACCAGCCGCCAGATGCTCAACGAGATCGGCCGCGAGCCGACGCCGGAGGAACTTGCCGAGAAGCTCGGCATGCCGCTGGAGAAGGTGCGCAAGGTTCTCAAGATCGCCAAGGAGCCGCTGTCGCTCGAGACCCCGATCGGCGACGAGGAGGATTCGCATCTCGGCGATTTCATCGAGGACAAGAACGTGATCCTGCCCGACCAGGCCGCGATCGCCGCCAACCTGCGCGAGACCACGACGCGGGTGCTGGCGTCGCTGACGCCGCGCGAGGAACGCGTGCTGCGCATGCGCTTCGGCATCGGCATGAACACCGACCACACGCTGGAGGAAGTCGGCCAGCAGTTCTCGGTGACCCGCGAGCGCATCCGCCAGATCGAGGCCAAGGCGCTGCGCAAGCTCAAGCATCCGAGCCGGTCAAGGAAGCTGCGGAGCTTCCTCGACAACTAATAAAGCGTCATGCCCCGGCTTGACCCGGGCATCCAAGCTACCGCGCCTGACTCAGGCGCTGGCTTGGCCGAACTGTATCGCGAAATGAAAGCCGCCGGCGAGTTGACGCGCGAAGCGGCGGAAGAGGGCCGCAGCCGGCAAAATCGCGGCACGCGCTTGCCACGTGCCAGTCTTTAGGACGTCGGCGCGCCGTCAGTCGGCGGACGGGTAGCGGCAGCGGGCTCCAGAAGCGCCTTCCATCGCCTCTTCCACGGCCTCGGCAATCGACCGGAAAATCGAGCCCAAGGTGCCCGAAAGCGTGACCGCGGGGCGGGTCTCGTTATCCGCGATGCGGCGCGGCACGGGGATGATGAGGGCGTCGGTCATCGCGGTCACGGCAGGTATCTCCGGCAAACGAATCGTTGTTATGTTGCGATGCGATATAATGCTTCTGTGCATCGCAACAAAGAGGTGATGTCGCATAGAGTCCATGCATTGAACTCATATGTTGCATTGCAATAAGGAAAACAGAATGTGAATCGCCCGCAACGGCAACGGTTCGTTAACCAAGAGGCAAGGGGCCAGCGTCGTCCGGCATATCGCGGCCACCGCCATCGCCAAGGGCGGCCCCCCGGCGCGATATCGGCCGGGTTGTCGGAGTCCCGCAGCCGGTCGATCAGCGCGGGCGCGGGCAAGCTCCGCCGCGCTATCGATCAGGATCAGATTGGCATCTATCACACGGTCTCCGCATCGATTTCGTCACAAAATAAAGACCAAGATTTTGCCATGTCCGGCCCAACTGCGAATCATAGCGAGTGAACGGTGCGGCCGGCGTTCGGCGTCGCGCTGCGGTTCAGAAAAATTCCCGCAGAATCAATGCGAAAAGGCCGACCCGGTTGCGCCCTCTTGACAACCTCAGCGCGATCAATAGAAGCGCGGGCCTCTCGCTCGACGAAGGATGCCGCCGCGGGGGTGCTTGCGGCGGCCGGGCGAGTGCGGTTCCCGCGGGCGGGACGACACATCCCGCTCCCGGGCGGCTTCGGGGAAAACGCCCGGCCGGCACGATGACCGGTCTGCGACTTGGTCGCTGGACCGGGACTGGCGGGGGTGGGTAACGCCCGCTCCTTAGCCTCGTCCCAGGAAGTGCGTTTTGAAGCTGAGCGGCGGCGTTGGTTCGCTGCCGTAAGTGCCGCGGCGGAACGCCGGCAGACGAGCGCGCCGCGCTTCGGCGCGCGCCACGCCGGAAATGGGTCGCCTCCGCGCGAGCGGTGGTGTCCCTCGCGGTCGAATGGCGACATTCGTTCGCGGCGCGTGGCTCATACCGTATGCGTCTGCCGGCGTTCCGCGTCCTTCGCTTTCTTTCCTTCATTGCCGTGCCCGGATCGAGCGAGAGCGAAATTCGGGAACATGATGGATCCTGCCCCTTGTGGGGAGGATTGGGTCGCGAGGTGAGCGAACGGCGTTTGCGCTCGTAAACTTCGCGATCTCCATTCAAAAACTCGCGCGCCAAAAGACCGCGCCGCGAGAACGGGAAGCTATTGCATCCTCCCACGCGAAGCGGGCGGGAGAAGCGATGCGCGCCATTCGATCAGGCCGTTATTTGATGCAACAACGATGAGACATTCCCATGCCGACGCCCAGTACCCAACGAACACGCACCAAACGAGCGCGCGCCAAACAGGCCCGTCAGCCGACTGAGAAGCAATTCTTGAAACGCCGCACGGTCGAACAGGGAATAAAGCTCGCCGACGATGCGCACGCAGCAACCTGGCGGCTTTATTGCGAGGTGTTCCGCTTCTGGCGTTCGTGTCGGATGAAACGCTGCAGGCGCGAGCGGCGCTGCATGGGCGAGCCGGCGGCTTGCCTGATGCGCGGGCTACCCTCGGTCACGCCGGCCGAGCGGCTCGCGGCGGACAAAGAGGTTATCGCCGGCGGCCCGCGCCGGACTCGGCCGGCGACGCATATGGAATATGTCGTGCGCCGCCAAACGCTGCCGATGCTGACGACCTGGCGCGGCGCGGCGGGGGAGGCCTTCCGCCCCCGCGAAGCGGGGGAGGGGGATCACGCGAAGCGTGGTGGAGGGGGCCTGTGACCCGGCGCCTCACTTTCGTGAAAGAGTTCTTCGAAGCCCCCTGCTGTACAGGAAGACGCACTCACATCCGCAGCAGCGCCTTGGCATTGCCGGAGAGGATCTTGGCCTTGTCGGCATCCGACAGCGGCACGGTATGCATCCATTCGATCGCCGGCGGATTGGCGACGAACGGCCAGTCGACCGCGAACAGAATATGATCCACGCTCATTTCCAACACGCAGCACAGCAGCGCCGGATTGGAAAAATTGCCGCTCGTTGTGATGTAGAAGTTGCTGGAAAAGATATCGCGGAAGCTCATCGACTTCTGCCCCGGCCGCTTGAGCGCCTGGTCGATGCGCCAGATCAGGAACGGCAGCGTCTCGCCGAGATGGCCGAGAATGATCTTCAGATTCGGATGCCGCTCGAACACGCCGGAGAGCACGAGCCGGATCGCGGTGGTCGCCGTTTCCACCGTGTAGCCCCAGGCCGGGCGCGCCACCGTGGGAAAGTCCTTGACGTAGTCCTCGTAATAGGCGCGCTGCACGTCGGCATGCGGTTGCGCCGGATGCAGATAGATCGGCACGCCGAGCCTTTCGGCGCGCGCGTAGATCGGCTCGAAGCGCTTGTCGTCGAGAAACACGCCGTTCGCGAGCCCGTGCAGCATGGCGCCCTTGAAGCCGAGCTGTTCGGTGGTGCGCTCGAGTTCGTCGGCGGCGGCGTCAGGAACCGCGGTCGGCAGCGCGGCGAAGGCGGCGAAACGCTTCCGGTGTCCGGCGATCGCGGCGGCGAGCCGGTCGTTGACGCGCGCGGTGAGCGCGACGGCGCTCTCCACCGGCAGCTTCTGCGTCGATGGCGCGCCGTGGGAGATGACCTGAATGTCGATGCCGGCCTCGTCCATCTCCTTGATGCGCAAGCCGGTGAAATCGTGCAGCCGCTTGTGCTGCTCGCCCGGCCGCCCGGCCTCGGCACCCACATAGGTCTTGGCCAATTCCTCGTCCCAATAATGCTCCTCGATGGCGATCACCGGACAATGCGGTTTGCTAAACATTTTTCCTCCGTGCGCGGTCGAGGTCGCGTCCTAATGGTCCGATTCCAACATTCGCATCCCGCTTCAGCACGCTCTCGTGCGAATGTTGGAATCAAAGGACCACTAGCAAGCCGATGGCCGCAAGTCATCCCTGCCAAAATCAACCCAGACAAGTCATCCTCGCGTGGACCTGACCGGCACCTGCGCGGCTCGGCGTTTTTTGTTCGGCTACCGGTGCGCGGCGCGCGATGGCGGATTGCGACGGTAATATTCGGTGTCGGCGGCACTCTGGGTGAAGCCGGCGCGACCGCGCCAGGCGAGATGCCGCGCGGCCATGTCGGAGCCGTAGCGCACGCGAAACAGAAGCGTGCGCGCGGCGCCGTTCTCGTATTCGTGCACCTCGCCGGGCGGATGCACGACGAAGGCGCCGGGCACGACCGCGATGGTGGAGTCCGGCGTGCGCATGGTGCCGCCGCCTTCGAAACAGAAATAGATTTCGGTGGCGTGCGGATGACAATGATAGGGACTGATCTGGCCGGGCTCCCAGCAGGCCACCGTGACGTCGCCATTTTCGATGCTGCCAAGGATTTTCTCGACGTGTTTTTTTGGATCGAAGGCGGCCTCGCGCCGGAGATCGAAAACATGCATTGGCGTCTCCTCAAGCTCTCTTGGTCTTCGTTCGGCGGCCAAAAGCTGAGCCAACCCGTTCTACCGCCTTGCGTTTTAGCCGAACGCGGCGGCGCTTTCGAGCTGCCGCGAAGTGTTAGAAAAGGTGATCCCGCGCGGGACTTGCAAAGCAGTGCCCCGATCGCACATGATTACCAAAGCCTGAATTTGTCTTTATAATAGTAAGAATAGCGGACGACATAGCGGTGGAGGCAACGACGATCTCGGCCATGGTCAACATTTTTCCAAGACTTCACCTTTTCCCGAGGCTTCACGCTTTTCCAAGGCTTCACAGTCTTGTACGGGTTCATTTTCTCGACCGTAAGACGGTCGCCCGCATCAACGCCGCGATCCTGCTCGGGCTCGTCGTCAGCGGTCTCGCCGCCTGCATGCTTGGCGCATCCGTTTATGACATCGGCCGCCTGTTCTCCGCCTGGTGAGTTGCCGCGCGATGCCTCGCTGGTAAGGCCGCATTAAGCCGGCGGCGGCTAGTGTGGCGCGGAAAGCTCCCTGGCGAACTTTCAGGTTCGAGAGGACGGGAATGGGCGAACGCCGCCATTCGATTCGGAAAAAAAGTTTTCTGCGCGGTCGCGTTCTTTTCAACAAGGGGCGCAGCGCATTCGATTGCCTGATCCGCGACATTTCTGGCGACGGCGCGCGCATTATCTTTTCCGACACGGTGAGCATGCCCGACGTTGTCGATCTCTACATCCCGCAGAAAGAGCAGACGCTGCGCGCCCGCGTACAGTGGCGCCACGGTGACGAGATCGGTCTCGCCTTTCCCGAGGCATCGGCCGCAGTGGACGGTGCCGCAGACGGCGAACTGGCGGCGCGCGTGGCGCGGCTCGAAAGCGAGCTCGCCGCGCTGCGCCGGATGCTCAACCGGCTGAAAAAAGACATCGCCAGCGACGACGTCGACGCGGCCTGAGCGATCTTTCATCCCTTGCCGAAATTAACGCGGCCTGACCCGCGCAGCACGCGAGCGCATTGCGCCATTGCGGCCGCCGTGCCAACACTTCGGCTGATTGGCACAAAGCAACATGGAGATCGAAATGGCCAAGGGTTATTGGGTATCGACATATTTTTCCGTTTCCGATCCAAATGCGCTTGCCGCCTACGCCAAACTCGCCGGACCGGCGATTGCCGCCGGCGGCGGATGCTTTCTCGCCCGCGGCAATGCCGCCAAGGCCTACGAAAAGGGATTGAAGGAGCGCGTCGTCATCATCGAATTCGACAGCGTCGAACGGGCGGCCGCGACGCATGACGGACCCGACTATCAGGCGGCGCTGAAGGCGCTCGGCACCGGCGCGCAACGCGATCTGCGCATCGTCGAGGGATTGAGCTGATCGCGATCGCCGCGCTCAGTCGTCGAACATCCGGTCGCCCTGCAGATCGACGATCTGCCGCGCCTTGTTGACGGTGAAGCTGACCGCGTCCTCATACGACGAATAGGTATCGGCGCGGACGAAGCGGTGCTCCTTGCGGACGCCGCCGATTTCGCGCTCGATCGTGCCGGCGGTCTGATAGGCGGCCTCGGTCTTGTATGGCGCCGCCCGGATGACGAAGCCCTTGTACTCGACCGGATCGGCAGCCTTTGCGGTCGCGGCGGCCGGTCGGCCGCCGAACAGCGCGCTCCAGAACGACATCGCGGCCTCCCGATATCTTGGCAAATTCTTGGCGTAATGCGCCGTTGCGCCGGCGATGTTAGCTGCCGATGCGGGAATGTCGAGGCGTCGCGATCGGATTGCCGCCCCGCCGCTTGCGGCGCTAAAGTCCTGCTTCGCCGTTTGAAGGTGCGACCTTGCAGGGAGGCTTTTGATGCCCAAAGGCTATTGGGTCACGTGCTACCGCTCGATTTCCGATCCGAAAAAGCTTGCCGTCTACGCCGAGCTGGCGCCGAAGGCGACCGCGCCATTCGGCTGCCGCTATATCGCGCGCGGCACGGCGTCAGTTGCTTTCGAGGCCGGGCAGAAGGAGCGCATCGTGATCTCCGAATTTCCGAGCGTCGAAAAGGCAATCGCCGCCTACAACAGTCCGGCCTACAAGGAAGCGCTCAAGGCGCTCGGCGACGGCGCCGTGCGCGACATCCGCATCGTCGAGGGAACCGACTAGCGGAATTGCCGCGCGCCGCGCCGAGTCACGCTCTGGCACGCTTCACAGCGCGCGGCGCCGGTAATGCCTCACGCGACGGACCGCGTAGGGCCGCGTGAACGAGTCATAATACGCGGCGTTGCCGAACGCCGCTTTCTCGGGCTGCCCGCTATCGTAAGAGGCATACTGCAGGCGCGGCGCCGCCCCGTACCCGCGCGCATAAAGCGCGACCGCGCGACTCTCGTTGCCGCCGGCGGCGCGGTAGGCGCCGGCCAGGTAGCGCACCGCGTAGGTCATGTTGGTGCCGGGATCGAGCAGGCCCGCAGCCGACCCGCGATAGCCCATCGCCCGCGCGGTCCCGAGCCGGATCTGCATCAGACCGAAATTGCCGCGGCTTACCGCGCGCGGATTGCCGCCGCTTTCACGTTTAATGACGCGATCGACGAGAGACACCGGAACGCCATTTTCGCTGGCAGCCTGTTCGGCGATGCCCTGCAAGTGCGAATGCCCGCCAAGTCCTTGATCGTCGTAGCGGCCGGTATTCCATGCGCCAAATCGCTCACGAGACGGCTGCCAGGAAGCTTGCTCAGAGTCCGCGAACGAGGCGACATGGTGAAAGGACGGACGGTCAAAACGTCGCGCGGACGCGGCGCGCTCACGGCGTGCCCAATTCGGCGCCGGAGCGAGAACGCGCTCCGCATATTGTCTCTGGTATGGCGCGGCAAAATCGTCCGATGCAAACGCATCATGGGCGCGCCGCCAATGAAGCCGCGCGTAACGGTGGCGCACAGTAATCTCGTGCCGACGGTGCAGTGCCGACACTTCGCGACGATGAAAGCGCCGATAAGACGCGTGATGCCGGCCGAACAAATGCGTGTGCGCGAAGGCCGGCGACGCGAACAGCGCGCCGGCGAATGCGGCCAATGTCAAATGGCGCGTGATACTCAACATCAAATTGCTCCACGTTCCTACGCGCCCTCACCTCGGATGCGTTGTCACGACCGAATCCGGCGGAGGTCTGGCATTTTGTTGGACGTGAGGTGATGATGTCGTGGCGGCGGAACAAACAAATTTACTCGTGGCCGCCCGATGAAATGTGATGAAGCAACGCTGGAACCAAAAGTCGAAACGCGACCGCGCCGCCGCGGCGGTTGCGTGCGCAACAACATCCTCGCGGCCGCGCCCGGCATGAAGTAAGCTGCCGCGCCAAAGCCAAGGGAGCCCCGTCATGTCGCAGAAAGTCGACCCGCAGATCCAGGTTCTGAACCCTGGTGTGCTGGGCGAGCCGCTCGGTCAGTATTCACATATGATCCGCGTCAAGGCGTCGGAGTTCTTGTTCATCGCCGGCCAAGTGGGCCTCAAGCCCGGCGCCGACAAGGCGCCGGCCGATTTCGACGCGCAATGCGCGCAAGCCTTCGCCAATCTTGGCGCCGCGCTTGCCTCGCAGGATGCGAGCTTCGCCAATGTCGTCGAATTCACCACTTATTTCGTGCACTCGCAGGACATCCCGAAGTTTATGGCCTATCGAACGCGCGAGTTTCCGAAGCTGTTCAAGAATGGCGCCTATCCGCCCAATACGCTCCTGATCGTCGACCGCCTGGTGCGCGAGGAGTTTTTGATCGAGGTGAGCGCCATCGCGGCGTTGTAGCGGCATTCACGTTTCCGGCGCGTCTGCCCTCGTACCGTGCGCGGCCGCTTCGGCGCCGGCCTCGAGCGCGACGCATTCCAGCAAATAAGAGATCGTATTCAGTCCGGCCGCCTGCGCGCGCCGCGCCAGGGCAAGCGCGGCGAAGCCGATATCTTCGGCGGTGCCGGAATTCGGCGCCGGGGTCGGCGCGGTCGGGAGCGTGCGCCGAGCCACGCGGCGCCTGATAAGCAAGCGATTCCGACTCATCGTCTGCGGTCCTCGTCGTCAGTAGCCATGCAGGGCGGTTGTAAAGTTCTACCGCGCAACTGATTACATATTTGTTGATTATCAATGATTGTCAAAAAAGCCAACTTACAACTTAAATAACACAAATGAAATCAACGACTTGCAATCGGCGTTCATTTACCGTAGCCAATCTGCGGACGCGGCAAGTTGGTGCCAAGCCGCCGACGAGACGATGCTCCATCGAAAATCGATTCGAAGAAAGTGCCATACCGGCTTCGAGCGAGAGGGCGACCGTGGTTCTCCCTAGCGATGATGGATCACCGGATCATCTGCGGCGACAAAGGACCGAGGCGCCCGCGCTCCCGGCGCTCCGTTTGAGGCGGCGAAACGTTCAGGCGACGAAACGGCGCATGGCCAAACGTGAAAGAGCCCGCACCTTGAAGGCGCGATTTCCCCGCCTGCGGCAGCTTCGGCAAGAACAATTGGGTTGGGAAATCGTCGACATCCTGAGCCGCTTGCCCGGCGGCAAGCCGAGCATTTCCTCGATTTACCGGCTCGAACAAGGCGAAGCGATCCGCGTGTCCAGCGCCCGCCGTGTCTTTGACGTGATCAACAACGCCATGCAGAACAAGCTCGATGCCAGCAAGGAACTGGAAATGAGCTGGTGAGCGCGGCACTGAGGGTCATGGCCGTGTCATTCTTTGCCTCGATCCGGTCGCCGCATACGCCACCCCGAGCGCAATGACGAGGCAGGTCCACAGCGCGGCGTAACCGCCGGAAAGGTCGTGCACAAGGCCAAGCAGTGGCGGCGTGCCGATGATGCCGATTTGATTGACCGCCATGGCGGCGCCGAGCGTCAGACCGACCTTGTCGGCGGGCGCGGCGTCGGCCAGATAGGCGACCCACGGCCCATACCAGCCGAGCCCGAAGAAGCCGAGCCAGACGGCAATGAGCGCAAGCGCCAGCTCGGGCGCAGTTGTCGGAACAAGCAGAAGGACGACAAAGCCGCCGGCGACCGCGATCATGGACAGGGTCAGCAGCCGAAAACGCCCCTCCGGTGCGCGATCGCTCCACGCCGCCAGCCCGACGCGGCCGGCGACGCCGCCCATTTGC
Source organism: Xanthobacteraceae bacterium (assembly GCA_050725855.1). Classification (GTDB taxonomy): domain Bacteria; phylum Pseudomonadota; class Alphaproteobacteria; order Rhizobiales; family Xanthobacteraceae; genus BOG-931. The sequence goes on along the minus strand of JBOHIU010000159.1, from coordinate 4,309 downwards.
GCCAGGAACAGAAACCAGCCGCCGCGGGTGAGCGCGATATGAGCATGGTCGCGCAGATACAGCATCAGCCAGACGAGAATGCCATACTGCGCGCTCACCAGCGCGAGCCCGGCAATCATGGCGTCGCGCATCCACTTCTGGCGCAGCAATCCGGCGACCGCCGCCCATGTCAGCGCCGGGGGCCTCGGCGGCCCGTCGACCCTGTCAGGCGGTGGGTGATATCAGCGCGAACGTGAGCGCGCCGATGAGCATGGCTACGGCACCGACGGTGAAAGCGACGCGCCAGCTCCAGGCCGCGGCGACGGCCGGCAAAATAGCGGCTGCCGCCGCGCCGCCAAGCGGCAGTCCGGCTTGGCGAACTCCCATCGCCAAGCCAAGCCGGTCGCCGCGAAACCAGGCCGACACCGATTTGCTGCCGCTCGGCTGGGTCACACTGAAGCCAAGTCCGGCGACAAACAGCCAGCCAAGCAGCGGCGCGAAGCTGCCGCTTCGCGTCGCCAGCAACAAGCAAACGAAGGCTATCGCCCCGCCGGCGCCGATGATCAGCCGCTCGTTTTTGCGATCAAGCAGATCGCCAACGATCAACAGCGAAAATACCGCCGCGCCGTAAGTTGCCGTGATCAACAGGCCGGTCTCGGCGGCCGAGAGCCGAAAATCCCGCTGCAGGAAGCCAGCCAGCGCTGCCACCCCGAGCATGGCAAAGGACGCGCCGGTCTGGGCGACCGTCGCCGCCGCCAGCACGATCCAGCGGTAGGCGAAGTTTGGCGGCGAAGCGGCCGGTGCGGTCATTGGTGGTCTTCTAACCCTCGCCCCAGGAGGTACTTATCGGCCGTCCGGCACAGTCAACTAAAAGCAATTTACTTGCAATTCCGCCGAGTCACGGTCTTTTCCCGGCTCGCTTCATCACCATATTTCATGTCGCGGATCGCCTCCTTGAGGGCTCCGCGGGTGCCGGAACCCTTCAAGGTCACTCGCTTTGATCTCGATCAGGGCGCCGGCGCTTCTCGCGAAATAACCCAATGACGATATTCCGGCTGCGCCGTTCTAGCGGTGCATGATCTCTTCCGAAAACCGGTGACCACTTTTCGGGATCATGCACTCGGGCGCCGGGATAGGCCGAGGGAGCCATTATATGAATTTCGACAAGTACACCGACCGCAGCCGCGGCTTTGTGCAAGCTGCCCAATCGCTGGCGCAGCGCGAGGGCCATCAGCAATTTTCTCCCGAGCACCTGCTCAAGGTGCTGCTCAACGATCCGGAAGGCTTGGCCGCTGGGTTGATCGACCGCTCCGGCGGCAATTCGCGCCAAGCGCTAGCCGCCGTCGACGCCGCACTGGAAAAGCGGCCGAAGATTTCCGGCGGCGGGGCAGGCCAGATCTATCTCGATCCCGCCCTGGCGCGCGTGTTCGACGCCGCGGAAAAAGCCGGTGAGAAGGCGGGTGACAGCTTCGTCACCGTCGAGCGCTTGTTGCTGGCGCTGGCAATCGAGCGATCGAGCGAGGCCGGCAAAATTCTCGCCAATGCCGGCGTCACCCCGCAAAATCTGAATGCCGCGATTGAAGCGTTGCGCAAGGGCCGGACGGCGGATTCCACATCGGCGGAAAACGCCTACGATGCGCTGAAGAAATACGCGCGCGATCTCACCCAGGCTGCGCGCGACGGCAAGCTCGATCCGGTTATCGGCCGCGACGAGGAAATCCGCCGCACCATCCAGGTGCTTTCGCGGCGCACCAAGAACAATCCGGTCCTGATTGGCGAGCCCGGCGTCGGCAAGACCGCCATCGTCGAAGGCTTGGCGCTGCGCATCGTCAATGGCGACGTGCCGGACAGCCTGCACGACAAGAAATTGCTCGCGCTCGACATGGGCGCCATGATCGCCGGCGCCAAATATCGCGGCGAGTTCGAGGAACGGCTCAAGGGCGTGCTGCAGGAGGTGACCTCCTCGGCCGGCGCCTACATTCTCTTCATCGACGAGATGCACACTATCATCGGCGCGGGCAAGGCCGACGGCGCGATGGATGCCTCGAACCTGCTCAAGCCGGCGCTGGCGCGTGGCGAGCTGCATTGCATCGGCGCCACGACCCTCGACGAATATAAGAAGCACGTGGAGAAGGATGCTGCGTTGGCGCGGCGTTTCCAGCCGATCTATGTCGGCGAACCGAACGTCGAGGACACAATCTCGATCCTGCGGGGGCTCAAGGACAAGTACGAGACGCATCACGGCGTGCGCATCACCGACGGCGCGCTGGTTGCCGCGGCGACCTTATCGAACCGCTACATCACCGATCGCTTCCTGCCCGACAAGGCCATCGATCTGGTCGACGAGGCGGCGGCGCGGCTGAAAATGCAGGTCGACTCCAAGCCCGAGGAACTCGACTCCGTCGATCGCGAAATCATCCGGCTGAAAATCGAGCAGGAAGCGTTGAAGAAGGAAAGGGATGCCGGCTCCAAGGCGCGGCTCAAGAATCTCGAAAGCGAGCTCGCCGCGCTGGAGAAGCAGTCAGCCGATCTCACCACGCGCTGGCAATCGGAAAAGAGCAAGCTGTCCGACGCGGCAAAGCTGAAAGCCGAACTCGATCAGCTCAAGAACGAGCTCGCCAACGCCCAGCGCCGCGGCGAATACCAGCGCGCGGGCGAATTGGCTTATGGCCGCATTCCGGTGCTGGAGAAAAAGCTCAAGGAGGTCGAAAGCTCCGAGAAGCAAAAGGCCGCGATGGTCGAGGAGGCGGTGACCGCCAATCACATCGCGCAGGTGGTGTCGCGCTGGACTGGCATTCCGGTCGACCGCATGCTCGAAGGCGAGCGTGAGAAGCTGTTGCGCATGGAGCAGCAGCTGGAGAAGCGCGTGGTCGGCCAGGACGAAGCCGTCAAGGCGGTTTCGACCGCGGTGCGCCGCGCCCGCGCCGGGCTGCAGGACCCGAACCGGCCGATCGGCTCGTTCATGTTCCTGGGCCCGACCGGCGTCGGCAAGACCGAGCTCGCCAAGGCGCTGGCCGCGTTCCTCTTCGACAACGAGGCGGCGATGGTCCGCATCGACATGTCGGAATACATGGAGCGGCATGCGGTGGCGCGGCTCATCGGCGCGCCGCCCGGCTATGTCGGCTACGAGGAAGGCGGGTCGCTGACCGAGGCAGTGCGGCGCCGGCCCTACCAGGTCATCCTGTTCGACGAGGTCGAGAAGGCGCACCCGGACGTCTTCAACGTGCTGCTGCAGGTGCTCGACGACGGCCGCCTCACCGATGGCCAGGGCCACACCGTCGACTTCCGCAACACGCTGATCGTGATGACGTCAAACCTCGGCGCCGAAGTACTGGTCAATCAGCCAGAGGGACAGGACACCGACGCGGTGCGCGATCAGGTGATGGCGATCGTGCGCGCCAACTTCCGGCCCGAGTTCCTCAATCGCATCGACGAGATCATCCTGTTCCACCGCCTGCAGAAGGCGCAGATGAGCCGCATCGTCGATATCCAGATGCAGCGGTTGACGAAGCTCTTGGAGGATCGCAAGATTGCGGTCGTGCTAGAGCCGAGCGCGCGCGACTGGCTCGCCGACAAAGGTTGGGACCCGGCCTACGGCGCGCGGCCGCTCAAGCGCGCCATTCAGAAATCGGTGCAGGACCCGCTGGCGGAGCTGATCCTGTCGGGCCGCATCAAGGACGGAGAAAAGGTCGTGATCTCGGCCGGCAAGCAGGGCCTCGCCTTCAACGGCGAGGTTGCTGCTGCGGCGGCGTGATCGGCGGCGCCTCGTTCATGCGCTGGCGCACGTAAGCGACGAAGTTGCGCGACTGCGACTTCGGCACTCCGTCGATGACCAGCGGGTTGGCGCCGCCGCTGCTTTCGACGCTGATGCTGTCCCAGAAGAAGCCGCGGTTGTGCATGACTTCGGCAAGGTGCGACATCGGCAGATGTTCGTCCTTGCGGATCCAGGGCGTCAGCCAGAAGTCGATGTTCCCGGTGGAGATGCCGAGATTGTCGGCGACCATGTGGGCCGGGAAAAGCAGCCGCGTGAAGCGGAAGCCAAACAGCGCCCACAGCCGGCTCGAACGCACTTCGGCGCGATCGCCGACATTTGCAGTTTGAGCCACGCAGATTCCCTCCCGTAACGGCGGACGATGTTCCGTGCAATTTACCGCGCGGCGGCGCGGATCGGCGCGTGTGCCAGAAAGCTGTCGAGCTGGTCGCGATCCTTCTCGAAATTCGAGAGCGGTTCGCCGGCGAGCACGCGGCCCCGCGGCAGCCGGACCTTCATCGGATCGACGAAACGGCCATTGATGAGAATTTCGTAGTGCACGTGCGCGCCGGTCGATAG
>JBOHIU010000158.1:0-11314 GCA_050725855.1 Xanthobacteraceae bacterium | reverse complement strand
CGCTCGCCCGGCGGATCGATGTGTAGATCGATGACGCAGACGCCGCCCTTCTTGAGCACGTCGACGCCCCTTTCGATCGCCGGCTTCACATCGGCGGGCTTGGTGATCGGACCGATGCCGACCGCGCCCTGCGCCTCGGCAAGCTTGGCGATGTCGGGCGAGGGATCCTCCATGCGCAGGCCGATCCAGCGGTTCTTTACTTCGCGGCCGCGGGTGCGTGCCACATTGTCCTGGTGCAGTTCGTCATTGAAATAGGAGCGGTTGTTGTTGATGAGCACGAGCAACGGAATCCGGTGATGCGCGGCGCTCCAGATCGCGGTGGCGCCCATGCAGAAGTCGCCGTCGCCGAGCATTGAGATCGCGTAGCGGCCTTGGTCCGCGAGCGCGAGCGCCGCCCCGACCGACAAGCCGGGACCCGATCCCAGGCCGCCGCCGCCGTCCTTGCCCAGATAGGCCATGCCGTTTTGCAGCGGCCAGAGATCGAACGGCCAGCCACGGCCCAGCGTGCAGAACGTCACGTTCTCGGGATCGTTGAACTGATCGCGCAGCGCGACCGCGACCTGCTCCATGCTGATCGCGGCGCCGTTGCCGGCTGTCGCCTTCGCCGGCACCTTGACCTTCCAGGGATCCTTCCGGTCGCTGTCGAGCGCATCGTTCAGCTCGGCCACGGCGACGTCGGCGGTAGACGCCATCGCCACGTCGACCGGCGGCAGCGCCTGATATTCCATATTGGCGCCGGTATGCAGAGTCTGGTCGAGCGAGCAGGCGATGATTTTCGCCGCGACGGTGCCGACATTGTTCGCCTGCCGCAGCGCGCCGCCGAGATCGACCCAGTCGAGCGCCAAAATCACGTCGGCCTCGCAGAGAAGTTCGCGCGCATCTTTGCCCAGCGCGTTAAACGGCGGGCAATAATGGGCGGGATGGTCGGTCGGGAAGGTGGCACCCTGTTTGAGATCGGTGACGACGCAGGCGCCGAGTCTTTCCGCGAGCTTGATGCGCGGCGTCCAGTATTCCGGCTTGCGCGAGCCGCGGCCGAACATGATGACGGGGCGCACAGCGCCGCCAAGCAGCGCCGCCGCTTCCTCGACCGCTTGCCGCGACGGCCGCGACGGCGCCGGAGGCCGGAAGCGTTTGACGTCGGGCCATTCCGGCGCCTTGTCGAGTTTTTGCTCCTGGAAGCCGGCATCGAGGCAGATATAGACCGGCGCGGTCGGCGCCGAGCGGGTGAGCAGGTTGGCACGCGTCATCGATTCCACCAGGGCCTCGGCGGAAGTCGGCTGGTCGTCCCATTTGATGATGGAGCGGATGTAGGCGCCCTGGTCGCGCGAGGTGTGAATCCAGTCGATCCAGGGCCGCCGCTTCTCGGCGGCAACCGGGCCGGTGGCGCCGAGCACGAACATCGGCGCCCGGTCGCACCAGGCATTGAATAGGCTCATCATGCCATGCAGGAGGCCGACATTGGAGTGCAGCACGCACGCCATCGGCTCGCCCGTGGCCTTGGCGTAGCCGTGCGCGATCGCGACCGAATGGTCCTCGTGCAGGCACAGAATAATGCCGGGATTTTCGTTGCCGAGATGGTTGACGAGGCTGTCGTGAAAGCCGCGATAGCTCGCGCCGGGATTGAGGCTGATGTAGCGGATGCCGAAACGCCGCAGCATTTGCGCGGCGATATCGCTGCCCCAGGCGACGCTGTCGTCGGGCTTTCCTTCCAATCGGTCAAGACGCATTCGCACCATCTCCATCGTTGTTAGAGCATTTCCGGAAAAGTGGCCGCCGGTTTTCCGAAGAAAATGCGACCTAATCTATAAAGCTGGAGCGCTGCCCGGTTCAACGTAATCGGAAGCGCTCTCGTGTGGCGTGCATCACCTGCGCTGGCTACGCTCCGTCTCTTAACCCACGTCGGCGTCAGGCCTCAATGGCGCCATCTGCTCGGGATCAAATTTCAGCCAGAGCGTCTCGCCCACCTCAAACAGTTCAGACGGCGTAGCCGCTACTTTCAGGCGGGTCCCGCTGTCCAGCGGGGAGACGACATAATCCCAATATTGGCCGAGATAGGCGCGTTCCAAGAGCCGCGCCTGCACGCGCATGGGGTCGGCCGCGGAGCCCGGGCCGCGATGCAGCGAGATGCCATGCGGTCGGACCGATAACAGCACCACGCCATCTGCGCCCAGCCCGCCCGCCTGTAACAGGCCGCACGGCAGCGCGAAGTGATCGAAACTGATCCATTCGCCGTCGATCCGTCCTTCGAGGAAATTCGTGCGGCCGATAAAGCCGGCGACGAACCGGGTCTTCGGCCGGGTGTATAGGGTGTGCGGAGCGTCGATCTGTTCGAGGCGGCCGAGATTCATCACGGCAATGCGATCGGAGGTGACCATCGCTTCGCCCTGGTCATGCGTCACATAGACGGTGGTGAAATGAAAGGCATCGTGTAGCCGCCTGATCTCAAAGCGCATCTCCTCGCGGAGATTGGCGTCGAGGTTGGACAGCGGCTCATCGAGCAGCAGTACGCGCGGCTCGATCACCATGGCCCGGGCAAGCGCTACCCGTTGCTGCTGACCGCCCGACAGTTCGGCCGGATAGCGGTCGGCGAGCGCCCCAAGCCGGACCGTCTCCAGCATTGCTTGAACTTTGCCGCGGATGGACGCGCGATCGAAACGGCGCAGCTTCAGCCCGAAGGCCACGTTTTCCGCCACTGTCATGTTTGGCCAGATGGCGTAGCTTTGGAAAATCATGGACATCTGCCGCTTCTCGGGGGGCAGCGAACCCTTGGGAGACGAGATCACCTCGCCATCCATCGCGATCGCGCCGCCGGTCGGCCGCACAAAGCCCGCGATCATGCGTAACGTCGTCGTCTTGCCGCAGCCGGAGGGGCCGAGCAGCGAGATGAATTCGCCCGCAGCAATTTCCAGATCGAGTTGATGCACGGCGGTGAACGAGCCGAACGCGCAGCTCAGCCGCGTCAGCGCCAAGCGCGGAATGCTTTTTTCTTCGCGCCCGCTCATGACCGCCTCAACATGAAATCGCGCCCGATGATCTTGTACCCCAGCAACACGATGAGGATCGTAGCTCCCAACAAGAAGAAACCGAGCGCGGCCAAAATCTCGAAGCTGCCGTTCTCGCTGAGATCGAGCATCATGACCGAAATAACGCGTGTCTGGGCGCCGAACAGGAAGATCGCCGTGCTAAGCTCCCGCGTCGCCGGAATGAAGACAAGCAGCCAACTGCCGAGCAGGCTTTTCTTGAGCATGGGCACGATCACGCGCGCGATCGCCCGCAGCCGCGTGCCGCCGAGGATGCGGACCGCTTCCTCCATCTCGGGGTTGAGCGATTGGAGACTGGCTGCGCAGCTGACGTAGGCGATCGGCAGGAAACGCGTACTGTAGCCGAGAATGAGAATGAGCGCGGTGCCGTAAAGGGCGACCGGAGGCGCGGCGAACGCCGCATAAAAGCCGATGCCCAGCACGATCCCCGGGATCACGAGCGGCGCCATGCACAACAGCGTGAGCAGGCTGCCGCCGCGCATCAGCTTGCGGCTGACCACGTAGGCCGCCAGCAGCGCCAGGGCCACGGCGACACAGCCGGCAGCCGCGGAATATGTGAAGCTATGTATGATCGTCTGCCGGGCGCCCTCCTCGGACAGGAGGCGGCGGAAATTGTCGAGGGTCAGATTGCCGATGGAAAAGCCCAGGCCCCAGGCCTTGGCGAAGGCGGCCTGCGCCAGCGCCGCATAGGGCAATATCACCGCCAGGGCGACCACAAACAGCGCGTAGCCAAGGATCAACCAGCGCCACGGTCCTAGCGGCGTCAGGGTGCGGCTGCCGCCTTTTCCGGTGAGCGCCACGTAACTCCTGCGGCCGAGGATCGCCCGCTGCGCCCAGAACAGCGCCAGCGTAATCATGATCAGCGGGATGGCATAGGCGGCGGCCACCTCGGCCCGCACCGGAAACTCGAAATACTGCCAGAGTTGCAGCGTCATGATCCGGATGCGGGCCGGCAGCGCGATGACCGCCGGGGTGCCGCACAGAGCCACGGTGTCCAGGAACACGACGATGGCGCCGCCGAGGATCGCCGGCGTCACCAGCGGCAGCGTGATGCGGAAAACGCTGGTGAAGCGGCCCGCGCCCAGAATATTCGCCGCCTCCTCCATTTCCGAGGAGACGCGGTCGAGCGCATCCGACGTGAACACGAAGATGTAGGGGAACGCATAGAGCGCCGTGACCAGGGACAAGATGCCGAAGCTATAAACGTTGATGAAGCCGCTGTGGCTGCCGGTGACCGCCATCCAGGCGGTATTGAGCCAGCCCGCGTTGGGCCCGGCGAGCAGGATCCAGCCGATCGCGCCCAGATAGGGCGGCGTTATAAAGGCGCCGAGGATCAAGGCGCGGATCAGGCTCTTGGCCGGCATGTCGGTGCGCGAAATGCCCCAGGCGATCGGCACCGCCATGATGGTCGAGAATACGGTCACTTCGAGTGCATACAGAAGCGAGTTGCCGAGGGCCTCCAGATTGCGCACCCGGCCGTAGGCGCTGACGTAATTGTCAAGCGTGAACGTGCCGGTATCGGTAGCCTGCAAGCTGGAGATCAAGAGCCGCACCAGCGGCGTCGCCACCAGGAACAGCAGCGCGGCGGCCGCAACGAGCCAAAGCAGCGTCGCCGGCTCGAACCGGCGAAGACGCGCGCGCCCGCGCTGGCGCAGAGCAGCGCCCTGCACCAGCGGTGTTCGTACCACACTCATAACAGGCGTTCTTCCCGCGCAGCGCTCACATGCCGAATGTGTCTCGCCATTTTTGCTTGGCCTTCGGCAGTTCTTTTTCGATATCCGGCAATTTCACCGTCAAGACCTTCATGTCGGAGAGCGACTTGGCTCCCGCGGGCGGCGGCACGTCGTCGCGTAGCGGCTGCTCGAAATTCTTCGCCAGGATTTTGGAATATTCCGGTCCGGTCAGGAATTCCATGAAAAGCTTGGCGGCGTTGGGATGATGCGCGCCCTTGATGATGGCGGACGGGGAAGGATCCATCAGCGTGCCCGAGGCCGGATAATTCACCGCCAGTGGATTACCGCGTGCCGCGCTGCGGAAGGCGGAAGCGGGGTTGCCGGGCGCGACGGACCGCTCGCCCGAATTCAAGACGGTGATGGCATCGTCGATGGAACGTCCGATCAGCGGATTGAGTTTGTTGAGCTTCTCGAAATAATCCCAGCCGTAACGGTTCTCCATCGCGACCGTCCACACCCCGACGAGGCCGCTGTAGTTCGGGCTGCCGAACGCGATCTGGTTCTTCCATTTCGCATCCGTCAAGTCCGGCCAGTCCTTCGGGGCGTCCGCCGCGCTCACCTTCTTCTTGTTGTAGATGAGCGTTACCAGCCCGACCCAGCTGACATGATAATAGCCGTTCGGATCGACGTTGCGGAGCACCTTCGATAGCCCCTGCTCGTTCTTCGGCACATATTTGACCAGCAGGTTTTTGCCTTCGAGATAGGCCATGTGGCTCTCGTCCGTGGTTGTGAACACATCCGAGAGAACGTCACCGGCCTTGAGATCCTGCAGCAGGCGCTGGAAGGCGACCTGCGACGTGGTCTTGATCGCGTGGACGGTGATGCCCGGGTATTTCTTGCTGAAGGCTGCGCCGACTTCGTCGCAGATCTGCTGGTTGAGGATGCCGGAATACCAGGTGAGCTGACCTTCCTGCTTGGCCGCTTGGTAGAGTTGTTTTTCTTGATCGCTCTGGGCCATGGCCGGCGCCGACGCGAGCGCCAGCATGGCGCCCATCATCATGAGCGACGCCCCCCACCGTAAAGCTGATTTCATCGTGTTCCTCCAAAAAGCAGATGTTTTACGTCGCAGCGAGCTAAAGTTTGCGCCGGCCGTCGAGGCGAGGGTTGCGCGGGCGTTCTTGTCTGTCAATCGCGGCGCATGGCGACAACGTATCGGCGGCCGAGGCCCTGGACCCGAGCGTGACGACCATCAGAACGGGCTTTTCGGTGCTGGCGAAAGCGGGCGATCGAGGAGCGGCTCTCGCGCTTCATCGCGCCGCCGGTGGGCCGGTATCGCCGGACCGGGCGCCCGGCCCGGCACATGCCTTCACGGTGGGCGAGAAATATCGGTGCTGTGCGCAGGTCGGCCATTGACCCAGCCGGCCGCGGGAACCGGCCCGCGAGCCGCGGGTTCTCTGACCGGAATGGTGACGAAACGGTAATGTGCCGGGGGCTCGTCCGCCTCGGTCTCGGCGCATTTTCGCCTTTGTCCCCAATAGAGTACGGGATAGTGGTGGTGGCCCGGGGCGCGTTAACCGTAGCGATAAGCCTGGGATGCTAACCGTGGACGTGGTATCGTAAGGACGAGTGGTCCGATTCTGAGGGCTGCGAGCGAGCAGCGGCTTGGTGAGACCGAACAACGTGAAGCAGAGCCTATTCGCCGGATGTTTGGCCTTTGGCGTGCTTGTCGCGTCTTCGTGCGCGTACGCGGCCGATCTTTCGGTTGCGCCGCTCTACAAGGCTCCCCCGGAGCAATACTCGCCGGCTTACAATTGGAGCGGCTTCTATCTCGGCCTCAACGGCGGCGGCGGCTGGGGCGATTCGCACTGGCGGGGCATCGGTCGCGACGATCTTTCGGGCGGCCAAGTCGGTGGCACGGCCGGATACAACTGGCAATTCGGCAAAGCGGTCCTCGGTCTCGAAGGCGACCTGGACTGGAGTCATCTGACCGGGACCACTCTGTCGGCGGCTTGCCCTGGTGGAAGCTGCTCGACCAGCGACACCTGGCTGTCGACGGTGCGCGGGCGCGTCGGCTACGCGTTTGGCGGGGTGATGCCCTACGTCACCGGCGGACTTGCGGTGGGCGACATCCGCGCCGCCACGCCTCTCGGCAGCGCGAGCGATACCAACGCCGGTTGGACCGTGGGTGGCGGCGTCGAGGTTGCGTTGCCCGGCAATTGGAGCGCCAAGGCCGAATATCTGCATGTCGATCTCGGCGCGATCAATTGCGGCGTCGCCTGCGGCGGTGCGCCGAACGAGAATGTCGCGATGCATGACGACGTCTTCCGCGCCGGTGTGAACTATCACTTCGGCTGGGGCAAGTAGCTTCCAAGGCAACTTTTTGGTTGTTTCCCGGCTGATCCGGGATCGTCGCAAGCGGCGAGACCGCCACGATCCCGGGTCTGCAGCGCAGCACCATAGCGCGCGCAAGACGCGCGTGAACGCGCTTATGGTGCTGCGCTTCCCCCGGATACCGCTCGCATGGCGCCGATTGACTCGCGGCCTGCGGCGGGTGTCACTTCTCCCTGCCCATTCCATGTTGCAGAGACGCCAAATGCCTAACACCGCCGCGATCGATTTCGACAAATACCGTCTGCGCAGTTTCGTCGACCGCCTGATCGAGCTTGGCGAGGTCGAGATGCGCGATCGGCCGACAGCCTTGACCGCACTGAGCGCCATCATCGAAGGCACCGACAAGGCGGTGCTGTTCAAAAAGGCCGGTCCCGAGCAGGTCGAGATGGTGGCGAAGACCGCCGGCAGCCGCAAACGGCTCGCCGCGGCGTTCGAGACCAGCGAAGAAAAACTCTACGACGAATATTTCAAGCGCCTCGCCAATCCGCAGCCGCTGGTCGAAGTGCCGTCCGCCGACGCGCCGGTGCATGCGGTTAAGATCACCGGCAAGGATGTCGATCTGACCAAGCTGCCGTTTCATCCGCAACACGCTTACGACGGCAGTTGCTACATGAGTTCGGCCATCGACTACGTGGTCGATCCGGCGACCGGGCGGCGCAATGTCGGCTGCCGCCGCCTGAGTCTGCGCAATCGCTACGAGTGCGGCACCAATGTCACCGCGCCGTCCGATCTCAAGCGCATCTACACCGCCTGCGTGGCGCGCGGCGAAAAGCTTCCGGTGACGTTCACGGTCGGCGCCCACCCGCTCGATTTCTTTGCCGCGACCACGCGGCAGGGCGGCGACGAACTGAAGCTGGTCTCGAGCTTCCGCGCCGAGCCGGCGCCGATAGTCAAGAGCCTCACCAACGACATTCTGGTGCCGGCCGACGCCGAAATGACGCTCGAAGGTTATTTGGACGAGCGCGGCTATGTCGAGCCGGAGGGGCCGTATGGCGAGTATATGGGCTATTACGGCGCCATCCACATGGACCCGGTGTTTCATTGCACCGCCATCACCATGCGCTCCGACGTGCTGCATCACACGCTGCTGCACGGCACGGCGTTTTTGCTCGATCAGACCGACAGCGCCAACATCTCGTCGATGCGGGTCGAAGCCGACGCCATGAAGATTCTGAAAGCCGCCGTGCGCGAGCCGGTTGCGGTTTATCTGCGCTCGGTGTCCGGCGGCGCCAATACGCTGCGGGTTTCGATCAAGCAGCGCTCCTATGGCGAGGCCAAACAGGCGATCGCGGCTCTGTTCGGCGGCATCATGCGACTAAAGCACGTTTACGTGTTCGACGAAGATATCGACATTCACGACGACCGCCAGGTCGACTGGGCGATGGGCACGCGCTTCCAGGCCGACCAGGACATGGTCGTTCTGCAAGGCATCCTCGGCATGACCATGGACCCCTCGCTCAACGGCCGGCGCACCGGCGCCAAGTCCGGCTTCGATTGCACCAAGCCGTTCGGCCGCGACGGCCAGATTCCGCTGACGCGCTGCGCCGCGCGCGTCTTCAAGGGTCCGGCGCGCTATCAGAATGTCGAGCAGGCGCTCGCCGCGTCGCCGATGTTCTATGCCGACGTCGTCGAAGCGCTCGGCAGCGACGATGGCCGCGACGTCGCCTGCGCGCTCGACGATCTGCGTCAGGCCGGCAAGCTCGGCCGCGATCGCGACGGCCGCTATTACCTGCACGCGGCCAGACCCGGTTCGACCGGCATTGTCGGCGCGCTTTATCACGATCCCAACGAGGGTGCGTAATACCAACCTTCGTAATGGCCGATCCTCTCCGCGTCATGGCCGGGCCTGTCCCGGCCATCTCGATTCTTGTTTCGCCTCGCGATCAAATCGGGATGCCCGGCACAAGCATGCGGCCGGGCCGGCCACTTCGGGCCGGAACCCGGTTGGCCGGGCATGACGAGTCGGCACTTCTGAAATTTGGTATAATTACCGCCGGAACAGGGAGCGGTTGATCTTCGTTTCCATCCGGCAAATGGTTTGTTGCTGTTTGCCAAGTTGCCGTTCGCCAAGTTGCTGTTCGCCAAGTTGCTGTTCGCCAAGTTGCTGTTTGTTCAGTTGGTGTTTGCCAAGCCAAAGGCCGATCGCATGGCGAGAATTTTTGCCGGAGTGGTTCTGAGCCTCACGCTGTTCGCTTCAGGCGCCGCGTGGGCGGCGGATTGTTCTCCGTACTGTGATTACGTGCACGATTACGGTCCCTACGATTTTTCCTACGTCCGGCCCGGACTTTTCGGCTTCCCGGTCTGCGATCGGCGCGGCAACTGCGCGCCGCATCTGGTCTACACATATTCAGGACCGCCCCGGCGCGGCATCACCATCGTCATACATCCGAGGCGCCGGATCAGACCCGTTTCCGGAGGTCCGCGTGAATGAGCACTGAGGGCCGAGTCTGAGAGGCTGACGCCAGCGTGAATTGGCGCGACGATTAATGGCGTCGGCGAGATTTTTCAAAGATCAAGTTTGACGTCGAGTTTTTTGGCTGGATAGCCCGGTATTATGGCGCAAGCGCCACAAGCGGTTCGGTAAGCACTCCTTACCTTTCGGCCGGAAGTGACTGGCCATGACCGCTTTCCCAGCAAGGATTCCTATCGGGACCCGAAGGTGCAAACGCACCTGTGCCGATGATAGGAGTCTGACATGCGTGACATTTTCGGAATTGCGGTGGCCATCATGATCGCTGGGCTGTCGCAGATAGTCCAACCATGGTCCCTTTGGTGGGATATGGGGTGGTATCCGCAATCATTGCGATAGGTATCGGCATTGATTTACTTTGGAGGGCGGCACGAGAGCGCCACGGAAAAGCACCGACGATGACGGCGGCAGACGCGGGATTTTGGACTACGGTCGCGGCAACGCTTGTGTGCGCTGGCTATGCCGTACTCGGATATCATCGGCCACCGAAGTCGCCGCCTAAAGCCTCGCCATCATTATCAACTGAGCCGGCGGCGGTGATTGCTGGCTCACGAGAGCGCCGGCTTGCTATCCCCCTTATTGCAATGTTTGCTGCGCTTTCTGCTGCTGGCTTTACCTTTGTTGACCGCCATTGGTTTACACCTGCGAGTTCAGCGCAAATGCCATTAGCGGAAGATGATGCAAGAATGGAAGTTATGCTATGGCATTTTGCGTGGAACGCACAAAATCTGAATCAATATTTTGCAAATATGTACACGGCTAACAATGGGAAAAGCGACGCAATAGGCGTCCGCAGTGAACAGATGATGATATTATCGCCGGCCGTCATAACAAGCGAACAATTAGGCGTATATTACATCATCTTGAAGGCGCAATTCACCTTGAAGAAGGCGATGTCGAAAAGCCGCGTTCATCCCGGAGGAAATGGTATCGGCAGTATTTGGTTTTCGGCATTTTCCGAACCTCAATTATCGGACCAACAGAAAGCCGCAGTAAATTCAGGGGCATTAATTCCATACGCGCTCAGCACTATGCAATACAAGGATGATCACATTTCGTCTGATGAGTTTATTTATACGGAGTCTTGTGCTTACCATCTTTCCGACGGCGCTATTCATGAGTGCGATCGAGGGAGCAATATTACCTACATCTCCAATTAAATTTCCTCCAGTGCTACACCATCCAATTCAAGAGCAGCAAGACACGCCAGAAGAAATGTAGCCGCAAACGTGCCACGAGCCAGCTTGTTGGTAATCGAGGCTTCCGTTTCAACTTTGAATTCGTGCTTTTGGAGCTGTTGCACCAACTTCGGCATAGGTCACTTCGCAATCGCGTAGCTTGTGTTGAGCAAGGCGGCTGCAGACTTCGCTCCATCAACGTCGGTTATCGCTGACTCGTATCCGTCATCCTGAGATGTGAGCCAACGGGCCCGGCTCGACGTGGCCGGCCCGATGGTAAACTCCGCGAGCCTCGAAGGATGACGGTCAACATCGAGTGCCGCTGCCAGCACGTCGGGACCTCCGGCGTCCCGTGTTTGCACCGTCATACCAATCCTGAGACAATCGTCGACTTTATATTGACATTAGTCGCTTATTGTGACATATAGAGAAAATCTCGCTTGTCGAAAGGACGCCGGCCGGGTGACAGCGGCCGGCGGAGCGAGAGGCGGTTCCCGCGGGCGGCGGTTCGTCACCGCCGCACTCGGGCGGCTCCGGGGCAATACGCCCGCCCGGCACTAT
>JBOHIU010000157.1:0-29938 GCA_050725855.1 Xanthobacteraceae bacterium | reverse complement strand
TTTTTGTTTTCCAGCGCCGCGATGTATTCGCGAAACAGCGGATCTTTGAGCGCGGCGACCAATTTGGCGTCGTCGTGATAGTCGCCGAGATAGGAATGCCCGTTGGGATAGGTCCAGATTCCGACCTGCGATTCCCAGAAGCTGTAGGGCGCTCCGTTCTGCCGCATCTGGCGGATGGCGATTTCGCCCGAGCCATCGGAGAAGATTTCGTCGGATTGCTGCTGCGCCGCTTCGATCGAGGAACGATGGGTGAACCAGGGATGGGCTGCGTCGCAAAGATTTTCCAGATAAAGCTTCCAGTTGCCGTCGTAGGCGTGTTTGAAAACTCCGCCGGCCACCTCGATTTCGCCGTCAGGCGCGCGATCGACCGTATCGTCGAGCGACGTCGTCATGTAGCCGAGAAAGTCCTCCAGGCTCGGTCCGTCCGCCGCCTCGCTGGCGAAGACAAAGCCGCGATAGCTCGCAACGCGCGGTACTCGCACCATCGCAGTCTTGGGATTATTCGGATCGAAATCGCGCGGGTAGCCGTGCTGCAGCGGCACGGCTTTAAGCCGGCCGTCCAAATGATAGGTCCAGCCGTGATAGCAGCACTGGAACTCACCGGTATTGCCTTTGTCGTTGGCGACCACGAGCGAACCGCGATGCGCGCATTGATTGTGAATGACGCGGATCTTGCCCTCTGCGTCACGCACCAGGACGACGGGCTTGCGGCCGATGAAGCTGCGGAGATAGTCGCCCGGATTTTTCACCTGGCTTTCATGGCCGATATAAATCCAAGCGGCGCCGAAAATGCGTTCCATCTCCAGTTCGAATATGGTGGGATCGGTGTAGATGCGCCGATGCACGCGGCCGGGCTGCAGGTAGCGTGACAGGTCTTGGCTCATCGGCAAGCGCCGCATTATCCGGTTCTCTGAAAGAACTATCGTAGGCCTCGACCGCCGGCAAGCGGCACCGTCCTACTGCCAGACGACTGGCAGGCGCGAATGGATTTTGCAATACTCGCCGGACAACGTTCGATCCGGGAAGCCTCCGGATCTTGGGGGGGAAGAGGATGAGTGATACGGCCGCAGGTCCTAGCCAAGCACAAATTTACAAGGTCGCGGTCGCCAGCATCATCGGCTCGGTGATCGAGCAATACGACTTTCTGGTCACCGGGGTGATCGCGGCGACGGTGTGGGGCGGCATTTTCTTCAAGGAGAAGGGCCTTGCGGCCGTGGCGGCGGCAATCACGGTTTATGGCATCGGCATCATTATCCGACCCGTCGGAGCCTTCATCTTCGGCCATATTGCCGACCGGCAGGGACGCAAGGACGCGATGGTCTACGCACTCGTGCTGATGGGTCTCAGCACGCTGGCGATCGGGCTGACGCCGACCTACGACACGATTGGCGCCATCGCACCGGTACTGCTGATCATTTTCCGGCTGCTCCAGGGGATCAGCTTCGGCGCCGAGTTCGGCACCGCCTCGACCTGGGTGGTCGAACAAGCGGCGCGATCGAAATTCCGCGCCTTCTGGGGCGCGTGGGTGGGCTTCGCGATCCCGATCGGGCTTCTGCTCGGCTTCGGCTCCGTGATCCTCGTCAAATCGCTGATGACGCCAAGTGATTTCACCGCCTGGGGCTGGCGAATCTTCTTCTTCATCGGATTTCTGGTGGCGATTGTCGGACTGATCATCCGCACCCGCACGATGGACAGCTTCGTGTTTGAGCAGCACAAGCAGCAGGTCACGATCCTCAAGCATCCGGCAAGTCAGGTCTGGCGCGAAATGTCGCCGACTATTCTGCGCACGTCGCTGGTCAACGCCATGTTCGGCGGCGCGTTCTTCCTCTATTTCGTGTTCGGCACCAGCTACATGAAGGCGGTGGGCTTTGCCGGAAACGCTCCGGAATATATCGGCCTGATTGCCGCGGGCTGTATGCTGGTGTTCATGCTGATCGGCTCGCTTTTGGCCGACTACATCAACCGGCGGACGATCTTGTTGATTGCCGCCGCCGTCTTCCTGATCTGGGCGATCCCCTATTTCTATCTCGTCAACACCGGCAGCATTCTGTTGGCGACGATTGCTGAGATTATCGGCTTTGGCTTCGTCTTCGGTTTCGGCTACGGCGCGATCCCGACCTTCTACACCGAGAATTTTCCGACCCGCTATCGCGCCTCGGGCGCGAGCGCGGGTTATCAGGTCTCGCAGGTCTATGGCGGCGGCCTCATCCCGATCATTGCCGGTCTGCTCTTGAGCAAATTCGGCATCCACAGGGCCTATATCTATATCGGTATTCTGGTGATGGTGTACGCGGTGGCGGCAATCATCGCCATTCTGCGGACGCCGGAAACCAAGGGCAAAAGCCTGGAAGACTGATTCATTCACTGAGCCCGGCGCGTCCTTGCCGGTCCGATGGTTTTGATGGAGACTTGCGCAAAACGACGTCATTGACGGAGGGCGCCGATGGATATCGTCCCGCTGGGGCCGGGCTTTGCCGCCGAACTGCGCGGTGTCACGCTTGCCGATGTGGCGGCGAGCGACGACGCCTACCGCCAAGTGCGCGCGGCCTTCGAGGAGCATTCGGTCCTGTTGTTTCGCGGCCAGGACGTCAGCGACCAATCGCAGATTGCTTATTCGCGCCGCTTTGGTCCTCTCGAAACGACCAAGGTCGGCTCGGAGGGCTTCGGCACTCATCTGGTCATCCTCAAGACGCTGGACGAGAACGACAAAGTCGTGCCGGAAGATCACCGGCTGGCGCTGCGCAACAAGGCCAATCAGCTCTGGCACACCGACAGCCCGTTCAAGAGGCTGCCGGCGCTCGCCTCGGTGCTGTCCTCGCGCATCATTCCGGGGCGCGGCGGCGAGACCGAATTTGTCTCAACGCGTCTTGCCTTCGAGCGGCTCGATCCGGCGTTGTGCGCGCGGCTGCAAAGCTCTTTTGCGTGGCACGACTACGCCCATTCGCGCCGCAAGATCGCGCCCGATCTCGCCAGCCCGGAGGAACGCGCGGCGCTGCCGCCGCAATGCTGGCGGCTTGTTTGGAAGAATCCGGCCAATGGCCGTTATGCGCTCTACCTTGCATCGCACACTTACGCGATCGAGGGCATGGAGCAGAAAGCGGGGCAGAAACTGCTCGGTGAATTGATGGACGCGGCGACCGCGCCGGCTTTGAGCTACGTGCACACTTGGCGCAAAGGCGACGTGGTCATGTGGGACAACCGCGCAACCATGCATCGCGGCCGGCCATGGCCGGCCAACGAGCCGCGCTACATGGTGCGGACGACCATTTCGGCCACGGCCGCCGACGGGCTTGAATCGATGCGCGCGCCGCCACGCCAGGCGGCGGAGTGAAGCCGGTACGGGTTAGTTTCCGACTTTTACCAAGAGCCGCGGTGCTCGGGTATGCGGCTGATCAGCGGTAGGGCGGCAACGAGCAGTGCGGCCCCGACAATATAGACCCAGGCCTGGACGCGGCCCGGATCATTGGACGTTGCGAGGATCGCGGTAGCGACCGATATGGTCATGATTGCCCCGATCTGCATGCACATCGACCGCAGCGCGGCGAGGGTCGAGGAGTGCTCGGGGGCCAGTTGCAGGCCGGCGTTGCGGCTGGCCGGGTTGCTCGCCCCACGGCCGACGCCGACGAGGAAAGCGGCACCGGCGAGCCACGCGTATGGCGGGATACCGGCGGCCGGACTGAGGCCAAGCAGCAGCATCCCGGCGATGACAACGATACTTCCGACATAGAGCGGTGGCCGATATCCTGTGCGGCGCAGCGTCAACGCGGCAGCGACTGACAATATGATCGCGGCCGCCCCTTGGGCGACAAGCAGCGTGCCGGAGTCGAGCGCGTCGATGCCGTAGCGATTGGTTGCGTAGAGCGGGATAAGCGCTACGACGCCGGAGGTGATGCCCCCGTAGAGACCGTTGACCAGATTGACCGCGCCGAAACCTTGCCCGTGAATCAGGCGCGGGGCGATGAACGGCGACGCCGAGCGGTTGGTGTGACGGAAGAACATCCACAGAGCGGCGATCGCGACGGCCAACGGTACTCCGAACGCCGGCGACCATGGGTGGGCGTTCCTTTCGCCCAGATAGCTGACGGCGATCATGCCGGCGAGTAGCCCGCTACCGAGCAGCCCCATACCGGCGGCGTCCATTGTCGGGTGGATTGCCTCTGCCTCGGGCCGATCCCGCGGTATGTAGCACAGTGCCAGCGCGATGACGGCTATGCCGAGTGGCACGTTGACGAAAAATATGCCCCGCCAAGTCCAGTACGACACGAACACCCCGCCGAATACCGGTCCGATCATTGTGCCGATCGAAAAGATGCTGCCAAATAATCCGACGGCGCGATCGCGCGCGTCGCCAAAGTGATCGACGATGATCCCGGTCGCCGCGGGTGTGAAGCCCGCCCCGCCGGCCGCCTGGATCGCCCGTAGTGCGACGAGCAGATAAATGTTGTTGGCAAACCCGCAGCACAGCGATGCCACGGTGAAGGCGACGACAGAACCGACGAATACCCTGCGACGACCGTGCCGCTCGCTGAGCTTGCCGCTGAGCGGGAGCATCAACACGAACCCGAACGAGTAGGCGGTGATGGTCCAGCCGGCCCAGTTGATCGACGTTTGCAAGCCACGCTGCAAGGAATGCAGGGCCGTCGCCACGATCGTCGTATCGACCGACATCATGAACAACGCGAGCGCGACGATGGTGAAGACAAGCGCGCGGCGAATGGGCTCACTCTCGCCGGGAGGACTCGATAGCTCGCCGGCTGCCGCGGTATCA
Source organism: Xanthobacteraceae bacterium (assembly GCA_050725855.1). Taxonomy (GTDB): domain Bacteria; phylum Pseudomonadota; class Alphaproteobacteria; order Rhizobiales; family Xanthobacteraceae; genus BOG-931. The sequence goes on along the minus strand of JBOHIU010000157.1, from coordinate 25,170 downwards.
TGCCGGACGCTCATATCCCTTATGTTCTGCACGCTGAGCGTCCTGAGAGCCGGCCCACTTATTTGAACGGTCGAGCCCGGTTCCGGTTCAGGCTGCCATACCTAGAGGCAGCGACTGGTTGAAGTACGTTTCGTCGGGCTTTCGGGTCAAGCTGTCAACATTCATTCGCGCGTCAGGTCTCGCGGTCTCATCGCTTATCGGAAGGGCAACGCGCATAAGGGGCGCGGCTTTAACTTGCTCTCGCTTGTGCGTATCCTGCAGGTCATCTCGGGGCGACGAGGCACGATTTTGAAGGCATGAAATGGGCATTTCGGCAACGGTCCGGTTTGACGAACACACGATGTGGACGGACTTGAGCGGATGCGCCGCTTGAAAAGGTCAGGCCCTTGACTGGTTGGCTTGATCAAGAACCGCTGCCGCCTCGGTTCGACCGCCCCGAAGACGTCGAGGCGTTCTTAGGCCGCCCGACCCGCGCGCTGGCCGCCGATCTCGCCGCGGTCGCTGGCGACATCATCGTACTCGGCGTCGGCGGCAAAATGGGTCCAACGCTGGCGCGGCTTGCGCGCAACGCGGCGCCCGACAAGCGTATCATCGGAGTCGCTCGCTTTTCAGAACCAGGCCTGCGCGAGACGCTGCAAGCCGCCGGCGTCGAGACCGTCGCCTGCGACCTGCTGGACCGGGCGGCCGTGCAACAATTGCCACGGATCAACAACGTGATCTTCATGGCCGGGCGGAAATTCGGCGCGCAGGACAATGCGGCCTTGACCTGGGCGATGAACGTGCATGTGCCGGCGATCGTTGCCGAGCATTATCGCGCCTCGCGCATCGTCGCCTTCTCCACCGGCTGCGTCTATCCGTTTGTCGCTGCCGACAGCGGCGGTGCGACCGAGGACACGCCGCTCTTGGCTCCCGGCGAATACGCCAATTCCTGCATCGGCCGCGAGCGGATGTTCGAGTATTTCTCGCAAGCTCATGCCACGCCGGGCCGGCTCATCCGTCTGAACTACGCGATCGACACGCGTTATGGCGTTTTGTTCGACGTTGCCTGCAAGGTTCGCGACGGGCAGGCGGTCGATGTGACGATGGGCCACGTCAACGTGATCTGGCAGGGCGATGCCAACGCGCTAGCGCTGCGCTTCTTGCGTTACGCGACGATTCCGACCACTCCCATCAATGTGTCGGGTCCGGATATTGTCAGCGTGCGCCGGCTTGCGAATGAATTTGCCACTCGGCTTGGGAAGAAGCCGCGCATCGTTGGCGAGGAGGCGCCGACCGCATGGCTCACCAACACCGCGCAAGCGACGAAATTGTTCGGCGCGCCTCGCGTGCCGCTTGCGGCCATGATTGATTGGGTTGCCGATTGGGTCGTCAACGATCGACCTGGCTTGAATAAGCCGACGCATTTTGAGGTTCGCGATGGCGTCTACTGACGCTCTGCAGCTCAAGGCGCTTTCGCAAAGCGATAGCGCGGGCTGCATGGCGCTTTCGGCGGAGGCCGGCTGGAACCAGACGCTCGATGATTGGGCTTTATTCATGCGCCATGGGACGGTGTTCGGGTTGCCGAAGGGCGATGGTCGTCCGGTCGCGACCGGCGCCATACTGCCTTACCCCGGCGGCTTTGCTTGGATCAGCATGGTCCTGGTAACGGCAAGCTGGCGGCGCGCGCATATCGGCACAGGCATCCTGCAGGCATGCTGCGCGGAACTCACGCGGCGCGGTCTGGTCGCCGTGCTCGACGCAACGCCTGCCGGCGAACGCGTCTATCGGCCGCTCGGATTCGAGCCGATGTTCGGCCTGACCCGTTGGCAGGGCGCCGGCGGCGGCAACAACGGCGAAATATCCGCCGACACGCGTCGCATGTCCGCACGCGATATTCGCGTCGTTGCGGCGGTCGATGCCGCTGCCTTCGGCGCGCGCCGGGCATTCTTGCTGGAAAGCTTTTTCCAACGCGCGCCGCATCTGGCATTCACCACTCAAAACCTGGACGGCTTCGTGCTGGCCCGCCCCGGCCGGATCGCCACGCAAATCGGGCCACTCATTGCCGCAAACGAAGCGGATGCCCTTGCCCTATTAAGAGCCGCACTGGGCGCTACGCCTGGTCCCGTGTTCCTCGATATTGCGGATCGCTGGAAAGCTCTTGCCGATCTTCTCCGGCAGCGCGAGTTTACGGTACAGCGACCGTTTCTACGCATGGCGTTTCGACGCGGCGACTCATTCGGCGACGCTGCGCGCACATTCGTCGTCGCCGGTCCCGAATTTGGCTGAGCACGGTCGAGCAACGCCGATAATTTGGACCGTCGCGAAATTTATTCCGCATTTATTTCCTGCGCTTCACTTTCTCGCGATCATCTAGCATCAGCCGTCCAGTATTCGCTATATGCGCGCCAAGGCGACGTGCTCGACTGAACAAGGAAATTCATGAACTCCACGACAAATCCGCTGCCGGCTGTCGGTCGTCTCCTTCTGGCTCTGATCTTTGTTCTTGCCGGCATCGCCAAGCTCGGCACCATCGCCGCCACCTCCCACGAAATGGCGACGCACGGAATTCCCTATGCGAACGACTTGGTATGGGGCGTTATTGCGCTCGAACTCGGCGGCGGCATCATGTTGATCCTGGGGCTGTTCACTCGGCTCGTGGCCGCCGCATACTTCTGCTACCTAGTCGCGCTGGCTTTTATGTTTCATCCGTACTGGACGTTCATCGGCGCGGCAGAGCATACGCAGCACACCATGTTCTTTGAACATGTCGCGATGATGGGCGGGATGCTCTACGTGGTAGCGTTCGGCGCTGGCCCCTACAGCGTCGATGCGCTGATCCTTGGCCAACGGCCCGCGGCGGCGGTGCCGCAGCCGCAGCCCGCCGAATAAGGCTCAGGGCTGAACTTTGCCGCGGCCGAGATACTTTCCGAGACTGGCGAGGTTGGCCCGGAGGGTCGCCTCATCGACCGCGTGCGGATCGAAATCGGGCTCCCAGTCCCGCATGGCCTCATGGTTGAGGTGCAGCGGATCGGTGATGGCGCGCAAATAGGTCTCATAACCCATGGGGCCGCCGATATCCGCCGGCGGGCAACGATTCTGGGCGCTGACAAGACGCGGATAGCTCACGGTGTCGGCGGCCGGAGCGATCGCTTCCAGCGCGACAGTGTGGGTCCAATCTTCACCGAAAGCGTAATCGTAGTGGAACGCTTTTCGGCCATACGTCAAAAGCTCGGCGAGGGTAGCGCTTTCAGCGGGCAGTGGCGGATCGGGATCGCTCATGTCGACCAAGCCCCATCTTTTATCCTCGCTTGCTCCCTCGACGCGAAATTCGAACGGATGACCGTTTTGCCAGCCGATGGCGACCTGCAGCACGAAATGCAGATCGTAGAGGCGGATTTCGAACGGCACCTCGAGGCGGCGCACGACGGCGGGCGTGACGTCGTCGATCTCGACCCGCAGCCGCGCGATTTGCCTGACGCCCGGCCGAGGCGCAGCCGTCATTCGGCCGCCTGCTGGAACGTCAGCATCTCGTCCCGCGGATAAAGATCGACGGCTTTGCCGTCTTTGATCACGCAGGCGAGATTTTTGGCGTCCTGCAGGATTGCGATGTCGGCAATCGGATCTTTGGTCCACACCGTAATGTCGGCAAGCTGACCGGGCGCGATCTGGCCAACCTGACCGTCGAGCCCAACCGCCATGGCATTGTCGCGCGTTGCCGCGACGATCGCTTCCATCGGCGTGTAGCCGCCATGCTTGACGAAGATTTCAATTTCCTTGGCGTGCAGTTCACCGTGCCGCGTGAAGGAGTTGTTGCCGGTATCGGTTCCGACCAGGAGCCGGATGCCGAGCTTGCGCGCTTTGTGCATCAGTTCGCCGAGCAGATCGTAGTGCCGCTGCATGCGGTTGAAATCGAGCTGGACCTGCTGGGCGCCGACCTTCTGCTGTTTGCCGAGTTCGCAGACCACCGCAAGGAAGGTTGCGGTCGGCAGAATCGGGACGCCGGCTTTGGCGACCGCGTCGAGATCGCGGTCGGTGGCGAGGTCGGCGTGCACGATCCAGTCGACACCGGCTTCGGCCGCGGCGCGCGTCGACCCGGCGCCGCGCGAGTGGATGGCGACTTTCAGATTGCGCCGATGCGCCTCGCCGACCACGGCCGCGATCTCTTCCTTGGCCAGCATCTGCGATTCGCCAGAGCGGCTGTCGGCCATCTTGATGAAGTTCACGCCGTGCTTGCCCTGCCGCCGCACTTCGGTGACCATCTCGTCGGCGGTGTTGCAGAGCTTGCCGATCGAGTGATCGGGGGTGCCTTCCCAGGACGGCTCGTCGTCTTCGATGCAGCCGTAGCTGACGATCATGCGCCCGGCGACGAACATGCGCGGGCCTTCCATCAGGCCGAGCTTGATGGCGTCGCGGACGCCGACGTCGGTGAACCAGGTACCGCCCGGCACGGAAATGCTGGTGACGCCGGAACGCAGGACTTTTTGCGCGCTGCGGGCCGACTTGAGCGTGGAGAATTCCGGCCGCGTCGTGCCCTTGCCTTTGCCCTCGCCCTTGATCAGCGGATAGCCGTACGACATGTGGCAATGCGCATCAATCAGGCCCGGCATCACCCATCGTCCGGCGGCGTCGATCACGGTGACGTTGCGGCGGTCGTCGAGCGCAATGTCCGGCAGCAGTGGGCCTACGCTCTTGATGCGGTTGCCCTCGATGACGATCGCATCGTTGCGCCGGGCCGGCGTACCGTTGCCTTCGATCAACGTGCCATTGCGGATGACTGTGGTCTTCGGAGCGTTGTTGTCCATGAGGAGTCTCTCCTCTCGTTTCATCCGAGCGTGACGGCGCAAGGCGGCATCGGATCGTTTAGCAATGTTCTAAGCCAGGGGTGGAAAGTGTCAAGCCAAGGTATTGGCTGTACTGGTCTTTCTACGCGCGCCGACAATGCAATTCGATCTGAGCCGCGAATACCCGCAAGCCGATACAGGAACCAAGTTCCCGACTGGGCGTTGAGCGAGCGGCACTCGGGGCGATCGGACCACAGGCTGTGTTTCAAATTACTCGGCGGCGACTCCTTGGCACCAGCGCGATCGCGCTCCTGCTCGGTCCGCAAGCTGCGCGTGCCGCGCTTATCAAGGGCGGCATTCCCTGGAAGCCCGGCGCAGCCGATCCGCCAACAATCGTAACTCCAGGCGGCTGGCATTACTTCACGGCGCATGAGGGCGCGACCGTCGAGGCGTTCGTCGACCGGCTCATTCCGGCTGACGATCTGTCACCCGGAGGAAAGGATTGCGGCTGCGCCGTGTTCATCGACCGCCAACTGGCCGGCCCGTATGGACGGTTCGACGGGCACTACATGCGCGGGCCGTTTCTCAAAGGGACAAAACAACAGGGACCGCAATCGCCGGTCACACCAGCGCAACAGTACCGCAAGGCTTTGGCGGCGCTCGACAAGGGCTGCCGAGAGAAATTCGGCGGCAAAGTGTTCACCGCGCTTTCGGACACGCAAAAGGACGACGCGATCAAGGGCCTAGAGGACGGCTCGCTCAAGCTCGATGGCACCGACGGCAAGGAGTTTTTCAAACTCATTCTCAAGAACACGCAGAACGGCTTTCTGGCCGATCCGATCTACGGCGGCAACAAGGACGCAGCGTCGTGGAAGATGATCGGATTTCCCGGCACGCATTACGACTATCGCGGCTGGATCGACCGCCATAATCAGCGTGTGAGCTTGCCTACCATTGGTATCGCCGATCATCCGGACTGGTCGGGATGAGCACCGTGGAGAATTTGCCGTTCATTCAAGTCTGTTCGTTTGCATGGAAATAAGCAATGGCACGCAAGCTGCCGCATAAGGACGCGGTTATTATCGGTCTGGGATGGACCGGCTCTATTCTCGCCAATGAGCTGACGGATGCCGGGCTTGACGTGGTGGCGATCGAACGCGGTCCCTGGCGCGACACGGCCACGGACTTTTTGATCTCCTACGCGCAGGACGAACTGCGCTACCGCATTCGTCATGAACTCTTCCTGCGTCCGTCCCAGATGTCGGTGACGTTCCGCAACAATGCCAGCCAGACCGCACTGCCGGTGCGCAACTGGGGCGCCTTCATGCTCGGCAACGGCGTCGGTGGCGCCGGCGTGCACTGGAACGCCGAGACTTGGCGCTTTTTGCCGACCGATTTCACTCTGCGCAGCCATCTGACGCAGCGCTATGGCGCCAATTTTCTGCCCGACGATATGACGATCCAGGATTGGGGCATCACCTACGAGCAGCTCGAACCGCACTACGGTGAATTCGAGTACCTGTGCGGCACGTCCGGCCAAGCCGGCAACCTCGAAGGCGCCATCCAGGCAGGCGGCAATCCGTTCGAAGGTCCGCGCTCGCGGCCCTATCCGACGCCGGCGATGAAGCAAGGTTATGGCCACGCGCTGTTTGCGCAGGCCGCGCAACAGCTCGGTTACAAGCCGTTTCCGCAGCCGTCCGGCAACCTGTCTCGGGCCTATACCAACCCGCTCGGGGTGAAGCTCGGTCAATGCACTTACTGCGGCTTCTGCGAATGGTTCGGCTGCGCCAATTACTCCAAGGCGTCGCCGCAGACCACAGTCCTGCCCGTTCTACTGCGCAAATCGAATTTCGAGGCGCGCACCGACTGCGAAGTCATGCGCATCAATCTCGATAATACAGGCAAGCGCGCTACGGGCGTCACCTATGTGGATACGTCCGGTTCGGAAATCGAGCAGCCGGCCGACATGGTCCTGCTCTGCGCCTTCTCGTTGTTCAACGTGCAACTGCTGCTGCTGTCGGGCATCGGAACGCCCTACGATCCAAACACCGGAAAAGGTCAGATTGGGCGCAATTTCACGCATCAAACAACGTCCGGCGCGCTCGGTTTTTTCGACAAAGACAAATACAACTTCAATCCGTTCATCGCCTCCGGCGCGATCGGCATGTGCATCGACGAATTCAACGGCGACAATTTCGATCATAGCAAGGTCGGATTTGTCGGCGGCGGCTATATCGGCGAGGTGCAGACCAACGGACGGCCGATCGAAAGCACGCCTGTCCCTCCAGGCACGCCGGCCTGGGGCTCGAAGTGGAAGCAGGCTCTACGCGACAATTACTTGAGCACGATTGTCGGCGGCTCGTGCCATGGCTCGATGTACAGTTATCGCGACGTCCATCTCGATCTCGATCCGACCTACAAGGACCGGTTCGGTCGCCCGCTTTTACGCATCACCATCGATTTCCACGACAACGAATTGAAGATGAGCGCGTTTCTTACCGATAAGTATGCGGAGATTCTGCAAAAGATGGGCGCCAAGCAGGTGGTCAAGCAGCCGCGCAAAGGTCCGTATGACGTGACCAAGTACCAGACGTCGCATCTCAACGGCGGCGCCATCATGGGCACCAATCGCGGCAACAGTGCGCTCAATGTGTACCTGCAGAGCTGGGACGTGCCCAACCTGTTTGTGCAGGGCGCGACCGCCTTTCCGCAGAACGCCGGCTACAATCCGACCGGGACGGTCGGCGCACTCGCCTTCTGGTCCGCCGCCGCGATCCGTTCGCAATATCTAAAAAATCCGGGACCACTCGTTCATGCTTAATCGGAAGCAATGGTTATTCGGCGTTCTGGCTGCGATTGCGCTTGTCGCTCCTCGCGCCGGCGCACGTGCCGCCGGAATCGACGTCCAGAATTTTAGCCAGCTTCAGCGCGGTCATTATCTGACGATCGTCGGCGATTGCGCCGCGTGCCATACCTTGCCCGGCAGTGGCCACGCCTTTGCCGGCGGCCGCCCGATCGAGACACCGTTCGGTACGATGTTCTCGCCCAATATCACGCCGGACCCGACGACGGGCATCGGCGCGTGGACCGATCAGGAGTTCGTTAACGCGCTGACCAAAGGCACCGGGCGCCATGGCATGCGGCTTTATCCGGCGATGCCGTACACCTACTACACCAAGCTGACGCGCGACGATGCCTTGGCGATACGCGCTTATCTCAACACGATTCCGGCGGTACATAATCCAGTGAAATCGGATCAGCTGCCGTTTCCGTTCGAAATGCGCTGGATCCTCGCCGTATGGGATGAGCTATACTTCACGCCGGGAACGTTTAAGCCGGATCCGCATAAAAGTGCACAGTGGAATCGCGGCGCGTATCTTGTTGAAGGCTCGGGCCATTGCGGCATGTGTCACACGCCCAAGAACTTTTTGGGTGCGGACGAAACGAGCGAGCGCCTGCAGGGCTATGACCTGCAGGGCTGGTTCGCCCCGAACATCACCAACGATCCGCGGCGCGGGATTGGCGGCTGGTCTGTTGGCGAGATCGTTTCCTATCTGAAAGCGGGACACAATAAAACAAGTGCGGCGACCGGATTGATGTCGGAGACGCTCACTCTCTCGACTTCGCAAATGAGCGATGCCGATCTCAAGGCAATCGCTGTTTATCTCAAGGATCAGCCGCAGAAGCAGCAAACGGTCGCGGCGGACCCGCCGAACCAGGCAGTCATGAAAGCCGGCGCTCATATCTATGCAGACGAGTGTTCGGCTTGTCACGGTGCCGGCGGCGAGGGTTCCGCCGGTCTGTTTCCTGAGCTGAGTGGCTCTCCGGTGGTGCAGCAGACAGATCCAACAACCGTTCTCCACGTTGTCTTGCGCGGCGCGCTGGGCGTCGGCACCGCTTCGGCGCCGACGGCGCCGGCGATGCCCCAATTCGGATGGACGCTCAATGACGACCAAGTGGCCGCGGTGGTTACCTACATCCGCAACGCGTGGGGCAACTCGGCGCCGGCGGTCAGCGCGGGGCAAGTCGGCAAGACGCGGCACATGCTGGTCGAGCGCAGCGACTGAGTTCGATCGCTGCGGAAAGCCGGATCAGGCGAAATAGAAGAGCCAAATTACGATAAACGCGATGACGATCGCGGCAAGGCCGAAGCCGAGAACGTAGCGCAGATTCTTTCCAGTGGCGCCCTGACGCGCTTCCTCCGCGGATAGAACCGGACTGTGAACTGTCTGCCGCTCGGACCACTCGCGACGTTGCGGTGTGTCCGTCTCACGTTGAGAGCTCATTTCGCGTCTCCGGTTCGCGCGCCCACCCTCCGGCAGGGTAACAAAGATCGCCCTTGACCCGTTCCCGGATTTTCTCGGGAATGCATACGCTTGTGTGCCGCGTACCACGCCGAAGATGCTGCGTGAGCCGCCGGTTCGGCACGTAATGGGGCAAAACGCGGTGACAGAAAAGACCGGCGCCGCCATCACATCGGAATCGTGGAGTCGATCATGCAACCAAAATTTGGTGTAGCGCCGCGGGACTACCCGCTCGCTCCGATGCGGCCGTAGTGGTAGGATCCGCATAAGGGCGACATGCGTCGCCGATGGTGTGAGGCCTTTTGCGATCGGCTTCCCGGCGCTAACGCGGCAGGAAATTGGAAAAGGCCTCGACAGGGGAACGATTCCGGTGCGGTCAAAATCCGTCCTTCTGAATGTCGCGTCGATCTTCGGCCTCTGCATCATTGCCCTATTGGCATCGCCGAGATCCATTGCCGCGGAGCAGACATCGGCCATTCCGGCTTGGTTGAAGGTCCACGTTGGCAACGGCGATGGTCAGATCGCACTGGTGGTGTTGCAGAGAGCGCGCGCGCTCCATCGGCAAAAAGTGACGGCGGGAGCGGTCAAGAATTCCTGCTACTTCGCCATGGACGCGACGCGTCCCAACGATTTGGGCGACGGCAAATTGGGGCGCCGGTTTTACGTTATTTGCGAAGCGGCGCGGTCGTTTCGCGCGATTTCGGCGGGGCATGGCGGCGGTCGCGATTTGAAGGGCGTCGCGGATTTCTCAAACGGCAGGCAGTGCGCGAAGAACTTCGGCAACGCGATGGATTCGAAACTGACGGCCGGCGGCGATTATGTGACAGCCGAAACGAAGACCTCCTTCAAAGGCTATTACCGGGTCTCGGCCGAGCAAAATGCGGTTCTGCTCCGCTCGTTCATCCAATTTGACGGCGAAGGCGAAACCGCGAACGCCAGGCAGCGCGAGATCGGCGGCCACGCGGCAGTTTTATTGAGGAACGTCTGCCTGCGCAAAGATCAGCGCAGCTCATACGCCAACCGTGACGGCTATGTTCCGTTTGGACAGCTGGTGGATTACGCCGGCGGCCGCAGCGACGGTTGCACCAGTTGGTCGCCGTCGGACGTTCAGCAGATCCTTGCGGTGGTGCAGAACAATCCGACGACGTTGTACATCTATCCTGACGCGTCCGACATCGAATCGGTCGCGCGAGCGGTGGCGGCCGGCCAATCGCCGGCGCGCGCGGGGCTGTACTGGAATGCCTTTTGTCTGAAGGACATCGGCTCTCCGAGATTTTGGCCCAAGGCAACTCTCGAACCGATCCTGGCAAAATACCGCCAGGATCATCCGCCATCGCCGCCGCGGCCAACGCCGATCTGCAAGGGGCAGTGAGGCTTTACTTCAAATACCAAGGTAGCGGTGCTGCACGTCCGCCGCGGCGGCCAAATCCGCCGAGCTGCCGCTCCACACGACACGACCGCGCTCGATAACCGTATGGCGGTCGGCGAGGCGGGTTAGCGCATCGACATTCTTATCGATGACCAGGATGGCATGGCCGGTGTTGCGCAGTCTTTCCAAGCAGCGCCAGATTTCGTCGCGAACGAGCGGCGCCAAGCCCTCGGTCGCCTCATCCAAAATCAGCAGGCGCGGGTTGGTCATCAGCGCGCGGCCGATGGCGAGCATCTGCTGCTCTCCCCCCGAGAGGAGGCTAGCCATGCTGCCGGCACGGGCGGCGAGTCGCGGGAAAAGCGCGAATACCTTCTCCAGCGTCCATGGATCGGACGCGCCGCGGCGGTTGGCGGCGGTGGCGACAAGATTTTCGCGGGCGGTGAGGTTGGGAAACACCTGCCGTCCCTCGGGTACAAGACCAATGCCGAGCTTGGCCACCTGATAAGCCGGAAGATCGCGGATTTCGCGGTCGTCGAAACGGATCGAGCCGCCGCTCGCCCGCGTCAGACCCATGATCGAGCGCACCGTCGTGGTCTTGCCCATGCCGTTGCGCCCCATCAGCGAGACCATTTCGCCGGACGCGACGGAAAGCGAAACGCCGAATAGCACGCGGCTCAATCCGTAGCTGGTCTCGATGCCGGATATTTCGAGCAGCATGTCTTTGCTTCGCGGCTCAGGCATGGTTGCTCGCATTGGAGTGGGCGCTTTCCTGTTCGCCCAGATAGGCCTCGCGCACCGCAGGATCGGCGCGAATGACCTCGGGTCTGCCGCTGGCGATGACGCGGCCATAGACCAGAACGGTGACGCGGTCCGCCAGCGCGAACACCGCTTCCATGTCGTGCTCGATCAGCAGGATCGTGACGCCGCCCTTGAGGTTGCGCAACAGCTCCACCACGCGGGCGGATTCGTCGGGTCCCAAGCCGGACATCGGCTCGTCGAGCAACAGAAGCCGCGGCCGTGTCGCCAATGCCATGGCGATTTCAAGCTGCCGCTGTTCGCCGTGGCTGAGCTTGTCAACCCGCGTGTGCGCGCGCGACTCGAGGCCGACCTTCGCCAGCGCGGCCAGCGCCGGATCGCGCAGGGCGGCGTCGCGCCGCGCGTTCGCCCAGAAACGAAACGAGTGCCCGTCATGGGCCTGCACGGCCAGGGCGATATTGTCGAGCGCGGTGAAATCGGCAAACAGCGACGTGATCTGAAACGAACGCGCCAGCCCAAGCCGGCTGCGCCGATAGGCCGGAAGCGCGATAAGGTCGCTCCCGCCGAACCGGATACTGCCGGCTTGCGGCAGAATTTCTCCGGCAAGAAGGCCGATCAGAGTGCTCTTGCCGGCGCCGTTCGGACCGATGATCGCGTGAAATTCGCCGGGGGCGATGTCGAGGGCGATCGCGTCGGCCGCTACGACGCCGCCGAAGCGCCTGGTCAGCCCTTCGATCTGCAGGAGCGGCGCGGTCATGGCGATACTTTGCGAAACAATCCCTCGATGCCGCCGCGCAGGTAGATGGCGACCAGAAGCAATCCCGGACCGATGATCAGACCGGAATATTCGGTGAAGCGCGATAGCCCCTCTTCGAGCAACAGGTACGTCACCGTGCCGATTACCGGGCCGAACAGAGATCCCAGGCCGCCCAATATCACCATCACCCAGAGATCGCCCGATCGCGTCCAATACATCATCGCGGGGCTGATGAAATTCGTGTCGTTGGCGAGCAGCGCGCCGGCGAGGCCGCACAGCGCGCCGGAGATGACGAAGCAGACGAGCTTGTAGCGGAACGTCGGAAAGCCGATCGCGCGCATGCGTCGCTCGTTGGAACGCGTGCCCTGGATCGCCAGACCGAAGCGCGAATTAACCAGGCGTGAAACCAGATAGACGCCGGCAAGCAGAAGCGCCAGGCACAGATAATAGAACAGCGTGTTGTTGTCGAGATTCAAAAGCCCATGGAATGTGCTGCGGTTGCCGATGGTCAGCCCATCGTCGCCGCCGTAACGGTCGAGGCCCTGCGCGACGTAATAGACCATCTGCGCAAAGGCGAGCGTGATCATGATGAAATAAACGCCGCGTGTGCGCAGGCTCAAGGCGCCGACCGCGAGCGCGAACAACGCCGAAGCTCCGATAGCGACCGGCCACTGCACGAAACCGGAGCCCAAACCCTCCTTCCATAATATGCCGACTGCGTAGCCGCCGATGCCGAGATAGGCGGCGTGGCCGAAGCTCGCCATGTTGCCATAGCCCATGATGAGATTGAGACTGACTGCGGCAAGCGCCATGATGACGATGCGGGTAAACAAGGTGAGCGCGAACGGGTCCCCGGTGACCGCCGCGTAGAGCGGCACCAGCGCGAGAAGCGTAAGCACGACCGCGGCCAGCCCCGTGCCCGGACCGAGCGAAAGCTGCGGAGCTTGCTTGTGAAGGAATTCGAGGGCCGCTTTCATCGGCTTGCCGCCGGGAACAGACCTTCCGGCCTGACCACCAGGATAGCGGCCATCAGCATATAGATCGACATCGAAGACAGGGCCGGCGCCAGCGTCAAAGCCGCATTGGTGCTCAACACCGCATGCAACAGCGCGGGCAGGAACGCGCGGCCGAGCGTGTCGATAAGGCCGACGATGAGCGCGGCTACGAATGCGCCCCGGATCGAGCCGATGCCGCCGATCACGATCACCACCAGGGCGAGAATCAGAATGTTCTCGCCCATGCCGATCTGCACGGTGAGGATCGGCGCCTCCATCAGTCCGGCAAAGCCGGCGAGCGCGGCGCCGAGGCCGAATAGCAGCGTGTACAAGAGTTTGATGTTGACGCCGAGCGCGCCAACCATCTCGCGGTTCGAAGCGCCGGCACGGATCAGCATGCCAAGCCGGGTGCGCATGACCAGAATGTAAAGCAACGCCGCCACCGCGAGCGTGACCAGAATGATGACGAGGCGATAGAGCGGATAATAGACGCCGGGAATGATCTGTACGGCGGTGAGCATTTCGCTCGGCAGCGACAGCGTCATGCCCGCCGGGCCCCACACGAGCCGCACCAGTTCGTTGAAGAACAGGATCAGTCCGAACGTGCCAAGCACGTGATCGAGATGCGGCCGGCCGTATAGCGGCCGGATGGCAATCACCTCCAGCGCCATTCCCGAAACGGCGGTGGCGATCAGCGCCAGAACCGCGCCGAGCACGAAACTGTCGGTCCATGCCGCGAAAGTAGCGGCGAAATAGGCGCCGAGCATGTAGAGCGAGCCGTGCGCCAAGTTGACCAGATCCATGATGCCGAAGATCAGCGTCAAGCCCGCGGCGAGCAGAAACAGCAGCATTCCGAGTTGCACGCCGTTGAGAGATTGCTCGATGAAATACAGCACGGCATCACGGAATTCCCCTCCCCCGGCGCGCAACGCGCACGGCGGGGAGGGGCAAGGGGTGGGGGGCGAGGATTATTAGCTTGTTTGCCGTGGGGGGAGAACGTTCGAGGTTGATCCCCCCCCGGCTCACATCGCTGTCGCGACGTGCGCCGACCCTCCCCACCGTTTCGCGGGGGGAGGGGAAGATTTGCTCCGAGCGATTGAACAAGTCGGTCGCAATCCTACTTCATCGGGCACTGCGTGTGAAACCGGTCCTGGTCGTTGGCTTCGATGAGCGAGACCGTATGCAGCGAATAGGTTCCGTCGGCGTTCTTGCGGGCGTCCTGCAGGTAGAAGTTCTGGATTGGGATATGGTTATTGCCATATTTGAAATTGCCGCGCACCGATTTGAAGTCGGCCTTCTCCATCGCCTTGCGCATGCCTTCCTTGTCATTGAGGTCGCCGTGCACCGCGGTGACGGCGCTGTTGATCAAGGCCGCCGCGTCGTAGGTATCCGCGCCGTAGAACGACGGCGAGGAATGAAATTTGGCGTGATAGTCGGCCACGAATTTCCTGTTCGTCGCGTTGGGCAGGTCGTTCACCCAATTCTGTGCGCCGGGCACGCCGACGGCCAGATCCTTCAGCCGCGGCAGCGACAGGTCGTCGATGGTGAATGCGGTGTAGAGCGGGATCTGCCCCTTCAACCCGCTCTGCGCATATTGGGTCACGAACTGTATGCCGGCGCCGCCCGGATAGAATGCGAAGATCGCGTCGGGCTTGGCGGCGCGCGCCTCCGTCAGCTCGGCGGAGAAATCGAGCTGACCCGGCCAGTGCGTCAGGTCCTGGCCGACGATCTTGCCTTTGAACGTCGACTGCAGGCCGTGCAGCATGTCCTTGCCGGCGATGTAGTTCGGGCCCATCAGAAAGGCGCTCTTGACGCCTTTCTGATTCATGTAGGTGCCGATCGCCGCCGGCGTCTGATCGTTCTGCCACGAGGTCGAGAAAACGTAGGGCGAGCACATCGGGCCGGCAAGCTCCGAGGCGCCGGCATTGGTCACGATCGTCATGGTCTTGGAGTCGATCAGCGGCTTGAGCGAGGCGACCATCACGTTCGACCAGATATAACCGACGACGAAATTGACGTGATCGGACTCGATCAGCTCTTTGGTCTCTTGCACACCGACATCCGGCTTGATCTGATCGTCCTTATAGATGACCTGGACGGGCAGACCGCCAAGCTTGCGGCCGAGATGATCGAGCCCGAGTTCGAAGGAGTTGCGCATATCGTTGCCGATCGCGGCGGCCGGGCCGCTGAAGGTCGACACGAAGCCGATCTTGACGGTCTTTTGCTGTGCCGATGCTGGTCCCGCAACGAGGGCGAGTGCCGCGGTTGCGAGCAGCGACGATCTGAGTGTCCGGTGCATGTCTATGCCTCCCCGCCGAATGGTTCCGTTGCTCCATTTGTAGAAACAAGTGGCCGCCGGCGCAACCGATTAACGCGCCGCCTTCGCGCGCGAACCGTGCGGTGGCGGCATGATCGGCCGGATGCCGACCGGAACCGCGTCAGTCCTCGCCCGTCGCGCGCAAATAATCGGCAAGGCCGGGGCCGATATTGGGAGCGAACAGCTCGTCGACGCTCATTTTGCGGCGCGTGAGCCGCTGTTCGTCCAGATACGTGACCAGCGCCTCCAGGGTGGGTCGGCTGCCTTCGACCGAATAGTCCCAGATCTGCGGTCCGAAGATTTTCCGCGTTTGCTCGACCTCGTCGATGATCCAGGGCAGGCTGACGGTCAGGGCGTTGGTATCGTAGGTGATATGATAGGCGAGATCGCGCGCCTTGCAGAAGGCGCGGTAAAAGCTCACCGCCAGCCAGGGATTTTCCTCGTAAAGCCGCGTCTTCAGCACGAACGTGTGCATGATCGGAAAGATGCCGGTCTTGCGGAAATACGCTGTTTCCACCTGGCGGAAATCGGGGAAAAGCCGGCGCATCGTCTTACCGAGGCCTTCTGGAATCACCACCGTGGCGAGCGCGTCGATTTCTCCGCGCTCCAGCATCGCCTCAAGCGTCGTGTCGGGGGGCATCGCTTCGAGCCTGATGCCCACGGGCGGCTTGATCGCTCGCACCGGATGACCGGTCACCCAGGTGACGTCCTCGGGACCTACGCCATACTCATGCATCAGAAAGCCGCGCACCCACACCGCCGCTGTCATCTGGTAATCGCCGACGCCGATGCGCTTGCCCTTCAGCTCCTCCGGCCTTTCGATCTCGGAATCGGCGCGCAGATACACCGCGTCGTGGCGGAAAACGCGCGACGGAAACACCGGAATGGCGATGAATCGCGTGTCGCCCTCCGAGCGCAGGATCGTGTAGGACGAGAGCGACATTTCGGAAACATCGAAATCGCCGTGATTGAGCATGCGGTAGAACGTTTCGCCTGGATTGAGCGGCAGAAACGTCAGGTCGACGCCTTGCGGCGCAACGCGCCCGTCAATGAGCGGCTGAGTGCGGTCGTAGCGGCCGCAGGCGAGGGTGAGTTTCAGGTTGGGCATTGTTCCTACATCATTGCTTCCCCGGGGCGCAGCGCGGCATGAAGCGACCCTCCTACGCTCGTTCTGCGAGCTTCGGAGGGTTTGAGTCCACCGAAGCGCGGAGCGCGTAGGTGGAAGCGGAATGATGCGCTGCAGACCCGGGATCGTTCCAAACGTTGAGTTTATGAAGGTTCCGGATCAGCGCTGCGCCGCTGTCGGGCTGCACCGCGTCCGGGAAACGGGCTTATGGGTTCTCCCTCATTGTGAGGGTCAAAGAATAATACTCGGATTGCGGATCGATTGATCGCAGTTGATCAGGTTGATCTGTTTGGCTTGAATCGTCCAGCCGTCGCCGCCGCGTACCACGCGGTGGCCGGCCCAGCCGGTGAGAATGCGGGTCTCGTCGCCCCAGAATTCGCTGATCAAGAAGGTCGAGCGCAGCATTCGCACGTCGTCCTGGTCGGTCGCGAATACTTCAACGTTGCTGACGAGGTGCACCGTCCGCGAGGCTGGCGCTTGGGACCACGCAAATCCGGTGCGCAGCCGGTAGACGCGATCTTCCAGCCTGCGGCGGTCATCGAACATCACCGAAATCTCGCGCCGCGGGTCGCCGCCCTTGGGTGTCGATGGCACCCAGTAGACGCACTCCGCCGCGTACATCCGCAGCCAATCCTCATAGCGCAGCTGATCGAGGAGCCGCGCCTCGCGCTCGACGAGACGGCGGAATTCGTCGCGTACGGTTACGTCACTGACGGCGCGGGCGTCGTCCTGCCAATCGGTGAAATGGGCGATCAGTTCGCGGTAGAGCGCGTCGTTGACGTAGTACGAACTGCGCGAGGGGTTATGGTCTGTTTCTGCCGCCGGTGCGTTCATGTTTCCAAGTCCAGCAAAGATTGACTCGCTCACCTCTCCGCGCTGCGGTGAGGTGAGATCCGGCGCCGGAGATTCACATCACGGCTCCCGGGTGATGGCGAGGTTGTGCGGGCCCTTCATCAGCCGTTTCCATTCCTTGAAATGCTCGCGCATGAAGGTCTCGTCGGTCGCCGGTGCGGTGATGGTGCCGTCGTCGTTTGTTTTGACGCGACCGGGAACGCCGAGGCCGCGGTTCATATAGACCCATTCGTCCTCGACGGCCATCAAGCCCTTCTGGATTTGTTCGAAATTGGCGACGTCGTCGACCTCGCCGAAGTTCGGAAAGCCCTCCTGCGTGCGCATGCGCAGCGCATTGATGTCGGCGGCGGCGTCGCTTGGCACGCTGCCGTCGTCGACGATCATGGTGCCGTACCAGATGGCGTTGGTTTCGCCGACGCCGACCGGCTCGAACACCTGGATATGGTTGCCGAGCAGGGAAAAATTAGGAAACACATTGATGTTCACCGGCTCCGAGCCGGCGAGATCGAGCAACGAAAGGGCGCGGTCGCCGTAGCGGCGCAGGAATTCGGCCTCGTAGTGCTCCATGCCGGGATGTGCGCTCTCCAGCGCCCACAAGCCGCCGGGACGCTTTTCCAGGTTCGGGCGCTTGTCTTTGAAATGATTGCCGTGCCCGGTGTAGCGCATGTACATCGGTTGGGTATCGGGTGAGTTGCGATAATAGGCCATGCCCTTGGCGTTCTCGCCGGCGAAGCGGTTTTCGGTTTCCAACAGCGAACGGTGCGAATAGGCGACGTGATAGCCGTCGCAGGAATTGTCGTAGGCGAGCTTCCAGTTGCCCCTGTACATGAAGCGGTTGGCCTCGCACACCACGACCTTGCCGCCGGGATTGCGGTCGAGCCATTCGTCGATGGTCTTCGCGATCGGGCCGAGATGCTCGACCAGCGGCAGCGCATCGAGGTTGAGCGTGCCGAAGACGAAGCCGCGATAGGATTCTACCCGCGGCACCTGCGCGAGATTGTATTTCGGATCGCGCATGTCCTCGGCGTAGCCGTCCGGCCACGGCACGCCGCGGAGCTTGCCGGTATTGAGGAAATTCCAGCCGTGATAGGGGCATTGGAACGATTTGGTGTTGCCCTTGTCCCAGCGGCACAAGGTAGTGCCGCGGTGCGTGCAGCGGTTATAGAGCGCGCGGACCTTTCCTTCGCCGTCGCGTACGATGATGAGCGGGCGCAAACCCATGCGGCGGGTGATGAAATCGTTTGGGTTCGGGATTTCGCTCTCGTGCGCCAGATAGGTCCAGGTGCCGCCGAAAATCTGCGTCATCTCGGCTTCGAAGATGGCCGGGTCGGTGTAAATAAGACGATGCGCGCGGTCCTCCTGGACAAGATAGTCCCAGTCGTACAGCGCGGTGCCGCCGAGGCGGCTATGCGGCGCGGCGGCCTTTTCGAGAGCCGTCATGAGGCGCTCCTTACCATGTCGTTGTCATTGCGAGGAGCCAACGGGTCCGACCCGAAGTGGCCGACGTGACAGGCTCCGCGACGAAAGCAATCCAGCGCAGTCTCACTGCTTCGTAAGCGGCCCTGGATTGCTTCGCTTCGCTCGCAATGACGAAGCCATCTAAAAGAAATCGAAATATTCATTCTGTTCCCACGCGCTTATTTCGTCGCTTGGCGGCAGACTGCCGGCTTCCTCGCAGGCGCGCCGATAACGGGTCCATTCGCTGCGCTTGAGGGCAACGAAGTAGTCGACAAAAATATCGCCGAGTTCGCGCCGGAACAACGGGTCCGTGTCGAGAATATCCAGGGCTTCGGCCAGAGTCTTGGGCAGCGGTGGCCGCGCGGCCTGATACGGCGCGTCATCGGGCGGCGGCGGAGCGAGTTTAGCCTCGATGCCCGCAAGCCCGCTTACGAGCTGTGACAAGATGTAAAGATATGGATTGGCCGCGGGCTCGCCGAGCCGATTTTCCAGGCGGGTTGCCGCATCGCCCGCGCCACCGAGGACACGGAGCATAGCGCCGCGGTTGTCGTAACCCCAGCCGGCGCGGTCGGGCGCCAGCGAATTCGGGCGGAAACGCCGGTAGCCGTTGACCGTCGGGGTTGCGAACGCGGTTGCGGGCGCGGCCGAGTTCAGAAGTCCCGCGAGATAAGATTGGCCGAGCGCCGACAGGTGTTCGCCGGAATGGGCGGCCATGAACAGATTCTTTCCGCCCGCGGCGTCGATCAGCGACTGATGCAGGTGCCAGCCGCTGGCGTAATACCCCTTCAGCGCCGGCCGGCACATGAAGGTGGCAAAATAACCGAGGCGCCGGCAGATCTGCCGCGTGGCGGTGCGGAACAACAGCACATTGTCGGCGGCATCCAAGGCAGCGTTCGGCGCAAACGTGCACTCGACCTGACCCGGCCCCCACTCGTTTTCGATTGAGCGAAGGCCGAGGCCAAGCGTCTCGAACGCGTCGCCGAGCGCATCGAACACCGGCTGCATCAGGTCCATGTTGGATTCCGAATGGTAATGATATCCGGGTTCCGCCGGCCAGGTGCGGATCGGGCGGCCGCGCGTGCCCGGCACGCCGATATTGTCTTCGCTCAGATGATCGTCGGCGACGCGCAGCAGATACCATTCGATTTCGGTGCCGACGACGCTGGCGCAGCCGCGGTCGGCGAGCTTTTGCAGCGCTTTGCGCAACAATTGCCGCGGCGCGAAATGAAACGGCCGCCCGTCGTTGAAATACTCGTCGCACAGAATCCACCCGGTCCCCGGCGCCCATGGCAGGATGCGGAAGGTTTTCGGATCGGCGACAACCGTGAGGTTGGGCGAGCCGGTCATCTCGTCGAGCCCCATGCCGCCGCCGCGGGTGAACGAGGCGAAGACCCGCGCACCCGCGCTATCGAGCGTCGTCGTGGCGACGCCGATGTTGTAGCCCGCGGTCAGCGCCGAAAGGAACGCCGGCACGGTCAGGGTCTTGGCGCGGCAATAGCCGTGGGTGTCGCTCCAGGCGAGCCGCACGTAGCGGAGCTTGTCCGTCTCCAAGCGCCGCTTGATGTCGGCCGCGAGGCGCCATTCTTCTTCCGACCACAATCCATGCTTGTCGATGAAGGTTGCGAACATGCTCATGGTCGATCGATGAACGTGTGGGCGCGACTGCCGGCGGCAAGGCCACCGCTATCACGCTTGGCGCGGCGATTCTATTGCGGCCCAGCGCGCCAGGCCGCATCATGCCGGCGGCGCTGCCGGTGACGGCGGCACCGAGAAACTGTGAGCAAGGGACAATGGCCAAGAAGACAACGTCGCAAAAGACCGCCAAGGCGCATCAGGACATCAAGCAGCAAATCATCATGGCCGGCAAGGTGCTGGTCGCCGAAGGCCACGACGATTTCACCCGCGGCCATATTTCGATGCGGCTGCCCGACGATCCGAATCTGTTTTTCATGAAACCGCACAGCATGGGGCTCGACGAGATCACCATGCAGAATATTCTGACCATCGATCTTGAAGGCAACGTGGTCGCGGGCTCGGCACGCCGCCACAGCGAGGTCTATATCCATTCGGAGATTCTCAAGGCGCGGCGCGACCTCAACTGCGTGATCCACACCCACTCGCCCTATTCGGTCGCGCTGTCGGGGACCGGCCGGCCGATGCGGGCCTACAGCCAGCCTGGCGCGCTGTTCTGCGGCGAGGTGGGTCTCTATACCGATACGATCGCGCTGATCCGCAGCCACGCCATGGGCGCGGGTGTCGCCAAGGCTCTCGGCCCGCACCGCGCCGTGCTCCTGAAAAATCACGGACCGGTCATGACCGGAAGAACCGTCGCCGAAGCAGTGGTCGCCGCCATCATGCTGGAAAACGCCGCGATGATTCAGCTCGCGGTCGAGGCGGCCGGCGACGCCGCCCCGGAGTTTTCGGCCGGCGACATTGCCAAGCTGAAGGGCGAAATCGGCCAGCCCGAGCAGTTTGCGATCAATTTCGATTATCTGGTGCGGCGCGTGAAGCGGCGTGGAACATAAACGAACGCGCTTCTGCATTCGTCATGCCTGACTCGGTCCTGCCACACACCTGTTTGGTTTGATGCGCCGGAAGGATGGGAATGGCGGCGACGAGCACGAGCATGACGGCTATAATGCGCGAAGATGCAACCGGGAGGAAAGCATGGCGGCGTTGACGCAGAGTTACGTCCACGGCGCGAGCGAGCAGCCGCTCCTGGGCGAGACCGTCGGACAGTTCTTCGATGCCGCATGCGCCCGATGGGCGGACCGCCCCGCGCTCATGGTGCGCCAGCAAAACGTGCGCATAAGCTACGGCGAGCTGAAGGCGGCGGTGGACCGGCTCGCGGCCGGTCTCTTGACGCTCGGGCTTAACCCTGGCGACCGCATCGGCATCTGGTCACCCAACAACAGCGAGTGGGTTTTGACCCAGTTCGCCACCGCCAAGGCCGGACTCATCCTAGTCAACATCAATCCGGCCTATCGCGTCGCCGAACTCGACTACGCGGTCAACAAGGCCGGCTGCAAGGCGTTGATCCTGGCCGAGCGATTCAAGGCTTCGGATTATCTCGGCATGCTGCGCGAGCTTGCACCCGAACTTCCCGGCGCGGAAGCCGGAAAGCTTGAATCCGCGCGGCTGCCGGCGCTGCGCGCCGTCGTGGCGCTCGGCGACACCGGTCATCCGGGCTGCTTTCGCTTCGCCGATGTTTTGACCCGCGGCGGTGCGGCGGAAGCAAAACGCATCGCCGACCTGGCGCCTGTCCTGCAATTCGACGAGCCCATCAACATTCAGTTTACGTCGGGCACGACTGGCTTCCCGAAAGGCGCGACGCTGTCGCATCACAATATCCTCAACAACGGCTTCTTCATCGGCGAGGCCATGCGGCTCACGCCTGCGGACGGGCTGTGCATCCCGGTGCCGCTCTATCATTGCTTCGGCATGGTGCTGGGCAATCTCGCCGCCGTCACTCACGGCGCCTGCATGGTCTTTCCCGGCGAAGGATTCGATCCGCTGGCGACACTGGAAACGGTGGCCGCGGAGCGGTGTACCGCCTTGCATGGCGTGCCTACCATGTTCATCGCCCAGCTTGACCACGCCGAATTCGCCCGCTTCGACCTATCGTCGCTGCGCACCGGAATCATGGCCGGATCGCCGTGCCCGATCGAGGTGATGAAGCGCGCCGTCGACAAGATGCACCTGTCGGAAATCACCATCGCCTACGGCATGACCGAGACGAGCCCGGTGAGCTTCCAAAGCTCGATCGACGATCCGCTGCAGCGCCGCGTGTCCACCGTCGGCCGCGTCCAGCCGCATCTCGAGGTCAAGATCGTCGACGGGCAGGGCCGCATCGTACCGCCGGGCACGCCCGGCGAACTGCTCACGCGCGGCTATTCGGTGATGCTCGGCTATTGGGGCGACGAGGAGCGCACCCATGAGGTGATCGACGCGGCGCGCTGGATGCACACCGGCGATCTCGCCACCATAGACGCCGAGGGCTATTGCAACATCGTCGGCCGCATCAAGGACATGGTGATCCGCGGCGGCGAAAATGTGTATCCACGCGAGATCGAGGAATTCCTCTACCGCCATCCGACAATCCAGGACGTGCAGGTGATCGGCGTGCCCGATCCGCGCTATGGCGAGGAACTGTGCGCCTGGGTGCGGCTGCGCAGCGGCGAACAGGCGACGGAAGAGGACATCCGCGAGTTCTGCCGCGGGCAGATCGCGCACTACAAAATCCCGCGCTACGTCAAATTTGTCGATCAATTCCCGATGACCGTCACCGGCAAAATCCAGAAATTCCTGATGCGCGAGGAGATGATCCGCGAATTGGGTCTGACCTTGCAGAAAATGGCGTGACTCGGCTGCTCGACCGTTCAGTGTCCTTCGAGACGGCGCTTCGCGCCTCATCAGGATGAGGGTCGCTGTGGATGGCATCAATGCCTTGCCTCATCCTGAGCAGCGGGCACAGCCCGCATGTCGAAGGACGCACCCCCCCTTCACCCGGAGCCTGAAAGAATGACCAAGATCGTCTCGGTCGAAACTTACATGGTCTCGGTGCCGCGGCCCGAGCCGGTGTGGACCGCGCAGGAAGGGAGCCGCGCGTGGAGCGTGATCCTGACCGAGGTGAAGACCGATGACGGCCTCACCGGGTACGGCGAAATCCACGGCGCGCCGATGCCGCCGATCTGCGCCTGGGTAAAGCGGCTCGGCGAATATGTGACCGGCATGGACGCGCTGGCGACCAGCGCGGTGTGGGACCGGATGTTCGCACTGACGACGCCGCGGCCCGGCTCGGTGCCGCATGCCAGCGACGCCGACCCGACGATCCCGCCGCCGACCCCGCGCGGCGAGCGCGCGCAGGTGATGGCGGCGATCGCCGGCATCGACATCGCGCTGTGGGATGTGAAGGGCAAGGCCGCGGGCTGGCCGGTCTACCGGCTGCTCGGCGGCGAAAACCGGCCGCTCTTCACTTATGCGACCGGCGGGTATTACCGCAAGGGTGCGAGCGACGCCGATTACGGCCGTGAATTGGCGGCGTTTCTCGAATACGGCTATCGCGGGGTTAAATTGAAGACCGGCGCCGGCGCGCCCGAGACCGAGGCGGCGCGGGTCGGCGCGGTGCGCCGCGCGATCGGCGCCGATCCGGTGCTGCTGCTCGACATGAACGCGCCCTACGACCTGCCCGACTGCATCGATTTCGCCCACATGGTCGCCGAGCACGACGTGTTCTGGCTCGAAGAGCCGCTGCACTGGTATCTGCAACCGGCGGATTTCGCGAAACTGGCGGCGGCCTCGCCGATCCCGCTGGCGCATGGCGAGCGCGAGTGGACGCGGTTTACCGTGCGCGATTTCATCGCCACCGGCGGCATCAAATACGTGCAGTTCGACGCGACCCGCGCCGCCGGGTTTACCGAGGCGCTGCGCGTCGCCGCGCTCGCCGAGCAACACGGCGCCCTGGTCGCGCCGCACACCGCGCCGGAACTGCACGCACATCTGGTGCTGGCACTGCCGCGCTGCGCGTGGGGGGTCGAATCGCATGGTGGCCCGGACAGCGACCCGCTCGCCTATGGGCTGTTCCGCGATCACCCGCATCTCGATGACGGATACCTGACGATTTCCGACGCTCCCGGCTTCGGCCTCGATATCGACTGGAGTTTCGTCGAAAAATACCGGGTGCGCGCGTAAGCCCCATTGCGCCCGACGGTTCCCGCCTGCGGGTCGCAATCATTTCGGCCGGGTGTATGATCTTGTCACACTACCGATGGGAGGAACGAGATGGCACGCGACGGGTATCTGATCCTCGACAGCGACCTCCACATGATGGAGCCCGACGACCTCTGGGCCCGCTATCTCGACGGGCCGCACAAGGCCAACCCGCCGCGATTTTTCGGCGGGCAGCGCCAGCAGCTCGAGCAGACCAAGGACGACAAGGGCAACGCCGACTCGATCATGGGCATGGAGGTGCAGGGGCTGCAAATTCCGGCGCACAACATGCAGCAGGGCGCGACGACGTCGAGCCGCGAATTGCGTCGCCGCAGCCGCTCTCGCCACCCGCATTTCAATGTCGCGCGGGCGCACGGCTATGACGCGCCGTCGACGCTGACCGCGATGGACATCGAAGGGGTCGACGTCGCGGTGATGTACGGCACGCGCGGCCGCCAGATCCTGTGCCACGACGATCTGCCGCCGGATTATGCCGCGGCATTGGCGCGGGCCTACAACAACTGGGCCGCCGATTACTGCAAGACCGACCCGACCCGGCTCAAATTCGCCGCCCAGCTGGCGATGCACGATGTAACCATGGCGGTCGCCGAGGCGAAGCGCGCGGTCACCGAACTGGGTGCGGTCGCGGTGATCGGCACGCCGAACCCGATCAACGGCCAGCATTTGCACGACGAAGCGGTCGAGCCGCTGTGGAGCGCGCTCGAAGAACTGACCGTGCCGGTCGGCTTTCACCCGACCGGCAACAC
>JBOHIU010000156.1:0-24545 GCA_050725855.1 Xanthobacteraceae bacterium | reverse complement strand
TTTGATTCTAACATTCGCATGATAGAGCGCTGAAACGGGATGCGAATGTTAGAATCGGGCCACTAGCCGGAGCGCACGACCCTATGGACCGCCAACCCGGGCGAAGATCGTACGCGTCTCCACGGGCGTTACCCGCGCCGTCCTGTCACCGTCCAGCGAGCACCTCGCGCGCCGGTCATAATGCCGGCAGGTCGATGCCCAAGCCGCCCGAGCGCAAAGGTGACGAGCCCTTGCCCGCGGGCACCGCACCTCGCTCCGCCGGCCGCTGTCAGACGACCGGCGTCCCTTACGGGAGCGAGGCGGCGCTCTTCTATACGTCACACAATAGGTGTCAAGTATTGTCTCTATGGAGGCGATTAGACCTTGATTCTGCGACGGTTTTCGGCGCGGACTTTTGCGCCAGAATGCGAGAGCCGGAGACGATTCGCGCGAGTCCGGACGAATCACCTGAAGCTTCACGATCGAACCGATCCGGAATCCGGCATATGCAGCTTCGCCCGATCAAGCCCGGCAACAACGGCTGAGAGCACGACGGCACACCTATGCTCTGGCAATATCGGTGTGAATGAAATCGCCGCCTTTGAATAGAAGCCGCGCACCGTGCACCTTGGCGCAGGCGTAAGACAGACAATCGCCGAAGTTCAGCCCGGCCCGGCTCTTGCGACCTTTGCCGTAACGCTCGAACGCCGCCACTGCGGCATGGGCGGTCTCCTCCGTAATCGGAACGACTCCAGTAGAGGTCTTCCGCGGCAAATCGACGATCAACGAATCCGCTGTGGTTGGAGAAAAATCAAATAACGATGAAAGCCGCATGGCCGATTCGAGAATGACGTGGCCGGCGGTGATGTTGTCACCGGCCTGTTGGAGCTTGTCGGCAAGAATGAGACCGTCCGGTTCGCCAGCAATCATGGCGACGATCGCCGACGTATCGACGAAAATCACTCGTTACCCCAGAGTTCGTCGATTTCTTGTTTGGTGGGAGTATGGCCGCGAGCGCGGTTGCCGAGACGCTCCGCCTCGTTCGCGATCTCGGCGATGCGCTCGCGCAACGGCCGCTCCTCGCGCGCAAGTGCGCCCTCCAACGCCTCGAGCACGGCGCGCGTCATGGTCGTGCCCTTGCGCCGGGCCAAGCGGCGGGCCAGCATTGCGGCGCGGTCGTCGCGAATGTGGAGCGCCATCGATCTCCTCCGTCTACACTGTTTGTGTAGACAGTCTACACCCAATGTATATACATTCATTCGGCCGTCATCGCAAGACGCCGACCGGTCGAGCAGCGGCGCAGTGACGGTGCCAGCTCGTTTTGGGCGCTCAATCGGCCGAGCAGCCGTCTCCGCCGGCTCGTCACGCGCGTCCTGGGCGACGAGACGGCTATCGAACGCGGCTTCGAGGATGGGTTGGCGGAGGTGCAAAGAAACGCCCTTCCGTCGACGGGTTATCGCGAGCTTGGCGCGTTTACGACGTCGATCTATGCGTATTGACTCTCATTGCCTCTGTTCTTGGCAAGGCCAATGACTTCGGCCTCGGGGGCAAGCGATTGGCAATCGCCGGCTTCGAGCGCGCGCTTGTACCAGAGAATCAGTTCGCAGGTGAGGTAGACGCCGTCGAACGCCTGGCGGTCCTTGCGTTCGACGATCGGGAAGGTCGAGAGAATGTAGCGGATGTCGTCCTCGTCGCTGACGCCGTAGAGGATGAAATAGAGCGCATCGAGCCGCGCGCGTAAGTGCCGCCGCTCGGGCTCGTTCCAGATGATCGGCGGCTTCACCGTTCCGTCCTTGTTGACGTAACCCATGTCGCGCGCGAACGGCGCCATGTCGTGCGCGGTGTAGGTGAGGCGAAGCACGTGGTCCTTGACGATTTCGGCGGCGGTGCGCTCGCCGAAGAGGCGGTCGTAATTTGGATAATAGAACAGGAAGCCGTTCGACGATGAACCAGTTCAGGTGCTGGCCTTGAATTTTGGAGCGAGCGCAAAAATCGAATGAGTTCAGCAAACCGAGCCAGAGCACCGGCTCCAAAGATGTTCCGAGTTCACCATGGAGGACTGGTATTGTGTTGCCATAGCCTGCGAGAGGCAAAAACGCGGCGATCATTCCACGCTCGTTCGTTGGGGAAGTTCGAGTCGCCGAACAGGCTGTCGCCGTCGTCGACGCCGGCCGGCGGGTTGGGCGGCGTCAGCCCCGCCGCGATCGGCAGTGGCTGACCGAAATGGCCGTCGAACAACGCCTGTAACGCCTTCTTTTCGTCGGCCGAAAGGTCGAGCCATTTGATCACGTGCCAGAAGTCCAGAAAGCGGCGCAGCGGCTCGGTCTTGGCCTCGACGCCGTGGTAGTCTTCGGCGCTCTGCCTGACTTCGACGATATCGGCGTCGCTGCGGATTTCCATCAACGCCATGCCGGCAATGCCGGCTTCCGCCGCGCGCACGGCGTCGCTGATCATCAAGGTGCCGCGCGCGGCCAATTCGTCAAGCGCCTTGCGCACCCATTCGCCGTAAAGCGAGTCGCCGCATTTCAAATGATGATCGAGGAAGGACAGCGGCGCGCCGGCGGTGAAGGTGTGCAGCCACAGCGACACCTTGGCGAGCTCGACTGCCATCGGGTTCTTGTCGACGCCGTAGACGCAGCGTTTGAGGATGAAGCGCTTGATCAAGTTCTTGTCGCTGTGCTGATCGTCGCGAATGAGCCGGCCGTGCTTGTCGGCTTCGGCGCGGCTTTTCGCCCAACCGTCGGCGAGCCGGGCCACCAACGGCGATACATAATCGGCCCAGGTAACCTCATGCTGGGCCTCGATCATCAGCGTCGTCACGCGCTCGGCGAGATAATCGACAAGCGACACCAGAAAGTGACCCGATCCCATGGCGGGATCGACGACTTTGAGATTGAAAATGGCCTCCGCCGGATCGAGCTTGAAAAGTTCGGCGAGACGCAGCTCCTTGCGCTGCCGGTCCTTTGCCAATTCCTCGGCGCGCTTGCGAAAGGCCGCGCACCTCTCCTCGACCAGCGGGCCGATGGTGCGCTCGATGATGAGTTTCACCAATTCATCGGGCGTGTAATAGCTGCCAGAGCCCTTGCGCGCGAATGGATTGAGCCGGATGCCGACGCCATCCGGCTCATCCGGCGCGACGATCGGCTCGTGTTCGAGCAGTCGCTCATAGATCGAGCCAAGCTGCTGCACCGACAGATCGCGGAAATTGATGCGCACCCGCCGCCCATCCTTTTCGGTGCGGGCGAGGGGTCGAGCAGCGGCGCAAAATCGGCATCGGGCAGGACGGCGCGCTCAAGCAGTTCGGTGGCCTCGGTCTTGTCGGAAAAGAGACCGCCGTTATATGGCGGCACGCCGAGCGTATCGTCACCCTGGTCGATGGTGACGAACAGTTCGGCGCAGGCATGCGCGTAGCTTTTGCGACGGCCGCTCAGGACCGTGCCGGCGTCGATCCGTTCGGCGACCTCGTCGCGCAGGCGCGACAGGCCGCCGTAATTTGGATCGCGTTTCGGCAACAGATCGCGATCCTCGGCGTAAAGCGCGAACAGCAGGCGGTACAGCAGCGTCAACGCCGCTTCGCGAACGACTGCGAGGTAGGAGGGCGTGAGGGGACGAGGCGCTTGCGGATCAGAGCGAACCAAAGCGCCAATAAGATCGCGAAACACTGGCTTGAATACGACGTCGGCCAGACTTTGTCGGACCTTGGCTTCCCACTCACGGCCCTGGGCCAGCGCGAGCTGATGAAAGCTGCGTCCGTCGACACCGGCGAGGAAGGCTTCGCGCCGAAACATCAGCCAGAACAGCACCAAGAGATGCTCGCGCCACGCTGCATCATCGGCAAAAACAGCCGGACGGAGAGCGCCGCCCAGTTCGCCTTGGATACCGGCTACGGCGAGCAGCCACCCAAGATCGATCTCGAAATATTCCTCCAGCCGGGACTTTGCGCCTTGATAATAGAGTCGCCACCGCCGACCGCTGGTCAGGATGGCCCATTGAATCTTGCGATCGGATTGGGTTTCGGCGCGCGACAGGTAGCGTAAAATCTGTCCGGAGGGAGTTTCCTCGGCTCCCGCCCCCGACCCGCGCCGATCCAGGTCTATGGCCCAGGTCTTGGCGTCGCCAACCGCGATGGCCAACGGATACCGTTCGCTCGCCCTGTGCCGCCGATCCGCGTTGGCGAAGTCCTCCGTCGTTGCGAAAAACAGATAATCCGGGACATTCGCCCGGCCCCTGGTCTCCAACCGCTCCTGCACCCAGAAGCATCCGTGCCATCCGAGACACTCAAGGATCGGCTTGACGATGCGCTCTTCAGTCTGCGCCTCGTTGAGGCGCCCCGGATCGGCAACCTCCTTGAAGACGGCTTGCATGGATTGGCGGAAGGCCGCGGTTGCCTCGGGTCAAACGCTCCGCCAGGCATCCGTTCCTTGGATGCCCTCATTGAGAAAGTCCTCAGTAAAAAGTGTGCCCTGCGGCATGCGGCGGTTTATCGCGACTCGGCCGCCATTCATATCACGTAGAGCACATTCGAGAATGGATCGCGCCAAAGGTCGCGCCATGCCCGTACGTCGCTCTACCCCGGCCCGCGCTTGCGTCGCGCGGTCCCTCCGCTCCCGGAAAAGCGAGAGCGGGCGACCTTCACCACTTGTGCGTCACCAGCCGCACGATGACCGGTAGCAGGATCACCACGAACAGCGTCGGGAAGATGCACAGGATCATCGGCACGGTGAGCTTCGCCGGCAGCGCGTAGGCCTTTTCCTCGGCGCGCGACAGGCGCTTGTGGCGCATGTCCTCGGAATAGACGCGCAACGCATCGCCGATCGAGGAGCCGAGCTCGTCGGATTGCGCGATCAGGGTGGAGAACGAGCGGGCCTCCTCCAGTCCGAGACGATCCGCCAGATGTTCGAGCGCCTCGATCATGGTGCGGCCGGCGCGGATTTCCAGATTAGCCAGTTGAATATTGGCCGACAGCGACGGATAGGACTCGCCGATCTCTCGGGCGACCCGGTCGAGCGACGCTTCCATCGACAGACCGGCATCCGCGCAGACCACCAGAAGGTCCATGAAATCGGGAAAACCGGAGCGATGCTCGACCTGCTTCTTGGCGATCAGCTTGTCCAGATAGAAGCTCGGCGCCAGGTATCCCAAGACGCCGCCGATCATCACCATGACCCAGAACATGCTTTTGCCGCCGAATTCGAGCATCGGCAGAACGAAGAACATGGCAAAGCCGAAGCCTGCGGCCATAGCGACGCGGGCCAGAAAGAAAACCGCCGGGGCGCGCGGATCGTAAATGCCGGCGCGCACCAACCGCCGGCGCAGGACTTTGAGGTCCTTGCCCTCGGCCGATGAATAATGCTTCGCCGTGTAATCGACGAGCTTTTGCGCCGCGCGCAAGCCCGAATAGCGCAGCGAGCGGCGGCCGGCGTCCTCGTTGTCGATGCCGACGCGCACGGCACGGCGGCGCACCGCCTCGCGCGCGCGCATGCCGATCATAACCGCAAAGGCGAGCGTGCCCACGGCGAGAAAAATCAGCACGCTCAGCATCGTCGGTGCGCCAAAATAGCTGGTCGTGGGGTCCATTTCATGACGTAGGATGGGTTGAGTACAGCGAAACCCATCGCCTTGAGTGAGCCATGGTGGGTTTCGCTCCGCTCAACCCACCCTACAGATCAAATCTTGAAGTTCACCATTCTGAACATGACCAGGTTGCCGACGATCATCCACGCCACGGCCCCGGCCACCAGTTTCTTGGTCAGCGGGATGTTCCAGACCGAACCGTAGAAATCGGGAACAAGCCAAAGAATGATCAGGAACATGCCGATGGGCAGCGCCGAGAGGATCATCGCCGAAGCGCGCCCTTCGGCGGCGAGCGAGCGGATCTTGCGACGCATTTTGAAGCGCTCGCGGATAACTCCGGATAGGTTCTGCAAAATCTCGCCGAGATTGCCGCCGGTCGAGCCTTGAATCGCGACGGCGGTGACAAACAGCGGCAGGTCGTCGGAGCCGATGCGGGCGTAAAGATTGCGCATCGCCGTTTCCAGATCGGCGCCGTAGGTGATCTCGTCGGTAACGATGCCGAACTCGCTGCCGATCGGATCGCCCATTTCGCGCCCGACCATGTTGACGGCGACCGGCACCGGGTGCCCGGCGCGCAGGCTGCGCACGATGATGTCGAGCGAGTCGGGGAACTGGCCGGCGAACTTGCTTTGCCGGCGCGAGCGCAGCCACCGCAGCACCAGAATCGGCAGCACGGTGGCGCAGAACAGCGCGGCCATGCCCGCTTCGACGACATCGCGGCGAAACAGAAGGACAGCGCCGAACGCCAGCACGCTGCCCAGACCGACCACGACGGCAAGGCGCGTGAATCCGATGGTAAGTCCGGATTGCAGGATGAGCCGATTGAGGGCGAGAAAGTTGAGCCGATAATTGCCGCCGCTGGTGAGCCCGCGTTCGCGCCGCAATTCGACCAGCACGCTTTCGCGATCAGGGCGGTCCTTCGACAGCCGAAGCCGGCGATTGATCCGGCTGCGATACGAAGCGCTGGAGAAGCAAAGAAGATAGATCGCTTCGAACGCCAGCCCGGCCGACACCGCGACGAACAGCCAGACCAGATAGATCGGGTTATCAAGCATGGCGGCTATCCAGTTTCACGGCCTCGCCCCGTAAAGCAGGGCTATCGCGTGTGACGCGCCATTGTTCTTTCCTCCCCCTGGAAGGAGGGGAAAGTGTGCTGCCTGCGGACAGGATGACATTGTTCACGTTTCTCTTCGTCCTACAGCGGCTGCGACGGATCGAAATAGGAACCGGGCAGCTTGATGCCCATGGCAACCAAATCGCCGAGGAAGCGCGGCCGCACCCCGGTCGCCTGGAAATGTCCCTGCACGGTGCCGTCGGACGCGGTGCCGGTGCGCACGAACTTGAAGATTTCCTGCATCTGGATGATGTCGGATTCCAGCCCGGTGATCTCGGCGATGCTCATCACCTTGCGCTTGCCGTCGGACAACCGCGACAGCTGCACGATGACGTGGATGGCGGAGGCGATTTGCCCGCGGATCGAGGCGACCGTCATCGGCAGGCCGGCCATGCCGATCATCTGTTCGAGGCGCGAGATGGCGTCGCGCGGCGTGTTGGCGTGAACCGTCGCCATCGAGCCTTCGTGGCCGGTGTTCATGGCCTGCAGCATGTCGAAAGCTTCCTCGCCGCGGCACTCGCCGAGGATGATGCGGTCGGGGCGCATGCGCAGCGCGTTCTTGACCAGATCGCGCTGGCGAATCTCGCCTTTACCTTCGATGTTGGGCGGCCGCGTCTCCATGCGGCCGACATGCGGCTGCTGCAATTGCAATTCGGCGGCGTCCTCGATCGTGAGCAGGCGCTCCTTCTCGGAGATAAACGCCGAGAGCGCGTTCAGCATGGTGGTCTTGCCCGAGCCGGTGCCGCCGGAGATGATCAGCGTGACCCGCGCCTTGACGGCGGCGGCGAGCAGTTCGGCCATTGGCGGACGCAGCGCGCCGATCTCCACCAGCTTGTTTAGATTGAACGGCTTCTTGGAAAATTTTCTGATCGACATCAGCGGGCCGTCGATCGCGACCGGCCGCACCGCGACGTTGACGCGCGATCCGTCAAGCAGCCGCGCGTCGCACATCGGATGCGATTCGTCGACCCGGCGGCCGACCGCGGAAACGATCTTGTTGATGATGCGCAGAAGATGCGCCTCGTCCTTGAAGCGTACGCCGGTCGGCTCCAATATGCCTTGGCGCTCGACATAGACGCATTCGTGGCCGTTGATCAGAATGTCGTTGACGGCCGGGTCCTTGAGCAGCGGCTCAAGCGGACCCAGGCCGGTCATCTCGTCAAGGATTTCCAGGACGAAATCGTTAAGTTCCTGGGTGTTCAGCGCCAGACGCTCGGTCAGCACGTACTGCGACACGAGCTGCTGGATGTGGTTGCGGATGTCTTCTTCGGGCAGCTTTTCCAGCGCCGACAGATTGATCTCCTCGATCAGCCGGCGGTGCAGACGCACCTTGGCGTCGAGCAGCTTGTCGGTGAGGAGCGGATTGCCGGCGGCGGACGGCGCGGCGGGCTCCGCGGCGGCTTCTGGGAACACGGTCCACGGCACGTCGTCGAGCGCGCTCTCCTCGGCCGGGATCAGGTCCGGAGCGGCAACGCGGCGTGCTGAGAAACGGCCGATCATAATCTTACCCTCCCCTGGAGCGGGGAGGTGGAGGAACGGATCGGCGCTGCCGCAAGCCGCGAATATGTCGAGCGCTTTGTCATATCAGCCTATGACCGCGCCAATGACAGCTTGAACCTTTTGCCGGTGGCCGGCTCCTTGCCGGCTTTGCCGGCCGCCGCCGGCAGGATCAATCTTTTCAGCTGCGCGGTGATTTTGTTGCCCGGCTTGACCTCGTCGAGCGGCACGCCGCGGTCGATGGCCTCGCGCACCAGACCGTAGTTATTTGGAATCGCGGCGCTGAAGGCGTCGCCGAGCGCCTGTTCGATATCGCCGCGGCGCAAGCCGGGCGCGAACATTTTTTGCTCGAAGCGGTTGATGATAACCTCCGGCTTGGGCCCATCGCCGAGCCGTTCGCGGACCGCCTCGACGAGCTGCCTGGCATGGCGCAGTCCCGGCACCGTCGTCTCGCTGACAATGAACAATCTGTTGGATCCGAGCAGTACGCTATCGGTCCAGGAGAACCAGGTGCGCGGCATGTCGAACACGACGTAATCGAAGTGCGACGACACGAGATCGAGCAGCCGCGTCACCACGTCGGGATCGAACGAGCGCATTTCGGCCGGCCGGTTCGGCGCCGCCACCAGGGCAAGGCCGGATGGGTGCTGCGAGATCATGACTTCGAGCAATTGCCGATCGAGTCGCTCCGGACGCGGCTCGATCTCTCCCAGATTGAGCCGCGGCTCGACGTCGAGATAATCGGCGCAGGCACCGTGCTGAAAGTCGAGGTCGACTAGGCAGGTCGCGGTCTTGCCGCGCGCGCCGCTGTTCAGGAGCAGAATGGCGGTCTGCACCGCGAGCGTCGTCACGCCGGCGCCGCCGACCGCCGGCAGGAACGTGAAAATCTGCGCTTCCGCCATATCGGCACCAGCCGGCTTTTTTGCCACCCGAGCGCAGGTCTGCACCAGTTCGACCGGGGACACCGGCTTGACCAGGAAATCCGCGACCCGCATCTGCATCAGCCGCCGCGCAACGATTTCGTCGAAGGCTTGCGTGACCGCGACGACCGGCGGCCAGCCGCCTGTGCGCGTCATCAGCCGATCGAGCGCCTGCAGCTCGCCCTCGCTCGCGCCGTCGAGATCGGCGACGATCACGGTTGCGCCTTCGAGGTCGATCTGATCGAATGCGAACGGTCTTCCCTTGACGACATCGAGGCCGATCTGCGCGCCGGCGCCAAAGGTGGTGCGGACGGATTCTTCGAATCCGTCGTCGGCGGTCAGAACGACGACCCTGGCCTGGATTCCCTGACCTATCGACCGGCCGATGCGCATGGTTCGCTATGCTCTTGCGGTCACGCCGCGATCATTGACCCGACGACGACGTAGTGCTTGGCGTCGGCGGGGCGATATTATTGTTGACGACTGTCTGTTGTTGCTGCTGCTGCTGGCCCGTGGTCTGCATTGGGTCCACGACCGCGGCTGGCTTGTCGGTGCGGTAACGCTCCACCGCGGCCTGCATGCGCTGACCGTTGGCAGGTATATTGGTATTGCCGCTCTGCGGCGACCAGGGATCCATCGTCTGCATTGCTTCGTTGGCGGCGATGGCGTCGCCGGCGCCGAGCGCAATGGTGTCGCTCCGAGCCATGTAGGAGTCCGAACAGCCCCCGAGCATCGCGCCAAGAGCAGTGGCGGTTACGGCGACCGCCATCAGGCGAGCCACCGACCGCGCAGCAAGTCTGACGTTTTCACGCTCAGTCCCGGGCGGACACATAGAGGCCTCCATTTTTCGGCAGGTCGAGAATATGGCCGACATAGGGCCGGTTCACCGCGTCGACCGCGAGGCGCGCCACCGCAGGGCTGACTTCGGCCTGACCATTCAGGAAAAAGTCGACGTCATTGCCCGGCAGCGTATGGTCGAGCGGGGTGTGCGCGACCTGGGTCGGCGCCATCGGGCGAACGATGTGCGGCGTCACCAGAATGACCAGGTCGGTCTCGTTTTTTTGATATTCGCTGGAGCGGAACAGCGCGCCGAGCACCGGCAGATTTCCGAGCCACGGCAACTGGTCCTGAGTAGTGTTGCCCGTATCCTGCAATAAACCGCCGAGCATAAAACTTTGGCCGTCTCGCAGTTCGAGCGTGGTCGAGGCCTTGCGCGTGATCAAGCCGGGCACCGAAGTACCGAGGACGGTCACGCTATGGCTCGTGTCGATCTCGCTCACTTCCGGCTTGATGACCAGGTTGATGACGCCGTTTCTGAGCACGGTCGGCGTGAAGGAGAGGCCGACGCCGTAAGGCTGGTAGGCGAAAGATACAGTGCCGAGGCCGCCGGCCTCAGGAACAGGAATCTGTCCGCCAGCAAGAAAGCTCGCGGTATCGCCCGACAGGGCCACCAGGTTGGGCTCCGCCAGGCTGCGGGCGAGACCCTTCTGTTCCAGCGCATTGACTTCTACTTGCAGCCGGTTCGACAATTGGCCGACCAGAAACCCGAACGGCGCCGAACCCGACAACATCCCCGCGGCGGTCACCGGCGACACTGTCAGGGAGTTGGGGATCACGTTCTGGCCGCCGAGGCCGCTGCCAGCAAAGGCCGGTTGCTGGAACGCGCCGCCCGGCTGCGTGATGGGCAACTGCGACGCCGGCACCTGGTTGCCGACATTGGCGAGCGCCGAATTGCCGAAATAATTCCACTGCACGCCGAGTTCGCGGCTGGCTTGGCGATCGACCTCGATGAAGCGGACCTCCAGCTCGACCTGCTGCTGCTGCATTACCGACACGATGTTGATCGGATCGGGCGCAAACTGGCGGGCGATCACCACCGCCTTATCGAGCGTGGCGGCGTCGGGCGCCGTACCGGACAGCATGATGTGGCCATTGATCGACGACACCCTGATGCCGCCGCCTCCAACCTGCGCGATCGCCGCCGCCAGCCCCGACAGATCATTGGAGACGTGTACGTCGAAGATTTCTACCGGTTGCTTGTTGGCGTCGTAGACGGTGATACGCGTGGTGCCGATCTTCTTGCCGAGAATGGAGAAGGACTGGTCCGTCAGCGGGCGGACAATAGCAACATCGGGATCGCTCACGATGATGTCGGCGAAGCTGCGATGGGTATCGACGTCCTGCGATTGCCCAACCGTCACCCTCTCCATTGCCTTCTCGGGAGCGGTCAGGGCGGCGACCTGCGGCTGCGCATGAACCGCCGCCGGCCCCAGAACTATCGTCGCCGTCATCGTAGCTGCGAACGCCATTCCGGCGCCGCGAACCGCAGCCGGAATTTTGCCGTGTTTGTCGTTGTGCTGTCTGTACCGGCTGTTCACGTCGGCCTCCCTACCGCTGTCTGTCGTCCCCGACACTTTCGTCCCACGTCTTCGTCCCACGTCTTCGTCGCAAGCTTCGGCTCTCGTTCGTCTTATCTTTGTTTGACCGCCCAATACTCTCACTCGTGCGCCATGGTCTGCGCGGAAAGCGCCACAGCGGGTGCTTTACTAAGCTCAACCGGCACGCTGTATTCATCCTGCGTCGTCGTGTTCTTTGTTGGCCGTATGACTGCGACTGTCGCCGAGCGCGAAGCGCCCATTGCAGCCGAATTGTTGCTCAAATCGATCGGCGTGACCTCCCGGGTCTTGTCGTCGGCGACTTCGCCGGCCTTGCGCAGCAAGAGCGACAGGGTCCCGACCATCGACGCGAGGGCGAGTTTCTGGCCGCCGGTCTCGTCGACTTCGAGCGTCACCGCCTTGACCACCGTCGGCTTGTCGGTGGTGTCGTCGGCCTTCTGATCGACGGCGAGGACACGGGCGTCCTGGATCACCACGTCGTTGACCGAAACTTTGTTGTCGCCAGGACGAGTCAACAGCACGTCGACGTGGTCGCCCGGCAGGACGAAACCCGCCACGCCGTTGACGTCGTTGACGCGGATGGTCACCGCCTTCATGTCTTTCTTGAGCAGAGAGGAAAGCGTGGCGCGCTCGCCCGGTCCGGTGATCCGGGCGGCGAGGATCGGCTCGTTGGCCGCGAGCGGCATCAGAACGACGCGTTTGGTCGCGGTCAGTTCGCTAATTCTGCTGAAAGCGCCCTTCGGCAGATCGTTTTCGGGCCACGGTATTTCGCGCAGCGCGGACGCGCTCAGCACGTCGCCGAACTTCAGCGGCCGCGACGCCACGACGATAGTGTGCGCCGGCGGAGCGGCCTTGCGCTGGGCCGCGAGGTTGCGCATCTCCTCGGCGGCCCGGTTGTTGAGCCAGGCATTCGCCAAGAAGACCGCAAGCAGTCCGAACACGACCGCAAAGCCGATCATGACGATGGTGCTGGTGCGCACGCCGGTCCCCTGCAGACGCCACGAAATTCTTGTTTCAAGAAATTCTTGCGCCACGAAATTCTTGCGCCGAAGATTTCTTGTTTGGTCGCGGCGAGATTGGAGCGCCGGTGGTATGAAATTGGTGAAGTCTCGGGCGCTTCTCCGCCTATGCTGAAGATTGGTTGAAACGGTATTCTTTACGGTGCGTGTATCGGCACGAACGAAGTGAACGGATATCGTTTACGAAAATCGCGCGCGTCGGCGGCAGGAGCCGGACCGGTCCGCGGAAAAGAGCCGGATCACGCGCCTCATTTGCTGCACGGGCATCGAACCGCGGACGAAACGGCCGGGCGATCAGGCGTTAACAAAACGCGGTAGCACACCGTTAAGCAAGAACGGTGCGGGCATCAGACGACCGCGAAACCGTGTGGGATGCGGTGCATGCGCTCGATGCCGGTTTTGGTGATCAGGACCATTTCGCCGGTTTGCACGCCGGCCTTGCCGTCGCGTGTCACCACATTCGGCTGGATCACGACCATCATCCCGGCGCGAAACGGCTCGTCGGGAACATGCGCGCTCGGACGGCTTTTCGATCCGAGCACCGGCGGCAGATAGCCGCCGCCATAGCCGTGCAACAGATCGTCGATGATCGTGAAGCCGCGATCCTCGATCACCGCCGCGGCCTCGATCACCTGGCGCGGGAGCGCGCCATCCTTGAGCACGGCAGCGACCGCATCGAAGGCGGCGTCGGCGGTCGCGTGCAGATCGCGATAGAGCGCGGTCGGCTCGGCGCCGAGCGCGAAGCTGCGCAGCACCTGGCCGGGATGATCCCAGAACGCGGCGCTGATCTCGGCAAATACAACGTCGCCCACCGCGACCTTGCGGTTGCCGGCAAACTGCGTGGGCACAGCCAGATTCGGATTGGCCATTGCGGTCACGCCGATGAAATGGATGACCGTGGTGCCGCCGAACGGCACGTAAGCGCGCTCCACCTGATCGGCGAGTTCGCGTTCGCTCAGACCCGGCCGCAAGCCGTCGCGCAGCGCCGCCATGCCGCGATCGCTCAGCGCCGCGCCGATCCGCATCCAGTCGATTTCCTCATCCGACTTGACCTGCCGCAGCCGCACATAGGCGCGGCTGAGATTTTTGATGGTCCCGAATTTTCCCGCGAGCGTCGCATGCTGTTCGAACGTCATCGGCCCGATCACGCCGACGCGGCCGCTTTGGGCGCGGCGCCGGTCCAGCACGTCCATGGCGGCGCCGATCGAGGAGCCGCCACCCCAGGCGACTTGGGCACACGCCGCGATCCGCCGCGCCAGCGGCGCGTGATTGACGTGCTGCACGAACAGGGCGTCCATCTCGCCGGGCGTGAGCACGCCGACCGCCTCCGTGGTCACCGGCCAGCCGGTGATCCACTGTACCGCCGAGCCGAAGCGATTGGCGCCGCAGAACACCAGATGATCGAGATCCGCCTCCTGCAACAGTCCCTCGATCGCCGCCCGGCGTCGCACCATCTCGGCGTCGGGAAAATGCGGGTAGTCCGCTTCGTGGATGGCGCGGAGATGCGGCGGCAGGGTGAAGGACGGCAGGGGCATCGCGGCAGTTTAGAGGGCTGGGCTTGGCAAATCTATTTTGTTAAGCCACGACACCTGCTTTCCGGGCGCAGCGCAGCGCCATAAGCGCGTTCACGCACGTCTTCCGCGCCCTATGGTGTTGCACTGCCGACCCGGGATCGTTGCGAACGAGAGACTGTTACGGTCCCGGATGAGCGGTGCACCACTTCGCTGCACGAGTGCTGCACCGTATCCGGGAAACAATCTTCGGAGAATTGCATGCCCACCTCCTTGATCGATTCCGCCGTATTCCGCGACATTTTTTCGACCGAGGCGATGCGGCGCGTCTTTTCTGACGAGAACCGCGTGCAGAAATATCTCGACTTCGAGGCGGCGCTGGCGCGGGCGCAGGCGCGGCTCGGCGTCATTCCGCGCGAGGCGGCGGACGAAATCTGCCGGCACTGCAACGCCGCCGAGATCGACTTCGACAAGCTGAAAAGGCAGACCGAGCGCATCGGTTATCCGGTGCTGCCGGTGGTGCAGCAACTGGTCGCGCTCTGCCGCGACGGCCTCGGCGAGTGGTGCCATTGGGGCGCGACCACCCAGGACATTACCGATACCGCGACCGTGATGCAGATCCGCGAG
Organism: Xanthobacteraceae bacterium; assembly: GCA_050725855.1. Taxonomy (GTDB): domain Bacteria; phylum Pseudomonadota; class Alphaproteobacteria; order Rhizobiales; family Xanthobacteraceae; genus BOG-931. Next base: position 9,908 of record JBOHIU010000156.1, on the reverse strand, counting down.
GCGCTCATGCTGCTCGAGACCGATCTCGACGGCATCGCCGATGCCCTCGCCGCGCTGGCGCGCAAACACCGCGACACGCCGATGGCCGGGCGCAGCAACCTGCAGCAGGCGGTACCGATCACCTTTGGCTATAAGATGGCGACGCTGCTGGCCGCGTTCGAGCGGCACAAACAGCGCTTGCGCGAGCTGCGCCCGCGGGTGCTGGTCGGCGAATTCGGCGGCGCCGCCGGTACGCTGTCCTCGCTCGGCGGTCGCGGCCTCGAAGTGCAGGCCGAACTGATGAAGGAGCTTCAGCTTGGCCAGCCCGCGATCGCCTGGCACACCGTGCGCGACACCATCGCCGAAGTCGGCTGCTTTCTCGGCCTCGTCACCGGCAGCTGCGGCAAGATCGCGTTCGACATCAAACTTCTGATGCAGACCGAGGTGGAAGAGGTCTACGAGCCGTTTCACGAGGGCCGCGGCTCGTCTTCGACCATGCCGCAGAAGCGCAATCCGATTTCGTCGGTTTATGTCACCGCGCTCACCGCGATCGTCCGTCAGCAGACGGCGGCACTGCTCGACGCAATGGTGGAGGACCACGAACGCGCCACCGGCCCGTGGGAGATCGAGTGGATCGTCCTGCCGGATATTTTCTGCCTCACCGCCGGCGCGCTGGCGCAGACCAAATTCGTTCTCACCGGCCTGCAGGTCGACGACAGGAAAATGCGCGCCAATCTCGACCTGACCAAGGGGCTGATCGTGTCCGAGGCGGTGATGATGGGACTGGGCCCGCATCTCGGCCGCCAGTACGCCCACGATCTCGTCTACGACATCTGCCGGCAAGTGGTGGCCACCGGTCGTCCGCTGGTCGATTTGCTCGCCGAGAATGAAGAGATCAAAAAGCATCTCGATCGCAGCGCGCTGGAGAAGCTCTGCGATCCGACAAACTATCTCGGCGAAGCCGGCGCCATGGTGGACCGGGTGCTGGCGATGCGGACACGGTAGTCTCAAAACAAGCGGCGCGTTCAAGACATCGCCTGCGTCATCGACTCGCGATTCCGAGTATTATACCAAGTTTCAGAGGTGTTGACTCGTCATGCCCGGCCAACCGGGTCCGGCCCGAGGTGGCCACTCCGGCTGCATGCTTGGCCGGGCATCCCGATCTGATCGCGAGGCGAAACAAGAATCGGGATGGCCGGGACAGGCCCGGCCATGAAGCGGAGAGGGTCGGCCATTACGAATGGTTGGTATAAGCTCGAACGAAATCCGCCCCAAGCTGGAGAGATATTTCATGCCGATCAGCGAAAAGCTCAAAGCGATCATAAAGTCCGCCTGGGATGACGGCGCGCCATGTCTGCTCGCGACGCAAGGTCCGGACGGACCGAACATCTCTCCGAAAGGCAGCATGGTTGTTTTCGACGACAATCATCTCGCCTACTGGGAGCGCTCAAAAAAGCAAGCACTCGAAAACCTCGGCCACGACAAGCGCGTGTGCGTGATGTACTCGAACTTCAAGGCGCAGCGCGACGGCACCCTCGATTCGGGCTTTTTGCGCTTTTACGGAAAGGCCGAACTGCACGAGACCGGCCCGGTGCACGCCGCCATATTCAGGCTGCTGCTGCCGCGCGAGCAAACGCACGTCGGCGCCGACCAGGGCATCGGCGTGCTGATCACGATCGAGCATGCCGGCGACGTTCGCGGCAAGCCGCTGCCGTGAGGTTTTACGCACCCTCCTAAGCACTCGCGCTCGCGCTTGGCATTGAAGCAAGTCGTTGCGGGAAAATCTCGGCTGTCCATCGGAACAACCGCCCGGCCGTCCAGCATACCGCCGCAGAACCCGCAGGTTAAGGCGCCATCGCCTGCCTTTTGAAGGCGCAAACCTATTGACAATATATTGTCACTATGACAATGTATTTTCATGGACGCCGAAGCCAAACCGCGGGCCCTGATCCCCATCATTGTGGCCGACATCTATGAGCTTGCCGGCCGCTTCCGCGAACGGGGCGAGGCTATCGCCCGCACCGTCGGTCAGACCCAGGCGCACTGGCAGGTGATGAGCGCGGCTTCGGACCGGCCGCACACTGTGCCGCAGATCGCCCGTGTGCTCGGCGTCACGCGACAGAATGTGCAGCGCATCGCCGACCTCCTGGTGGCGGAGGGCGCGGCGGAATACCGGGACAATCCCGACCACCGCACTTCGCCGCACCTGGTGTTGACGGTTCGCGGCCGCGCGGCGCTCGGTCAAATCACAAAGGCGGCCAGCGGCTATCACGCCCGGCTGGCGCATACGCTCTCATCCTCCGACGTGATTTCGCTGCAGCGTGGCCTGCGCCGGCTGCTCGCGGCGTTGGAGCGAATCGATTCCATCAACCCGAGCAAAGAGGAGTGACCGCAATGCATAACCAAACGATCGAAGACTGCATGAAGGCAAGCTTCGCCGATACGCCATTCCCCGCGGTGGTGCAGCGGCTGGTCGGCGCGGGCGTAAAATCGTACACCGCCGATCTCGTCAAGCTGCGCAACACCTATTATGGGACCGACGGCGAAGCCTTTGACGAACCGCTGCCGCTGAAGAACGAACCCGCGATCGCACCAGAGTTCGATTCCGATCGCGTCGGCGCGACCGTCAAAGCGATCCAACGCGGCGAAATCGGCTATGCCGAATTCCTCCGCCGAATCATGGCCGCCGGCTGCTCGCATTACGAAGTATTCATCGGCGGACGCAAGGCGATGTATTTCGGCCGCGACGGCGCGTTCTATACGGAGCCGTTCCCGGCAGGAAAGTGAGCCGAATGGCGGGCTGATCGGCACACGGAGGCTGTTTCCCTCGTCCGCGGAAGTCTGTGCGGGGGAAACGTCACGGCAACGGCCCGAAACTTTGCTATCATGCGGCGCGGGAGGCAAACGACCATGCCCGAGACGCCGATCCAGCTTCAGAACGATCCGATCGAGCACGTCATCGTGCTAATGCTCGAGAATCGGTCATTCGACCACATGTTGGGCAGTATGTCGGCGGCCATACCGGGCCTCGATGGCATTCCCCCTTCAGGCCAGCCTCCGCGAAGCAATCGCGCCGCGGGCAAAACCTACATGCAGACCGACGGCGCGAGCCGCGCCATTAACTACGATCCAAGGCACGAACTCGAACACACCTTGAATCAGCTTGCCAAGGACAATTCCGGTTTTGTCGCCGACTTCACGCAGGCATATCCACTGTCGGCATCACCCGATCGCGCCGAAGTGATGAAATGCTTTGCGGACGGCGCGCTTCCGGCTTTGCATGCCTTGGCCAAAAATTTCGCGGTCTGCGACCGCTGGTTTTCCTCCCTGCCCGGCCCGACTTGGCCTAATCGGCTGTTCGCGCACAGCGGAACGTCGCTCGGGCGCGTCTCCATGCCGGAGGGGATTCTCGACGCCAACCTGCATTGGTATGACCAGACTACACTGTACGACCGCCTTAACGAAAAGAAGATCGATTGGCGGATCTACTATGGTGACATCCCGCAGTCGCTGATTTTGGTCCATCAATTGGAGTCTGAGAACGCGGCGCGGTATTGCAAGATGTTGCGCTTCTTTCAGGAAGCCGGTGGCGCGGCCAAGGATTTTCCGCAATACGCGTTCATCGAGCCGCCGTACTACGATCCAGGCGCGTCGGACGATCATCCGCCCCATGACGTTTATCAGGGCGAGCGCCTGATCGCCGATGTCTATAATGCGATCCGGCGCAACCGAGATTTATGGGATACAAGCCTGCTTGTTGTTCTATTCGACGAGCACGGCGGCTTTTACGATCACGTGACGCCGCCACCGGCTGTTCCGCCAGATCACCATGTCGAAGAATATACGTTCACCCAGTATGGCGTCCGCGTTCCGGCAATTCTAGTTTCGCCATTCGTCAAAGCGGGCGTTGTCCATACCGAATTCGATCATACGAGTCTGCTGAAGTACCTTATCGACAAGTGGGGCTTGGGACCGCTCGGCAATCGGGCTGCGGCCGCCAAGACCTTTTTCAGCGAAATTCTCAATGCGCCAATTGCGCCCGACCGGCTGCCGGTCATCATCATACCACCAGCGACAGGTTTGCCGCCGCCGACACACGGGCAGATCAGGGGACGCTTCCAGCCCACCCTCAATTCGCACCAATCGGCACTGGTCGGGTTGACGCAGCTTCTTGAGAGCATGACCGATGTAGCCGGCGAAACGCTCCTTGGCCGCACCAAACGCCTGATCACCGGCTTTGACGGTGCGGTCGATGTGGCAATGGAACGCGCTGAAGATTTCCTGAGCCAGCAAAAGGCTGCTGCGAAGCCTGTCGTTTGAGGCGCGGGCGTTCCAGTTGGGCGCGTAGTTGCTAAATTTAGTGATCCCTTGATTCTACCATTTGAATCTGACATTCGCATGAGACCATTCCGAACCCGGATGCGAATGTCAGAATCGGACCACAAGCAATGCTATGACGGCGCCGCAACCGCCGGCGCTTTCTCGTTGGTGCCGGTCTCAGGCATCAGCGCGGCGGCCTTCAGCCCGGCCTGCACCTTCGGCACCGTCACCCTCACGTCGGTGATCGGCAGGCCGTGGGTCGGCGCGATCACCTTGACATCAAGCCGCGCGATCAAATGGTCGAGCCGGTCGCAATAGGCGTTCATGTCGGCGAACTTGGTCCAGAACAGCGCCAGGTCCGCGAAGGTCGACGACACGTCCGGCAGGTCGAGCGAAACCGCCTCCTCGGCGATCAGGCCGCAATGGCCGTCCGCGTGATAATGGCTGTAAGCGAAGCCGTCGCCGGGAAACAGCACACGCTCCTTGGTATCGAAGCCCCAATAGGTGGTGCGCAGGTCGCGGATCACCGGCTCGACCGCCATGAAGCTGCGCCCGCCGAGGTCGATCTGGTCGCCCTCTTTCATCCAGCGCATGCGCTGCTCGTACTGCGGGAACGCCAGGTGATAGTCGCTGACGTCGCCGACCAGGAGCGCGTCGGGATGGGTCTTCAACACCCGGCCGAGGCCGCCGCAATGCGGGGTTTCCTGGTGGGTGACGAACAAATATTTGAGCGGAGCGATGCCGCGGCCAAACAATTCGTTCATGTGCCGCTCGATGACCGGAAAGTCCTTCGGATGTCCGGTCTCGACCAGAATCGAGGCGTCGTTGCCGGCGACCACAAAGGCGGCGTTGTAGCCGTGATAGACCTTACCCTTGTGGCGCTGCGCCAGGCAATCGCCGATCCAGAACACGCCGGGCGCGATCTCGCGCGGCATGCGCTGCGCGACAGGTACATCGAGCATGCTTGTGATCTTAGGCGTGTCGAGCATGGCAATTCCTTCCCGGCATGTCGCTCAACCTCGGCTGCGAATTCTGCAGCATGACGATTGCGCCCGCAAGCGCCACTGGAATAGGAAAGCTGCGCGCCTGGCCGACAGCAGAAGGAGGAAGCCGTGTCACAGACGTTGGAAGTCCCGCAGGGTGCGCCGGCGGGCGCAAGATTCGGGTTTTACGAGAAAGGCGGCGTCCGCATCCGTTGCGTTGAGATCGGCACCGGCTTCCCGCTGCTGGCGACGCCCGGCGGCGGCCTGAACTCGCGGATCGCAAACTGGCCGACGGCCGTGATCAACATCCCGGAGGAGTTCAAGAACGACTTCCGCGTGATCAGTATGGACCAGCGCAACGCCAACAACGGCGAATCAACCGGGCCGATCCCGGTCGACAATCCATGGGACGCCTTCGCCGACGACCAGCTTGGCGTGATGGACCATCTCGGCATCCGCCAGTTTTTCTTTTTCGGCAACTGCATCGGCGGTCCATTCGCGCTGAAGCTGATGGAGCGCGCGCCGCAGCGCATAGCCGCCACCATCCTGAGCCAGCCGGTCGGGCAAGGGTCAGACCACCCGGATTACATGTACGACTCCGGCAAGAATGTCTGGGCCAAGGAATTTCTCGAACGCCGGCCTGGTGTGCCGACGACGACAATCGAGCAGTATCTGTACAATCTTTACCGCGTGCGGCCCGACTTCGTGTACAGCGTGTCGCGGGATTTTGCGAAGTCGTGTCAGACGCCGATGCTGGTACTGCCCGACGATGTGCCGGCGCACCCACTTCAGATCTCTATCGACATTGCCTCGCTGGCGCCCAATGCCGAGATCACGGTGTTTCCCTGGAAGGACCCGCCGCAGCTGAAGGCCCGCACCATCGACCGGGCGCGCACGTTCCTGAAGCGGTATCAGACGGCGTAAAGTAGTCAGCATGAGCGAAGCGATATGCGGGAACAATGGGCCGGCTCATATGCTGCCCCGGATATCGCTGCGCTCATCCGGGCTACGAAATCTGCGCCCGGGAAACATCAATCATCGCTCCTCGTCGCGGAAGACATAGCGCGAGGTCGCCACGCTCTTGTCGCAGGCTTTCAAAAATTCATCGAGCATCCGGTAGTGCCGTTCGACCACGCCGCTGCCGCGCAGAATGCAGCCGTAGCCCGGCGCGATGGTTTCGATATCGTATTTGTCGAAGATGGCGCCGATGCCGCGGCGGATCGACTCGGTCGGCGCGCCTTCGAGCCACCAATAGCGCGTGTTGAGCATGAACGAGCGCACGTCGGGCAGCGAGGTGGGATCGTTGTCGGCCTCGGTGACGATCCACGGGCCGCTGTCGCGATCGCGCCAGACGTGCGTGAACAGGTCGGAGGAAAACAACGTCCTGGTGGCGTGGTCGTAGAGCCAGCGGGTGGCGATAAGCCTGATCGGCGCGTTCATCACATCGATCGAGCGTCCGCACTTTCCGAGTTCGATGGCGTCGGCACGCGACACCGCGGTGACCTTCATCGACTTGAGGATGTCGCGGCCTTCTGCCTTGGCGCCGAAATCGAACCACAGAGCCGCGTCGATATTGCTGGTGTAGCAGGTCTCGACGTTGAAATGCCCGGCGAAGCTTTCGACGTTGTTGATCGACATGAACTCGTTGAGCCGAAGCGGAAACAGCGACAGCGGCTGGCCGGGCGCGATCAGCGATTCGACCTGCGCGCGGATCGCGGGCTCGTCCTTGCCGAAGCCGGTGTCGATCAGCATGGCGGCATCGGGCTGCGTCAACAGATAGGAATTCGCCACCGAGAAGCCGCGCGCGCGCGCCGGATAGAAGCTGACCCGGCCATCGAGCGCGTAGCTGTTCTGCAGGGCGTAAAGCTTGCCGTCGGCCAGCGTAGCGACGCCGCCGGCCGTGCCGGCCGCTTTGTGCGTCTCCCTGGATGCCTGCGCCATCACCTCGGACATGACGCCGAGATTATCGGGCGGGCGCGGCAAAGGGAACAGGGTTCGCGCCCGCTCCCAGGCGCCTCCGCCGGCCCGTTTGTATTCGAATCTCGCACCTCGCGTCCCGCATTGCTCAGCGGATGCATTACTCACAGTGATCTTACTGCGCCGCGAGCTCCACTAGCCCGGCGGGCTGGTGGCCCGCTGGAGCGAACATGCTGAGCGCGAACCACGAACGAAAAGCGTCGATGTCGCCGCGCGATCCATCGAGCCGCAGCCGGCCTTCGCGCAGCGCCCGATCGATCGAGACATGACCGAGCCAGATCTGAGTGAGCAGGCGCAGATTGGCTTCAACGAAAAGGTCAACAGCAAAACCCGGGTTGCGGTAGCACAAATCGACAACACCGCGATCAAATACCAGCCAATAGCGGCGGCGGCTGATCGGGACGCCGAAAAACCGAAACTCGGCAACGTACCGGCCGTGGCGCGGCGAATCCTTGTCGACGACATTGCGGCGGATGTCCCACATCAGAAGATCGGGATCAAGATTCGCCGTCTCGACGAGATCGTGGCGCAACCAGCGTTGCGCCCAAAGACCCATCTTCTCAATGATAGGAAACAGTTCTCGGCCGGCGGAGGTCAGGTGATACTCGAAGCCGCCCGCCCCGCCGGATCGGCGCTCTACAATGCCGGCGAATTGCAACTGTTTGAGGCGTTGCGCCAACAGCGCCGATGACATGCGCGGCACCCCGCGTTGCAAGTCGTTGAAGCGAACGCTGCCGCACAACAGCTCGCGAATGACCAGCGGCATCCACCGTTCCGCCAATATTTCGGCGGCGAGCGCGATAGGACAGAACTGGCCGTAGCCCCGTTTCTCAGCCATGCAAAATCCTATTTTGAGAAAGTTGTTTGACCGCTTCAGATATTAAAGTTGAAGCCGCGTCCTGTCGAGGTCAGGCTGTCCAGAATACCAACCAGAGAGGTCTGGCCATGACACGATTTTTCAACCTGCAAGCGCTCGCACAGATTATCGGCCCGCGCTTTGCCGAAGGCGCAGCACAGCGCGATGCCGATGACAGCTTTGTTGCCGAAAACTATGAGGTTCTGAAAGAACACAAAGTCTTCTCGGCGCTGGTTCCGGCCGACCTCGGCGGCGGCGGTGTGCGCCACGGCGCCATGTGCGCCTTCCTGCGTCAACTTGCCCATTATTGCCCCTCGACCGCGCTGGCGCTGTCGATGCATCAGCATCTTGTGGCGGCGGCGGCCTACCATCATCGCAATGGCAGGCCCGGAAAGAAATTGTTGGAGCGGGTCGCCGCCGACGAAACCGTTCTTATCTCGACCGGCGCCAATGATTGGATGGAATCGAACGGTACGGTGGAACGCGCCAATGGAGGCTTCCGCGTCAGCGCCAGAAAGCCGTTCGGCAGCGGCTCGCCCAAAGGCGGCATACTGGCAACCTCGGCGCCCTTCAACGATCCAAAGGAAGGCTGGCAGGTTCTGCACTTTGCCGTTCCCTTTGCCGCCCAGGGCGTTTCGCTTGCCGACGATTGGCGCACGCTTGGAATGCGCGCGACCGGGTCGCAGACTATCGTTCTCGACAACGTCTTCGTGCCTGATGACGCTGTTGCGCTGCGGCGTCCGCGCGGCCGGTTTCATCCGGCGTGGAACGTGATTCTCACCGTGGCGATGCCGCTGATCATGTCGGTCTATGCCGGAGTCGCGGAGGCCGCGGCGGCGATCGGCGTGGAGCAGGCCGGCAAGCGCCGGAGCGATCCGACCGTGCCTTATCTGCTCGGCGAACTGACCAATGAGCTGACGACGGTGCAGCTTGCCGTGGACGACATGGTGCGTCTGGCAAACGATCTCGATTTCACGATGAGCCTGGAGGTAACAAACGCCATTCTGGCGCGCAAAACGATTGTCGCCGAGCACGTGCTCGCGACCGTGGAGAAGGCATTGGAGGCGGCCGGCGGCGCCGGCTTTTACCGCAACGTCGGGCTCGAGCGCCTATTGCGCGATGCGCACGGCGCGCAATTCCATCCTCTGGCGGGGAAGCGACAACACCGATTCAGCGGCCGGATCGCGCTCGGCCTCGATCCGATCGCGGATGCCGCCTGAGCCAGGCAGAGCGCATTCCGGCGCGGTTCGATCAACCAGGGCGGCGAACTCAGACACGCTCCCTCCTGTGATCGTCGCAACGATCCCCTTGCCGCAATGCGTTGCCGGAGGGGGAGCGAGCGCCGTCCGCCACATCGGTTTCTGCCGTTAGCACCTGCAGCAATTCGTACTGCTTGCGTTGCGCAGATTCGCTCGTGACCGATTAAGCTGGACCGGCAAGCTTGCCGCAAGAAGCGTCGACTCGCCAACCGACCTCAGCCTGACCTTTCTTCGAATCGTTATCCTGACATTGGCGAGCCGCTATGGTATCAACTGAACTCCTATAATTAAAGGGGTCCATCGGTTGTCGCCAGCACGTCCCGGTACGCGGACGCTTCGAAGTAAGGTGATGACGGCTTAGCGGAGCTGACACCTCGGCTTTATTCGGTTTGCAATTAAGGAGGGAGTGGCATGCTGAGAGGCTTCAGAAACTTCCTGATGCGCGGCGACGTCATCGTCGTCGCAGTCGGCCTCGTCATCGCTTTGGCGTTCAGCAATCTCGTGAAAGCCTTTACGGACAATATCATCAATCCG
>JBOHIU010000155.1:0-10587 GCA_050725855.1 Xanthobacteraceae bacterium | reverse complement strand
GCTGTGTGATTCATCACCTCCTCGATCGGCATCGTCACCGCATCGACGAGGCGCATGCCGAGCGCCTCAAATGGTCGCCAGCTACCGGCGTCAATCGCCGGCATGCGGATGATCGTTGCGCCTTTCGCCAGCGGGACGATCGCGTTGCGATACGCCTCTGCAGCATCGCTGGCCGGATGCAGCGCGGCGACGGCGCCGTCGCGCTGATTCTCGATCAACACGAGGCGGGCGCCGGGAAGCACGTCCAGAAACGCCTTCGCAGCTTTCGCGCCACGCCGCATCGACTCGGCTTGGCACGTAAACGGCGTCAAAACCAAAACCTCAGCGTGCAGGGCATCAAGCTCCTCCTTGAGGTCGATCATGCCGGCCCACAACGCCCCCCTCGCAGCCTCATTGGCCCCGAACTCCACCACCGTCAGACCGCCGACGCGGGAGGTCGTTTCAATTGTCGTGTACAGCGGCGTGAGCGCGCGCAGCGCAGCAGCGGGATCGCGTCTCGCCAGCTTTGCATCGGTCGCGATCGACACCACGTGGTTTCCCAGTATCGAAAGTGATCGCCCCTGGGCATCGACCTCCACGATGCCGACGGCGACGTCAGACACGCGTGCCCGCTCAGCAACCAGGTGGGCGGTGAGGCTCTTGCCCGAGCCCCCTTTGTCAGAAACGCACAAGATAACCGCCGGCAGCTGTATCATCGCAAAGCCGCCTGACTCTTTGCTAATTTTTCCCATGTCCAATCACTCCTCGAATTTTGAGACCCGCTGCCAGCAAGCCACAACACCGCGATCCGAAGTTCGAAAATAGATGTGCGATTCTTGCTTGTCCGAACCTCCAAGCCGCATGAACCAGCCCGAGCATCAGTCCGTGCCTCAAGCCCCTTGCTGCCTCCGGACCGTCCAGTGTCGGGCGCCTCGCACAGGCGCGCCGTATAGGTCCGTCGCTTTCCATAAAGGCACGGCACAGCTGTCAGCGCCGTGTATGAGTGAGGGTAATTCCCTCACCTCGCATGGCCGCTTCGGAGAGGATTTCGTGCCATTCCTGCGATCCGAACGTCTCCAATGCTATGGAACGCAGATCACCCTGCATGGCTTCGTATTCCGAATGACCCGACCCCTCCCGCGGCGTCAGCGCGTCGCGGAGCGTCTCGACTTCCGCCAAACATAAACGTTCATTGCTGCCGCGATGGAAACGTCCAAGTTTTCGTGCGATTTCAAATTCACGAGCACAGCCAAAGTGCCGCGGATCAAGCGAGAGGGGATCGATGTCGGCGTGACACGCTACCAGGAGGAGTTCCGCCGGCCTGAAGCTGCCTGTCGCCAAGACCTGATGCTGACCTGCCCGCATCTGCCGAGAACGCATTGCCCCGCGTCGGCTCTTTCGTCGGGCCGGGATACCACCGCCAACCCAGCTCCAGAACCGGTACAAAAACGAAACCTTTCTCCCTAGCACTACAGACGCGCGATAGAGCACGACGACTTGCATCAGCATCGCCTCCAAGTCGCGCTCGAAATTGCTCGCAGCAGCCGCTCCGCTGCCCGATGCTATCGCAATCAATCCCACCTGACGGGGGACCTCTGCGCCGGCAACGCACGCCACCGCCAGTTTGACGCCCTCATTGAACAGCGCTCCGAACGTTCGCTCTCGGCGAACCTCGCTTCGTTCCTCGCGCGTCAGCTTCTTATCACCAGGACGAGCACGCAATTTCAGCCGAGGAAGATCGGCTCTGCGATCGAACCCCACGTAATGAGCCAAGCGTTTCCAAATCGCACGGCGGGCCTCCGGCACGGTTAGCTGCGTTCGATTACTCTGGCTCGATTCGATGAGGGCACGTGCTTGTTCGGTCCGAATGTAGACTTGATATCCAAGCGCTCTCCGCAGCCGATGCTCGGCCTCATCCAGCTTGCGGCTACCGATGGCAAGGTCAGGTCGCCTCCTAAACGGGACAATTTTCTTGATGATTGGGATCCCCTGGCGATAAGCGGCGAGCTCGCGGTGATCCAACCTGTAAAATCTGCTTTGAATGTCCGGCTCGTCTGCAATAACTTTTATCCAGCCGCGCGGATGACCGAAGCGTTTGATGGCTTCATCGGGTATCTGCCCCTGCCAATTATCAAAGTGGCAGGGATTGATCACAACGATAGTGGATGCCGCCAGCGCTCCCACCCCGTCGGCTGGCCCATTTGTTTTACAGATTTCGTCCCAGACCGCCCCCAGTTGCCGAAGCAAGGCAAGCCTCGGCCACATACGCCAACTCAGACCTCTCATGATCCAGAACATCTTCAGAGCCCTCCTAGTGCGACCTCACTGCTGTGGCAGCGCCGGCGGCCGTAAAATCGGAAATGAATGCCGCAATTCGTTGAGATGCTGGTTCGAAACGCAGAATTCACAACCACCTTTCCATCCATCTCGTCACCGTCCGACGCTAGGCCGCAACTTTGCTTGCGACGATTTCGTATCCCACGTTCGACAATTCGGTTTTAAATGAGGTCTTGTCCTCCTCGCCCAGCTCCTTCATTTCGCGAAGGAAATCAGCGGGCGTCTGCCCCGGTTTCAAACCGAAGTAGTCCCGCATCGCCGCCACAAACGTCATTTGCTTCGCCATTTTCCATTCTCCCTTTGCTTCATCAGCCCTGAGCGACCTTGAAAACACAGAACATTGATCGACAAGGTCACTGTTTCATCCTTTCGGTTGATGAGCATGCCGGGTAGTTCAGGAGGGTTTTGGGTTGGACTTCGATCGCTACCACCGACCGTGAGCTGTCGGAGCGCTCGTTGGGAGATCTAAATACAGTCCAGAAGATAGTCTGGAGGGCACAGATCGTGTTGCTGGCCGGCACTCGACCGAGGACGAAAGCCGACTGACCAGGCGGCGGCCACGATCACCCGGGAATCATCACCACGTCGCACTGATCGCAACGGATGCGGAGCTCGGGCTTGCCCCAGGCCGCTACTCCACAGTTCTCACACGTGTAGCGAGTCTTGCCAGCGCGTTTGCGCTCGATTCGTGCTTGTGCATTTGCGGGCTTCGCTTCATGCTCAGCGACCGTGGATGCGGCGTCGCCGCTTACGGCCCTTACGTCGTTTTAGACCTCGATCGCCCTTCATCGCAAATCGAGCCGTGCTGATGAGCGGCCGCACAAGCCGTTCGATCGGCCACGATATTGGTGCTTCGCGCGGCCATCGCCAGCGAACCTGTTCCGGGAGCCGATAACGCAGTTTGATATCCCGGCCTGAATCGACCAGGCCGAGTTGCAGGCGCGCGCGCCACGCGTCCCTCCAGCGTCCAATATTGTGATAGTCCTTCCAACCGATCCTACAGCCGTCGAAACCGGGTACTGCGATTTTGGTCGTGCCGGAGAAATCCACTTGTTTTAAGGTGTCGGTGAGTGCGCCACCAACGCCTTGAAGAGTCGCGATCTGGCGGTGGCAGGTTATGAATCTCTGGATGAACCGGCCACATTCCTCATCGCTCCCGTCCCGATAATCGAGCAGTCCAGAAATCCTTACTGCGGTTCTTGCCGCTCTTTGCAGATCATTTGGCACCTTGTCTGGGTCTTCACGATCAGCTTGGCGTACACGCTTTTTCAGCTCTTTTTGCACGCGCCGCCTAACATACCGGAAAAGAGTCGAATAGAGATCGGGCCATTTTCCATCGCCGGGAGCTGTATAAATAACTCGGTAGTCATCCGCGTCATGCATTGTCGGAAACGGCGCAATGATTTGACACACGCAACCGAGGAGGCGCGCCATTGTCGGTTGAACGACGAGGCTGGACGCGCTGACACGCAGCGGGTCTCTCTTGCGTCTAATTCCAAACGCGAGCTTTAGACGTTTACGCCCGCGAATCGCCAGCACTCGCAGTTGCCTTTGTGTCGGGGCGGGAAGGCCGAGGATCCGTCTCACCCCGATGTCGCGGATGAGGAGGGTGAACGTGCGAAGACGTTATCAGACCTTCTTGTTCGCGATCTCACCGCCCATCGCACATTGGGCCTCCGCGTCGTGCTTGGTCAGGTCCCCGACGTTGCCTTACTGGCGGTCACTCACACCTTAGTCGCCCAAACCTTCTATAAGGGGCAAGACCTCGGGACTTGCCTTGGCATCAAATCCGAGCGGGCCTCGTTGGCCGGGCATGCGGACGGCATCGAGGACACGTCCGCCGCCAAGATGCTTGCCGATCGCCACGCCAACTGGGCAACGCAAATGCCTCAGAGCGTTGCGGACTTGTGGGCCTTCATCGTCGCGCTCGATACCGACAGCCGTATGGGGCTGCTCGCCCATTGTGCGGCGCTCAACCGGGCTCGGCTTGCACTTCGCCGCTTCCTATTCCGGTCTCTTCCATCAGTTCGCGATTGAGATTTCCGGAAAGGTCGAGCCTTCCGGCCGCATCGAGGTCGCTCGGCTCCGGAGTGCCACAGGGGAAGGTTATCAAGCCGGCGTTGGCTGTCGATGCCGCCATCTCGCCGACCAGGAACGCGCCATCGGCGCTTTCCAGCGCCGCGGCGGCAAAGACGTTATAAACATTCGAATCGGGAAATTTCCAGCCGCGCCACGCACAGAAACTGGCGTAATCAGTTTCGAAGCAGGTGCCGCGCAGCGTGCGGTCGCAGATGGCGTAGCGTTGAACCAGCAGCACGCGGCCGTTCCAGATGTCGGCCCGTTCGCGACACAGTCGGCCGAAATAATCCTCGATCGCGGCGCGCCGCTCGACAGCGAATCGCCACGACCAAGGCTCAACGGCGATTTCCGCACGATCGAGCGCGGCGATTTCGATATTCGACGCGCTCGATGGAAACATGACCGGGTAGGGTACGTTATTCGTGCGGGCGCCAGGGGTCGACGAACAGCCCCACTAGTCCGGTGACGCCTTTGACGTGCGCAGGCGGCGGCCCAAACTTCGCGATGATCTCCTCGCGGGTCAACCCAGGCGGAAGGTCCTTCACGCCGAAGTCGCTGGCGATGAGAACGAACGTATAATGGTGCGGCGTGGTGTTAGGCGGCGTGCAAGGGCCGGAATAATGACCGACGCCCATCGTACTCTTTCCGCCGACATACTGATCCGAATCCTTGCTGGTGGCGCCCTCCGCAAACCCGGTGAGGGTCGGAGAAATGCCATAGGCGACCCAATGGCTCACGCCGCCCGGCGCACGGCCTTCCGGATCGGACATCAACAGCACCAAGCTCTTGGTTCCGGCCGGCAGGTTGCTCCAGTGCAATTCGGGCGAGACGTTCTGTCCGACACAGTTTGGACCGTGCGCGCTGGTGTTCGAAACCTTCTTCGGCATCATGTGGCCGTTCGCGAAGGTCTTCGATTTCAGAGTGAAGATTCCTGCGGCGTTGGCCGTGGACGCAGCCAGCCCAAAGGCCAGCATCACGGCCGCAGCCGCGAATAGATGACGCTTTCTAGGCATTTTATTCCTCCCTGTCTTGGTGGTCGCCCGCGTCCGCCAGTGTATCTGCGGCTCATTCGAGATCAAGACGCAGTCACGCGATTCGACTTCATCCAAGAGAAGGCACCAATCGCTGGATCACTTCCGCGATCGGTTCAACAAGCGCGCTGCTTGATCCCAAAAGGGCTCGCGCCCGCGAGCCTGTCCTTTAGGCAAAAGGCCGTGGATCAATTGCGCGACCGATCCACCAGCGCGCGCTGTTTGATCCCAAAAGGCTCGCACCGCGAGCCCGTCCTTTAGGCAAAAGGCCGTGGATCAATTGCGCGATCGGTCCACCAGCGCACGCTGTTTGATCCACGGCATCATCTCACGCAGCTTGGCGCCGATGGCCTCGGCCGGATGCGCCGCGAGCTTGGTGCGCATGGCCTTGAAGGAGGTCTGATTGACCCTGTTCTCCAGCATCCAGTCCTTGACGAACTTGCCCGATTGGATATCGGCGAGGATATTCTTCATTTCCGCGCGCGTGGCGTCATTGACGACGCGCGGGCCGGAAACATATTCGCCGTACTCGGCGGTATTGGAGACCGAATAATTCATATTGGCGATGCCGCCCTCGTAAATGAGGTCGACGATCAGCTTCATCTCGTGGATGCACTCGAAGTAAGCCATCTCGGGGGCGTAGCCGGCATCAACCAGCGTGTCGTAGCCGGCCTTCATCAGCTCAACCACACCGCCGCACAGCACCGACTGCTCGCCGAACAGGTCGGTCTCGCACTCTTCGCGGAAGGTCGTTTCGATGATGCCGGCGCGGCCGCCGCCGATGGCCGCGCCGTAGGACAGGCACAGATCGTGTGCGTTCCCCGAAGCGTCGCGGTGAATCGCAAGCAGGCACGGCACGCCGGCGCCGCGCTGATACTCGGAGCGCACGGTATGGCCGGGCCCCTTGGGCGCGATCATCATCACGTCGAGATCGGAGCGCGGCTCGATCAGATTGAAATGGATGTTGAGCCCATGGGCGAACATCAGCGCCGCGCCTTCTTTCATGTTGGCGTGCAGCTGATTGTTGTAGATGTCAGCCTGCAGCTCGTCCGGCGTGAGCATCATCATCACGTCGGCCCATTTGGCGGCCTCGGCAACCTCCTTGACCGGCAGGTTCTCGCCCTGCGCCTTCTTCACGCCCTGCGAGGCCTTGCGCAGCGCCACCGCGACCTCCTTGACGCCGGAATCGCGCAGATTGAGCGCATGGGCATGGCCTTGGCTGCCATAGCCGATGATGGCGACCTTCTTGCCCTTGATCAGGTTCAGGTCGGCGTCGCGGTCGTAGTAAACGCGCATGATGCTTCCTCTCTCGTTGGCCACATGCTCTAGCGTGGAGTTTTTCAATTGGAAACAGAAATTCCGAGCAGCGCCGCGAGTCTGGCTTTCACCTCGCCGAGCACCGCGTCTGGCAGCCGCCCCGCATATCCAACCGGCCGCGCCGCCGGATCGACAACTTTGATCTGATCGACGAGGACAACGCCCGTCAACCGGCCGATGGCTGGCAGACTGACTTCGAATGGCCAAGTTCGACGCTTGCGCGTGATCGGACAGACGACGAGAACTGACGAGCGCGTGTTATAATGGCGCGGCGTGACAACCACGGCCGGTCGCCGACCGCCCTGTTCATGCCCGACCGGCCGTCCGAAATCGATCCAGAGAACGTCGCCGGCCTCAAGCGCGGCGCTTTCGCGTGCCACCCTTCAACCTCGCCCTGCGTTTCATGGCCGCCCATTCTTCGTCGGTAGGGGCAATATCGCTCCAGTCGTCGTCCGGCCAGGGCGCCTCGACTGCGGACCAATCCTCGAATGGCGGCGGTTTCTGGCCGGGTTTGATCTGCGCCAAAAGGTCTTCGAGCCGATAGTGCGGAATGCTACGACGGGTCTCCAGTGTCAGCCGGCTGCCATCCCGATGCAGCTCGACCTCGCGGCCGGGCATCAAGTCAAGGTCTGCGACGATCAGTTTGGGAAGCCGCACAGCCAGGCTATTGCCCCACTTGGCGATTTTGGCTTTCATCATCGTCTCCACTTCAGATATACAATGTATATCCGAGGGCGGCCGGCAGTCCACTGTCAGGCGGCGTTCGACCCCCTAGCGCCATCAAACCGCTCGCGCGCACGGGCGATGTTCGGCTGATTGCGGATAGCCCAGGCGCCAAGTGCCGACACCGGCTGCAGGAGATCGCGGCCGAGCGGCGTGAGTGCATAATCGACCCGCGGTGGGATGGTCGGAAACGCCGTTCTGGTAACGAGGCCGTCCCGCTCCAGGCCGCGCAACGTCAGCGTCAGCATGCGCTGAGAAATACCACCGATCGAGCGGCGCAGCTCGTTGAAACGCATCGGCCGTTCGCCGAGGCGCGTGACGACCAGCACCGACCATTTGTCGCCGACGCGGGCGAGCACGTCGCTCACGGCGCGGCAATCCGCGGGCAAATGGGTGTGTCTTGGTTTCATCGGTGTGCCTTCTTGCGAGCTTCCGCCTTGGTCACCTAGTTAGCCCTAGTTACTCATTCAAACCGAGGTATTCAACCATGCCCGTCCCGACCAAGCCCCAGATTGCCGTCATCGTCGGCTCCAACCGCCGCGATTCGATCAATCGCAAGCTCGCGACTGCGCTTGCCAAGCTTGGTGCCGGCAAATTCGAAGCCAAATTCGCGCGCATCGACGACTTGCCGATGTACAATCAGGATAGCGAGAGCCAGCTGCCGCCCGAGGTGGCCCGCTTCAAAAGCGAAATTGCCGCGGCCGACGGCGTGCTGATCGTCACCCCGGAGCACAACCGCTCAATTCCGACCGTCTTGAAGAACGCCGTCGATTGGGGCGCCCGGCCCTACGGCAAGAGCGTTTGGCCGGACAAACCCGGATTCATCACCGGCACCTCGCCGGGCGCGATCGGCAGTGCGTTGGCGCAGCAGCATTTGCGCTCGGTGATGACCGGGCTGGGCATGATCCTGCTCGGCGGCGAAGCTTACGTCACTTTCAAGCCGAATCTGATCGACGAACACGGCACCATCGGCGACGACAGCACGAAGGCGTTCCTGCACGGTTTTGTCGACCGCTTCGCCGCGCTGGTCGAACGATTGAGGCCGGCCAACCAGAATGCCGCGGCGGCATGACTAGGCCGAGTCGCGATCATTGTTAATCGTCATGCTCCGAAGGCGGAGCATCCAGTGGGCGTCAAAGACGCAGCGCAGGTCTGCCCGCCTTCGGCGGACAATGACGCAATCAATGGCGCTCTACATCCCCTCCGGCCCGCGCGCGATGGCAACGACGCCGGTGCGCGAGACTTCGGCTAGGCCAATTGGCAGCATCAGATTGATGAAGCTTTCGATCTTCTCCGAAGCGCCGGTGATCTCGAACACGAAGCTTTCGGTGGTGGCGTCGATGACGCGGGCGCGAAACGCATCGGCCAGCCGCAGCGCCTCCATGCGATGATCGCCGGTGCCGCGCACCTTGACCATCGCCAGTTCGCGCTGGATCGCGGGGCTGGTCGTGGTCAGGTCGATGACGCGATGCACCGGCACCAGGCGATCGAGCTGGTTCTTGATCTGCTCGATCACCATCGGCGTGCCGCGCGTTACAATGGTGATGCGCGAGAGATGCTTTTCGTGCTCGGTCTCCGAGACCGTGAGCGAATCGATGTTATAGCCACGCCCGGAAAACAACCCGATGACCCGCGCGAGAACGCCGGGCTCGTTATCGACCAGCACACACAATGTGCGGCTTTCGACGCGTTCGCTGGCCGGGGCGGCGGGATAGTGCGTTGTGGCGGTGCTCACCGTTCCCCCCTATTTAGCGCTGGACACGAGCAAAGGCCCAGTCGCGACCGAGCCCGCGCTTGAGTGCAAGCTCGATCCACAGCATGGCATGCGCTTCCAGAAGCCGCGCATTGCGCAACGGGCCGGCATCGATGACGTCGAATCCAAGTTCGGCGACAAGATCGATGACCTTGGGCTTGTTGACGGCGTCATCGCCAGCCACGAACATTACCGACTTTACGCTGTGAAATATCGGATCGGCCATGTTGCCGAACCCCGTGGTGTTGAGCGTCTTGAACACCGAGGCGCCCTTGGCCCAGCTCTGCACTTTCTCGCCAGCGGAAATGCTGTGTCCGATCTCGAGGTCGAAGCCATCGGGCCCCATCGCCAGCGGGTTGGTTGCGTCGAGAATGATTTTGCCGGCGATGTTGCCGAGCGAGCGGATCGCCGCTTCGGCCGTCGGCCATGGCGTTGTCAGGACGATAAAGTCGCCCGACGCGGCGGCGTCGGCCGGCGCAACGGCGCGCGCCTTGCCGCCGATCTTGCGCACGAGCGCTTGCGTCTTCTCTGCCGCCAGATCACGCACACCGAATAAAATCTCGTGGTCGGCCTTTTGCGCCCAGGCCGCGCCCAGCGTGCCGCCGACGTTGCCGGCGCCGATGATGGCTATTTTCATTGCTGCATCCTCGCTCGCTGATGTCATTGTCCGCGAAAGCGGACAATCCAGTAATACCTCGATGTCGGCGACTACTGGGTCCCCGTCTTCGCGGGGACGACAGTCCAACTCACACCAGCATCTTACCTTCTTCCGTCACCGCATCCTCGACCCGCGTTGTCGCGTCGCTGAGCAGCATCTCGTTGTGAGCGCGGCCGGACGGAATCATCGGGAAGCAGTTTTCCGCCGGATCGACCACGCAGTCGAAGATCACGGGCGTCTTCACCTCGATCATCTCGCGGATTTTCTCGTCGAGCTCGCCCGGATGTTCGCAGCGGATGCCATGCGCGTGATAGGCTTCCGCCAGCTTGACGAAATCGGGGAGCGCCTCGGTGTAGGAATGCGAATAACGGCCGCCGTGCAGCAATTCCTGCCACTGCCGCACCATGCCCATATACTGATTGTTCAGGATGAAGATCTTGATCGGCAGCTCATACTGAACCGCCGTCGACATCTCCTGCATGGTCATCTGCACCGAGGCGTCGCCGGCGATGTCGATGACCAAGGCGTTCGGATGCGCCGCCTGCACGCCCACCGCCGCCGGCAAGCCATAGCCCATGGTGCCGAGGCCGCCCGACGTCATCCAGCGGTGCGGCTCTTCGAATCCGAAGAATTGCGCGGCCCACATCTGGTGCTGACCGACCTCGGTGGTGATGAAGATCTCGCGGCGGAGGTCGCGCGTCAGTTCATAC
>JBOHIU010000154.1:0-26741 GCA_050725855.1 Xanthobacteraceae bacterium | reverse complement strand
CGGTGGCTATCTGGCCCGCGCCAACGATCCACCGCCCGGCAACACCGTTATGTGGCGTGGGCTATCGCGCCTGACCGACATCGCGCTGGGAGCCACTGTCGGAATCAAAATTGTGGGTAATTGAAAGGTTTCACATCTGGGTACCAAAGTCGGACAAGCAGAAGATATTAAGTGAGCTTCACGTCGAATCTCATCCGGCTTTTCTAGAGGCATTGCCGCTGAACTATGACGACACGACCCTCCGAACTATCGAGCAAATTGACGTCGTCTGGCTCAAGGGCCGTTCCATGGCCCGTGCCTTTGAGGTTGAGCACACGACAGCAATCTATTCTGGAATTTTGCGCATGGCGGATTTGCTGGCCCTGCAGCCTAACATGGACATAAGGCTACACATCGTGGCGCCCGAGGAAAGGCGCGAAAAGGTTCTGCGCGAAATTAAAAGGCCTGTTTTCTCGCTTCTTGATCGTGGTCCTCTCTACGAGAGTTGCTCTTATCTGCCATATAACGCGATTAAGGATATTTCCGGGATGAAATATTTGGAGCATATGAGCGACTCTATTGTTGAGGAATATGAGGAGTTTGCTCAGGATGAGTAGGGACTAACAGTCCACACGGGCCGGTGATCAGAGCGCAAATAAATACGGCGACAATTTGGCATCCGCCTTATCGTCTTCGAGCGGTGCCCCCTCGCGTGCGCCTTCGGCCCGCACCCCTAGCACTTGCCGCGACCGGGCGTCACGGTGCGGGAGGCTTCCGAATCGCTGCGGAAACGGTATATTGAGGGCCTTCGTCAACAACCGAAAGGAGGTGATCCAGTGTCTCATTGTCTATCGCCGCGGTCGCCGGCATTCGTGAACTGGATCTTGGCCTCTGTCTTGGCCTCTGCCGAGGTCCTTGCCTAGAATGGCCTAATCCGCCATCGGGCTCACGTACGCAAGGCTTCACGATCGCCTGCGCAACCGGACCACGGCCTGACAATGGAAGGGCTGCCTGCAAGGGCGGCCCTTCTTTGTTGTTCCCCCAGGCGAAGAGGCGAGGGCCGACTGCGTCCGTTATCGGGCGAGCCTTGCCTTCATGAAGGCACTGGCAGATTTCAGCCATCGACAGGAATGGCGGTCAGGCCTTACCGTTGCGCATGGTAAAATGCGAATAAAAGTCGCGCCGCAAATAGAATGACCGGGCCTGCATGAAACACGCCGCACAAAGCAAGGGTCGGATCCCGGTGCTGATTGTCGGTGGTGGGCCGGTTGGGCTCGCGCTCGCCGCCGAGCTCGGCTGGCGCGGCATCGCCTGCACCTTGATCGAGCAAAGCGACGGCGTGATCTCGACGCCGAAAATGAACGAGGTCAACGCGCGGACCATGGAATTCTGCCGGCGCTGGGGCATGGCGCAAGCGGTACACGATTGTCCGTTTCCGGACGATCACCCCCTCGATGTGGTGTTTGTCACGAGCCTTGCCGGCCACGAATTGGCGCGCATGAAGCGGCAGCCGCGCCGGGAGCGGCAAGCCGGAGGGCCGAGCCCAGAGCATCTGCAGATTTGTTCGCAGCTTTGGTTCGATCCGATCCTGCGCACCTTCGCGCAATCGCAGCGAAGCGCAAGCTTGCGCTATCGCACGCGGCTCGAAAGCTTCGAAACGACGGCCGACGGCGTCACGGGTGACCTGCACGATCTCGACACCGGACGGCATGAAACAGTCAGCGCGGATTATCTCGTCGGCTGTGACGGCGGCGGCAGCGGCATCCGCGAAGCGCTCGGCATCGCGTTCGAGGGCAAGGGCATTCTCGGCTACCCGCTGCATCTCTATTTCCGCGCACCCAACCTGCTGGCGCGCTGTGACAGGGAAGCCGGCGTATTCTTTTACGCCATCGACCGCCGCGGCTTATGGGCCAACATCCGCATCATCGATCCGGCCAACGATCTATGGCGGCTCATGGTGCTCGATAGCGGCGGCCGGCAAACGCCGGACAGCATCGACCGGACCGCGCTGCTGCGCCGCGCGCTCGGCCGCTCCGTCGACGTCGAATGGAAGGGCTTGAGCATTTGGACCCGGCGCAGCGTGGTCGCAGAGCGCTATGGCACAGGCCGCATTTTTCTTGCCGGCGACGCCGTGCATCAGCTCTCGCCGACCGGGGCGCTGGGCATGAATACCGGCATCGCCGATGCCGTCGATCTCGGCTGGAAGCTTGCGGCCGTGCTGCAAGGTTGGGGCGGCACCAACCTGCTCGCTTCATATGAAGCCGAGCGGCGGCCGATCGGCCTGCGCAATGTCCGCATGGCGACCGAGCTTTATTTCGCGCACGGCGCGTTCGACGATGGCTTGGCGGCGATCGAGGACGATACCGAGGATGGGCGATTGCTGCGGCAACGCCTTGGCGACGGACTGATCGAAAAGATCGGCCGTACATTCCGCACTGACGGCTTGCAACTGGGCTATCGCTACGAAGCCTCGCCGATCTGCCTTGGCGACGGTGCGGCCTTGCCGGACGATCCGGAAAAATACATTGCCTCGGCGCAGCCCGGAGGTCGCGCGCCGCATGTCTGGCTTCGCGATGGCCGCTCGATCCTCGATCTGTTCGGCCGCGGCTATGTGCTTCTAACGTTCGGCGGGGCAGAGACCATCGGTGTGGAAGACGCCGCTCGGGCGCGTGGCGTGCCGCTGAGCGTTGTTGCTGTCGACGAGCCGTACGCGGCGGCGACCTACGAACGGCGATTGTCGTTGGTGCGGCCCGACGGCCACGTGGCTTGGCGCGGCGATACGGCACCGCCGGATGCGGGCGCGGTCATCGATCGCGTGCGCGGGGCTGGGGCTTGATCCCGAAAAGCTTGCCCTTGGACTTGATCCGAGGGTGAAGGATACCGGTTTTCGGAAAAGTTCATGCTCCAATCGATCTGATCGGGCCGCGCACCGCCGCGATGACCTCCGCAATGGCGTCGTCGTTGCCGGGAGCCATGATGTGCACGCCGGATACGCCCGCGATCGTCGAAAGCTCCTCGATCAGTTCGGTGCAGATGCGCACGCCCTCGCGCGCCGGGTCGGCGGCGTTCTCCATGCGCTTGATCAGGGTGTCGGGGATAATCGTGCCGAACAGGTGGTTCTTGATCCAGTGCGCCGACTTAGACGAGCGCAAGGGATTGACGCCGACTAGGATCGCAAGGTTCTGCGTGAGCCCGGCGTCGGCGAGGCGGCCGACATAGCGGCGCACGATGGCGCCATCCATGCAGAACTGGGTCTGCACGAATTGCGCGCCGGACTTGATCTTGCCGAGGAGCGCGTTGGGCTGCCAGCCGGGCGGCGGATCGATCGGCATGTCGGCGGCGCCGAGAAAGAATGCGGCCTTGCCGGCGACCTTGCGTCCGGTCGGCAGTTCTCCCTGGTCGCGCAGCCGGCGCGCGGTCTCGATCAGCGCTGTGGAATTGATGTCGAAGACCGGCTTGGTATCGGGCTGATCGCCGGACTTGGGATCGTCGCCGGTGAGCAGGAGCAGGTTGTGGATGCCGAGCGCGGCGGCGCCCATCAATTCGCTCTGCAGCGCCAGCCGATTCTTGTCTCGGCACGTGATCTGCAGGATCGGCTCGATGCCGGCGTCAATCAGGAGCCGCGCCGCGGCGAGCGCGCTCATGTGGGCGCGCGCGCCGGCGCCGTCGGTGACGTTGACGGCGTCGGCGAGGCCTTTGAGCGCCGCCGCTTTCGCCAGCAGGTCCTGCGCGTCGCACGACACGGGCGGCGCCAGTTCGGCGGTCATTACAAAGCGGCCCTGGCCGAGGCGGTCTTGCAGCGTGTCGGGAAGGGGAGTGCTGGAATGCTCGTTCATCAACCGTTCATTCTGCCGGAGCAGGCCGGCACGTGACCGCATATATGCTTTGCGCCATGACATCAATTCGGCGCCTAAACCGCCGGTTTCCTGGACAGGAAAGCGGTGTCTCGTTAGAGAGTTGCCTACAATGACTGGCGTCAACGATATCAGGTCGGCCTTCCTCGGCTACTTCGCGCGCGAAGGGCACGAAATCGTGCCGTCGTCGCCGCTCGTGCCGCGCAATGACCCGACGCTCATGTTCACCAATGCCGGCATGGTGCAGTTCAAGAACGTCTTCACCGGCCTGGAAAAGCGCCCTTACGTGCGCGCGGTCACCGCGCAAAAGTGCGTGCGCGCCGGCGGCAAGCACAACGACCTCGACAATGTCGGCTATACCGCGCGTCACCACACCTTTTTCGAGATGCTCGGCAATTTCTCGTTCGGCGACTATTTCAAGGAACGCGCGATCGAGCTGGCCTGGAATCTGGTGACCAAGGAGTTTGGCCTCGCCAAGGACAGGCTATGGATCACCGTGCATCCGCAGGACGATGTGGCGCGCCCGTTGTGGAAGAAAATCGCGGGCTTGCCGGAATCGCGCATCGTCGATCATGCCGACAATCTCTGGGCCATGGGGCCGTTGGGGCCATGCGGTTATTGTTCCGAGATTTTTTACGATCAGGGCGAGTCGCTCGCCGGCGGTCCCCCCGGTTCACCTGACGAGGAAGGCGACCGCTATCTGGAATTCTGGAATCTGGTCTTCATGCAGTTCGAGCAGGTGGACGAAAAGACCCGTATCGATCTGCCGAGACCCTCCATCGATACCGGCATGGGCTTGGAACGCATCGCCGCCATCCTCCAGGGCGTGCACAACAATTATGATATCGATCTTTTTCGTGCGCTGATCGCGGCTGTGCACGATCACATCGGCGCGCCGACCAACGCCGAGAACCAGGCGAGCCCGCGCGTGATTGCCGACCATCTGCGCGCCACCTCGTTTCTCATCGCCGACGGCGTGCTGCCGTCGAACGAGGGCCGCGGCTATGTGCTCCGCCGCATCATGCGCCGCGGCATGCGTCACGCCGAACTTCTTGGCGCCAAAGAACCGCTGATATGGAAGCTCGTGCCGGCGCTGGTGCGCGAGATGGGTCAGGCGTATCCGGAACTGCATCGCGCCGAGGCGCTGATTACCGAAACCCTCAAGCTCGAAGAGACGCGCTTCCGCCGCACGCTGGACCGCGGCCTCACAATTCTCGACGAGGCCAGCAAGTCGCTCAAAAAAGGCGACATGTTCGACGGCGTCACCGCGTTCACGCTGTACGACACCTACGGCTTTCCGCTCGATCTCACGCAGGACGCGTTGCGGCCCCGCGGCATCGGGGTCGATATCGCCGCTTTTACCGATGCCATGGAGCAGCAGCGCGAGAAGGCGCGCGCGTCGTGGAGAGGCTCGGGAGACGCAAAGACGGCAGACTATTGGTTTCCTCTCCGTGAGAAGTTTGGGGCAACTGAATTTCTCGGATACGAAATGGAGACCAGCGAGGGAATCGTTCAAACGATCATTAAGGGCGGCCCCGAAGCCGCTGAACTCACAGCTGGAGAAAGTGGAGAATTAATATTCAATCAGACGCCGTTTTACGCTGAGTCCGGAGGCCAGGTCAGCGATACCGGTTTGTTGATCATAGGCGCCGAAGGACAGCTAGTTGCGCGGGTTCTGACCGTCCATAAGGAAGCGGGAGACCTCTTTGTTCATAATGTTCGAGTCGAAAATGGTACGGTAAAAGTCGGCGATTCATTCCGGCTTGAGGTTGATCACGAAAGGCGCTTGGAAATCCGCCGCAACCATTCGGCGACGCACCTTCTGCACGAAGCGCTGCGGCAGGTGCTCGGCGATCACGTGGCGCAGAAAGGCTCGCTGGTCGCCCCCGACCGCCTGCGCTTCGACTTCTCGCATCCCAAGCCGATGACCAGCGAGGAAATCGAACGCGTCGAAAACATCGCCAACGACATCGTGCTGCAGAACGCGCCGGTGACCACCCGAGTGATGGCGCTCGATGACGCGCGGCAATCCGGAGCGCGGGCCTTGTTTGGCGAAAAATACGGCGACGAAGTGCGCGTGGTCGCGATGGGTCAAAATCCTTCAACATCGGCCGGCGGCAACACCATGGGTTGGTCGGTCGAATTGTGCGGCGGCACCCATGTGAGCCGCACCGGCGACATTGGACTCGTTTCGGTGGTAGGCGAGGCGGGCGTTGCCTCTGGCGTGCGGCGCATCGAGGCGCTGACCGGCAACACCGCGCGGGCCAATGCCAACAATTTCGTGCGACTGGCCAAGGCTGCCGCTGCCGAATTGCGCGTGCCGGCCGAGGAGGTGCCAAACCGAGTCGCCGCGCTGCTCGATGAGCGCAAGCGCATCGAGCGCGAGCTGTCGGATGCCAAAAAGAAGCTTGCCATGGGGGGCGGCGGAGCCGCCGCGGGCAACGGCGCCGATGGCGTGCGCACCATCGGCGACGTGAAGCTGGTGGCGCGCGCCGTCGAGGGCATTGAACTGAAAGACCTGCGCAGCCTTGCCGATGAGGGTAAGAAAAAGGTCGGCTCCGGCGTGGTCGCCATCGTCGGCGTCACCGGCGACGGCAAGGCCGGTCTCGTCGTCGGCGTCACCAGCGATCTTGTCGCGCGCTTCAATGCCGTCGATCTGGTGCGCAAAGGCGCCGAAGCTTTGGGCGGCAAAGGCGGCGGCGGCCGGCCCGACATGGCCCAGGCCGGCGGCCCCGACGGCTCGAAGGCCGATGCCGCGCTGAAAGCGATCGAAGCGGCACTCGGCGGCGCATAGCGCGCTTGTAATTGCGCCACCTCAGCTATGAGCACTCGCCGCTGCAGATAAATAATTCTAACCGGCAAACAGCCCCTTACTGAGGGTCAGGAAGTCGGAAATCCGCATAACGGATTCCGAAAAAATGATCCGGATTTCTGAATGGCCACAGCAGAGCTTATTTCGCTCATTCCCGCGCAAGCGGGAATCCAGAGGGAACACGGGAGGCTACAGCTACGCTCGCTCTGGATTCCTGCTTTCGCAGCAACGAGCGGTCCGAGATACCGAGCTACTTCGAGTGGCACATGATCTAGCGCGGCCAAACGCCAGCTTCCGTAAGCTCTTTCATGGCTGCATCGGTGAATTCCGCCTTTGGCGCGTCGCCGCCGATTACGAACATGAGGATCGCGTCTTCGTTGGACGGACCGGGCGTGACATTCTCGAAGCGCCGGATTGCACCGGGAGGAAAGGAAATCACGTCGAGCGGATTAAGATCGGTTGACTCAACGCCGCCGCTCTCGCTCTCCCAGCTACAGCGCCAAGTGCCGGTCATGGGAATGAAAGTCTCGTTGGTGTCGTGGTTGTGCATCATCGGACCTTTGCCCGGCTTGGCACGGCAATAACCGAGATTGAAGCCTTCGGAGATCGGAATAGCCGAGAGCCGCGAGGCATCATCGCCAACGGGTGAGGTTACGGCGCCGGCGGCGTCCTTCGGCGGCTGAAAGCCGATAACGTTGTAAAGCATGCGCTCGCACTGCGGCGCTTTGCTGTCGGGAAGCCCGCCGTCAGACCCTTTGAGTTCGCTAAAGCGGGCGATGCGCTGCATCATCTCCGCACGCGATATGCCGATCCTGCGCAGCGTTTCCATAGATCCTCCTCTGCTTGCCGCTACTTGATTCCGGAAGCGTGCCGGTAGCGATCTTACAACTCCACGATCATGCCGTCTTCGGCCGTCTCGTAGGGAAGTTCGCCGTGGCGCGCCAGCATGTCGGTGCTCATGTGCGTGAGGATAAGCCGCTTGGGCCGGATCTGGCCGAGCCGGCGCTCGAGCGCCGACAGTACCATGTGGGTCTTGATCGGCCGGTCGCGCATATAGGCCTCGCAAATGAACAGGTCGGCTTCGTGCCCGATGTCGATGAGCGCATCGGTCCATTCGCTGTCGCCGGAAAAACCGATGATTTTGCCTTCGGCTTCGAAGCGGAAGCCGAGGCAGGGCCCGGCGCGGTCGTCGTGCACGACGTGATAAGGCGTGACCTTCACTCCCCCGACTTCGCTTGGCCGCCCGATCTCCAGTTCGCGCAACGTTAGTGGAAACGGCACCTGCAGTGTCCGGGTGCCCGGAAAAGCGGCCTCCATCAGGTCAAAATAGCGCGCGCGCAAACCCGGCGGTCCGGCGATGACAAGGGGGCGGTCGCGCTTGAGAATGTAATTTGCTTCGAGCATGAAGAACGGCAAGCCGCCGATATGGTCGGCGTGGAAATGCGAGATGAAGATCACGTCGATGGCGTTGCGGTTGATCGCGAGCTTATTGAGAGCAACGAGCGAGGTCGCGCCGCAATCGATCAGCGCATTGACGTCCCGGCCGACGAGATGGAAGCAGGTATTGAACCGCCCGCCGGAACCGAAAGCATCGCCGCAACCGACGAATTGCAGGTGCATGGATGGTCCTCTGCTTTGTTAAAGGGAGACCGCGTCAGACCCTTGTCGGAACCGCGGGCGAACAAAGTGCTTTCACGGCCTGGAATTGCAGGATGCCAAAGGCCCGGGCGGCTCTGAGCCGCCGCTTGGCCGTTGCCCGCCGGTACCATGCAAGCCTCTGATATGTCATTATTTTTTACCCTTGCAGCATTCATCTTCCGGTGTAGGCTGAGTTGATTTCGCTTCCTGTCGCGGACGGCGCGGGCGGCGCGCCATGATCGCACCACAAAATGGCGCATGTTTGTGCTGGGGCCGCAAGACTCGAGCAGCGGGGCCAGAGGGGATTGTCTGTGCAGCTTCGATCACGCTATTGCGGCGCGTTGGCGGTGCTGATTGCCGCCGCTACGCTGTCGGGCTGTGCCAATCCCGAGGTTTTCCAATCCAACGAGCGTTGGTTCGAGCGGCCGTTCGACTGGACCGGCCGGAGCGGCGGATATACGTTTTCGGAGCTTCAGGAAGCGCATGAAAAGCGGCGGCCGGTAACAGCGGCCGATCTCGTGAGTCCGAACGGTGCCTGTCCACCGCCGCCGGTCGCAGCCGTGCCCGCCGCGCCGACGCCGCTTGGTGCCGGGGTGGCGCTGACGGAGGTCGTGCCGCCGTCTCTGCTCGGGCAGGGTATCGCACTCGGGATGACCGAATGCGAAGTGGTTTGGCGCGCGGGTGCGCCGGCGTCCGTCCAATTCGGCGCCAATCCGAATGGCAACCGCACCGCAGTCTTGACCTATGACAGCGGTCCGCGGCCGGGAATTTACCGTTTCGAGGCCGGCCGTCTCATGGATATGGATCGTGTCGCGGCGACCGTGCCGGAAGAGCCGAAAATTGCCGGGCGAGAGGCGAGAAAGAAAAAGGCACGAGAGCCGGCGAACACGGAACGGATCTCCACCGAGTAAGGCGGCGCCGACAGCCGGTGCCTCCCATCGCGCGCGACCAAGCCGATCCAAGCGTGCAATACCGTTCCTAAGCCTGGCCAATCTCATCAGCTTGAAAGCGAGGCCTACTGGCGTCTTGTGATGCGCTTGTCCGCCACGTAACCGGGCGTTATAAGCCGGCGCGTCCCGGCCACCCTTTTCCCAAATTCGACGAAGGACAATTGATGGCAATCGAGCGTACGTTTTCAATTATCAAGCCGGATGCTACTGCCCGCAATCTCACCGGCGCCATCAACGCAATCATCGAAAAAGCCGGGCTGCGCATCGTCGCACAGAAGCGCTTGCGCATGAGCCGGGAACAGGCCGAAACCTTCTATGCCATCCACCGGCCGCGGCCGTTCTTTGCCGAACTTGTGGAAACGATGACTTCGGGGCCTGTTGTGGTGCAAGTGCTCGAAGGCGAGAATGCGATCGCCGCTTATCGCGATCTGATGGGTGCGACCGATCCCGCCAAAGCGGCGCCGGGAACCATTCGCAAACTCCACGCCAAATCGATTGGCGAGAACTCCGTGCATGGCTCCGATGCCGCCGCCACCGCGGCAACCGAGATCGCGCAGTTTTTCTCCGGCAACGAAATCGTCGGCTGACCTTTCCTGAGCCGGGCGGTTTGAGCGCAGCGCTTGGACCTCATAGTGGATTGGATTCGATTTGCTGCCCAAGCCATTGGCGCGAGAAACTGAGGTAAGCCAAAGTCTATTACCACTATATAGTTGCTGGTGGTCCTTTGACGGCCCCGATGCTGCTAACGAACTTTAACGATCTGGCGCAGCAGCCGCTCTGGAGCGCGGTCCCGCAGATCGTCTTCATCAATATTCTGCTGTCCGGCGACAATGCCGTTGTCATTGCGATGGCTTGCCGAGCGCTGCCGCGTCGGCAGCGAATTCTGGGATTGGTGATCGGCGAAGCCGTCGCGGTGCTTCTCCTCATCATTTTTGCCGCCGTGCTCGCGCGCGTGCTGCAATGGCCGTACCTTAGGATCATCGGCGGGCTTGCCCTCATTTATATCGGCGCCAAGCTCCTCGTGCCGCCTGACGGCGACGAGCAGGTCGAAGCTTCGGCGAACTTATGGCGCGCCGTACGGATCGTAATCGCGGCCGATATCGTGATGAGCTTCGACAACATCGTTGCCGTGGTGCAGATCGCCAACGGCGATCTCGGCTTGCTTGCGATCGGGCTTGCGGTATCCATCCCGATCATCATCGCCGGGGCGGCGATCATCGCGCGGCTGATCGAGCGATTGCCAATTCTCATCTGGGCGGGCGCGGCCTTGCTTGGCTGGATCGCCGGGCAGACGATTGCCGAAGATCAGTCAGTCATCGCGTTGACCCGTCGCGTCGCCGGCGTGACGCACACCAGCAGCATTGAACTCGCTGTCGGCTGCGCCGGCGCGGTGCTGGTCATTGCCTTGGGCATTGTCTGGCGTGCCTGGCGCAAACGCACCGCTCCGCGCAATACAGTCCGCCACGACTGAACGAAGTGGGAAACAACGGCTGATGCCAGCGAACATCTTCTGGAAGTCGAGCGACAATCGTTGTGTTCGGCATCGTTCGGCGATGACGCCGCGGCTCAGTTACAGCCATGCTTGAGCCTTATTCCTGAGGCTTGCTTGAGGGACAATCGGATTTTGGCCATCCGGCGGGTGCTGTCTGGGGGTTTTTGTTTGTTGAGTGGCCTTCAAGGCGGGGGGCCTCGGCGCTGGAGCCCGGAAGCGCTATCCGGCCTTCCGCCACCATGCGCAAGGCTTGCGGGTAGAGGCGGTGTTCGACCTCCAGCACCCGCTGCGCCAGGCTTTCTTCGGTATCACCTTCGAGCACCGAGACCGAATCCTGGGCGATGATCGGTCCTGAATCCATTTCCGGAATGACGAAATGAACGGTTGCGCCGTGGCGTTCGACGCCGGCGTCGAGCGCACGGCGATGGGTGTGCAGCCCTTTGAACTGCGGTAGCAGCGCTGGATGAATGTTGAGCATGCGTCCGCCCCAGCGGCGAACGAACGACGGCGTCAGGAGCCGCATGAAACCGGCGAGGCAGACGAGATCGGCCCGGTGCGCTTTGAGCTGCGCGTCGAGCACGCGCTCGAACGCATCGCGGTCGGCGCCGAACGGACGGTGATCGACGACTGCCGTCGGGATTCCGGCTTCGCGGGCGCGCGCCAGTCCCGACGCGTCGGGAGTGTTGGAGACGACCAGCACGATTTCGGCCGGGTAATCTTTCGTGTTCGCCGCTTCAATCAGCGCTGCCATGTTCGAGCCGCGGCCGGAAATAAGGACCGCGACGCGCTTTTTGTCGACCGGTCTTTGGGCAGCCTGCGCGTCAGCCATCCCTTCACCAGGCAAGATCGAGCCGTCCGCCAAAATGGACGCGGCTCTCGCCGCTGCCTTCGATCACTTCACCCAGCCGCAGCACTGTCTCGCCGTTTGCGGCAAACAGCTCGATCGCTTCGCCCGCCGCATGGCGATCCAATACCGCGACCATCCCGATACCGCAGTTGAACGTGCGTAGCATGTCCTGCTCGGAGATTTTTCCCGCGGCTGAAAGCCATTTGAACACCGGCAATACCGCAACGCGGTCGAGATCAAAAACGACAGACAGTCCGGCAGGCAGCACCCGCGGAATATTGTCGACAAAACCGCCGCCGGTGATGTGGGCGAGCGCCTTGACCGCCTTCGTCCCCCGTATCGCGGCGAGACAGGAGCGCACGTAGAGCCGCGTCGGTGTCAAGAGCGCATCGCCAAGGTTGCGCGATGGCTCGAACGGTGCCGGTGAATTCCAAGCGAGCCCGGCCTCGGCGACGATGCGGCGCACCAGCGAAAAGCCGTTCGAATGGACGCCGGATGAAGCGAGCCCGATGACAACGTCGCCGGGCGCGATGTCACGCCGCGGCAGAAGCTCGGCTCGTCCGGCGGCGCCAACGGCAAATCCGGCGAGATCATAGTCGCCGGGTAGATAGACCCCCGGCATTTCCGCGGTCTCGCCGCCAATCAGCGCGCAACGCACGTCGCGACATGCCGCGGTGACGCCCGAAACTACGGCGGCTCCGACGGTCGGATCGAGTTTGCCGCAGGCGAAGTAGTCGAGAAAGAATAGCGGTTCGGCGCCTTGGACGACGAGGTCGTTGACCGACATGGCGACGAGGTCGATGCCGATCGTATCGTGTCGGCCGGTCTCAATCGCGATCTTGACCTTGGTGCCGACGCCATCGGTGGCCGCGACCAGGATCGGATCGGTGAAACCCGCGGCCTTCAGGTCGAACAGGCCGCCAAAACCGCCGATCTCGGAATCGGAGCCCGCCCGCGCGGTCGCGCGCACGAGCGGCTTGATCAATTCCACCATGTGGTTGCCGGCATCGATGTCAACGCCGGCGGCCGCGTAGCGTGCCTCGTCCACAAAACCCACCAGGTCGGATAAGCGATCGTTTCTCCCCAGGCGTCGGGGTGCTGCTGGCCTCGTACGGCGGAATCACCGGGTGTGCAAGCGTCAGGCGGGCGTTATAATCGTCCGGGAGGGCGCGCTGTCGCGGCGGATTTGAGGACTGCCGTGGCCGGCAAAACCCTGCGCTCGGCAGGGGGAGTGCGCGGAGCCGGGGCGAACTTGAGTATTCCCAACCTTATCACTCTGGGGCGCATCATCTTGGTGCCCGCGGTCGTCTGGTCGATCATTTCGGGAGAGACGCTCGCCGCTTTTTCGCTGTTTGTGGCCGCCGGGATCAGCGACGGCGTCGACGGTTTCCTCGCCAAGCGCTTCCACATGGCGAGCGAGCTTGGCGCCTATCTCGATCCGCTCGCCGACAAGGCCCTGCTGGTATCGATCTATGTCGCGCTCGGCATCTCGCGGGCGCTGCCGATCTCGCTGGTCATTCTGGTCGTTTCGCGCGACATCATGATCATTAGCGGCTTCATGCTGGCATGGCTTGTGAACAAGCCGATGGCGGTGCGGCCGCATCCGGTCTCGAAGCTCAATACGGTGGTGCAAATCCTGCTGGCGGCGCTGGTGCTGGCCGAGAGGGGCTTCGATTTCAAGGTCGTGTGGATCGAGGCGGCGGGCATTGTCCTGGTTGCCATCTTGACCGTGCTGTCAATCGGCTTCTATCTCGCCGCATGGTTGGAGCACATGAATTCGTTCGGGTCCGGGCACTGAGCGAATTTTAAGGATGCGCCATGCGCCTCGAATGGCATATCGCTTTCTGGATTGTTGCGCTCATCGTTTTCGTCGGCCTGCTCTGGCTGCTGAGCCCTGTCCTCTTGCCATTCGTCGTCGGGATGGCGACCGCGTATCTGCTCGATCCGCTGACGACGAGGCTGAGCAAGCGCGGCCTGAGCCGACTGGTTGCCGCGCTGGTGATTCTGGCCGGGTTCGTGCTGGCGGTGGCTGGTTTGTCGCTTGTTGCCTTGCCGGTTCTGGTCCGGCAGCTGACCGGGTTTATCTCGGGGTTCATCGGCGCCCTGCCCAATTACGTGCAGCACATTCAGAGCTGGGTTACTGACCCGAGCCACCCTTGGATCCGGCGGATCGTGGGCGACAACTTCGCTTGGAACAGTCAATCCGTCAGCAACCTCATGCTTCCCGCGATTCAGGATCTAAATGGGCTCGTCAGCTCATTGCTGTCTCGCGGAAGTGCGCTGATCGAGTTGTTTTCCGTGATGATCGTCGCTCCGGTGGTGGCCTTGTACCTGATCTGCGACTGGCACCGGATGTTGAGCAGCCTCGATCAGTTGATCCCGCTGCCGCAGCGCGACACGGTGCGCCGCCTCGCCCGCGAAATTAATGCGTCGATCTCCGCCTATGTTCATGGCCAGTCGATCGTGTGCGTCGGCCTGGGCTGCTATTACGCCGCGGTACTGACCGCGGCGGGATTGCAGTTTGGTCTGCTGATCGGGGTCGTTTCGGGAGTCATCAGCTTTATTCCTTATGCGGGCTCCTTTACCGCTTTGATCGTGTCGGTCACCGTCGCCATCGAACAGTTCTATCCGCACTGGGGGCGCGTTCTCATTGTCGCTGGCGTGGTCGTCATCGGCCAGTTTGTCGAAGGAAACATCGTTACCCCCAGGATTTTGGGAAAAAGCATCGGGTTGCATCCGGTCTGGCTGATTTTCGCGCTGGTCGCGTTCAGCTATCTGTTTGGCTTCGTCGGCTTGCTGCTCGCCGTGCCGCTGGCGGCGGCGACCGGCGTGCTGACGCGGTTCGCGTTGCAGCGCTACCATGCAAGTTCGCTCTACATCGGCGACGGCTCGGTCTAGCGGTTACCGTCGCCCATACGCGTCCAGGCCCGGGTTGCTCTGTGAATATTAGAAGCGAAGGAGCGCCGGTAAATCGGCATGGCGGAGCTTTGGATTGACATTCGCTTCACGATCTGGCGGCTAGCGTCCCGATTCCGAAATGAGTGCCGCTGCAAGAATGGTCGACTTCTGAACTGCAACTTTAGCAAATAGCGAATGTCGCATCCGCTCCACAAAACACCCATGTCCCTTCGCCCGCGCCAACTCGCACTCGCGCTCGACCATGCCGAAAGCTATGCGCGGGAGGATTTCCTTCCCGGATCCGGCAACGAGGTCGCGCTCCAGCTGATCGAAAGCTGGCCCGATTGGCCGGCCAGCGCCGTCGCCTTGATTGGGCCCGAGGGATCTGGCAAGTCGCACTTGGCGTCGATCTGGGCGGCGGCGTCGGGCGCGCGTGTGATTTCCGGCCGGGCGTTGAATCAGGACGGTCTGCTGGCCGCGCTTGCGACCGGCGCCCTCGTCGTCGAGGAAGTTGCCGCAGCCGATGAGCGGGCGCTATTCCACCTCATCAATCTCGCACGCGAAGAGGAGGCCTTCCTGCTCTTCACCGCGCGTTCAACGCCATCATCATGGCCCGTCGCCATTCCCGATCTCGGCTCGCGGCTACGGGCGCTGCCGGTCGTCACGCTGCAGGCGCCCGACGACGCAATGCTGCGTGGCCTGATCATCAAGCTTGCCGCCGACCGGCAGCTCACGTTGGACGAGAGCACGGTTGGCTATCTTGCCAGTCACATCGAGCGCTCGTTCGTGGCTGCGCGCGCCGCCGTGATCGCGCTCGATCGGGAGGCATTGCGGCAAGGCCGGGCGCCGACGCGCGCGCTTGCCGCAGAGATCTTCCGCGACCGCGCGTAGAGGATTCCCGATGCGAGCCGAGGCTCCGCGTGCGGAGGCGGTTCGCACGCGCGGCCAAAGCCCCCTCCAAAGGCTTGACGCAGTGGGATTGAACCTCCTTATGTCGGAAGAGGATCATGCAATCGTTACAAAGGGGGGCGATTATCGCGTCGGAGGAGATCGAAGAGGACATGGCCGATCGTGTCCAAGCTGCTGCCTTTGCAACAGAATCTGGCGCTGCCGGGCGGCTGGAAGAAACCCCGCGACCACTCGAATCCCCGCTTGCCCACGATCCCGGCCGATTCATCAACCGTGAGCTGTCGTGGCTCAATTTCAATCGGCGCGTCCTGGAGGAATCGGCCAACCCCGGCCATCCGCCGCTAGAGCGTCTCAAATTCCTGGCGATTTCCGCCACCAATCTCGACGAATTCTTCATGGTGCGTGTGGCCGGCCTTGGTGCGCAGGTCCGCGAAGGCATTATCGAGAAGAGCCCGGAAGGTCTCACTCCCGCCGAGCAGCTGGCCCGCATTGCCGATGCCGTGTCGGTCCTGGTTGCCGATCAGCAGGCGCAATGGCGGGAATTGCGCGCGCTTCTCGCCGAGGCCGGGATCGTTCTGGTTGACGGCCCCGACGTCACCAAGGCGGAAAAGGCCTGGCTTGAAGATTATTTCCTCGCCCACGTGTTTCCGCTGCTGACGCCGCTCGCGATCGATCCGGCGCATCCGTTCCCGTTCATTCCCAATCTCGGCTTCACCATCGCGCTGCACCTTGCGCGCGCCAAGGACGGCAAGGCGATGAACGCGCTCATCCGCATGCCGCTGCGCATCGAGCGTTTCGTCCGGCTGCCGCAAAGCGGCGAGGGCGGCCGGGTTCGGCTCATTTCCATCGAGGGCGCAACCAGCCTGTTCATCGCCAAGCTGTTCCCAGGCTATTCGATGAAGGGCGTGGGAGCCTTCCGCGTCATCCGCGATTCGGAAGTGGAAATCCTCGAAGAGGCCGAAGACCTGGTGCGGCTGTTCGAGACCGCGCTCAAGCGCCGACGCCGCGGTACGGTGATCAGGCTCGACATCGAAGCGCTCATGCCGGCGGAACTGCGAAGGTTCGTGCAACGCGCCCTCGGCGTTTCCGACGAGAGCGTATTCAAGGTCGATGGCGTGCTGGCGCTCAACGAAATGGCGCAATTGTCCATCCTGGATCGCCCCGACCTCGAGTTTGTTCCGTACACGCCGCGTTATCCGGAGCGCGTCCGCGACCATGGCGGCGATTGCTTCGCCGCCATCCGGCAAAAGGATTTCATCGTTCACCATCCCTACGAATCATTCGACGTGGTGGTGAATTTCCTGCAGCAGGCGGCGCGCGATCCCGACGTGGTCGCGATCAAGCAGACGCTCTATCGCACCTCGGCGGACTCCCCGATCGTCAAGGCGCTTGCCGAGGCCGCCGAATCCGGCAAGTCGGTCACGGCCGTGGTCGAGCTGAAGGCGCGTTTCGACGAGGAGGCCAACATCCGCTGGGCGCGCGATCTGGAACGCGCCGGCGTGCAGGTCGTCTATGGCTTCATCGAGCTGAAGACCCACGCCAAGCTGTCGCTCGTGGTCCGCCGCGAGGGCGCGACTCTGGTTTCATACATCCACGTCGGCACCGGCAATTATCATCCCGTGACGGCGCGCTTCTATACCGACCTGTCGTTTTTCACCTCCGATCCGGCCATCGGACGCGACGTCGCGCATGTCTTCAACTACATCACCGGCTATGCCGATCCGGCCGGCCTCGAGCGCATGGCGGTGTCGCCGTTTAATCTGCGCAAGCGCATTGCCGCTCATATCGACGAGGAGATCGCGCATGCCAAAGCCGGGCGTCCTGCCGCTATCTGGATGAAGATGAACGCGCTGGTCGACGCCGACATCATTGATGCGCTTTATCGGGCCTCGAACGCCGGCGTTTCGATCGAGCTCATCGTGCGCGGCATTTGCTGCCTGCGGCCGGGCCTGCCGGGCCTTTCGGAGAACGTCCGCATCAAATCGATTGTCGGCCGATTCCTGGAGCACGGCCGCATCTATTGCTTCGGCGCCGGCCATGGCCTGCCGCACCCGAAGGCCGCGGTCTACATTTCCTCGGCCGACATGATGCCGCGAAACCTCGACCGCCGCGTCGAAGCGCTTTGCCCGATCCTCAATCCGACGGTGCACGAGCAAGTGCTTGATCAGATCATGGTGGCCAATCTGAAGGACAACCAGCAGAGCTGGCAGGTCCTTGGCGACGGGACGTCATCGCGCATCAAATCGGCGCCGGGCGATGAGGTGTTCAATGCCACTACCTATTTCATGACCAATCCAAGCTTGTCCGGCCGCGGCAAATCGCCAAAGGATCAGGTGCCGCGGTTGCGGCGTCCGGAGCGGAAATGACTCCGATCCGCTCGAATCGGATAAGGCTCTTTGAAATTTTGCTTACAATGTCCCGCTCGCACCAATGAACGGTCAAGGCCGGAAACCGATTCGGACTTCTGACAAGGTGCTGAGCGCCAAGCCCGACGCGCAAGGACGCCTTGACCGCGGCCCCCCGGTTGCGGTCGTCGACATCGGCTCGAACTCGGTCCGCCTCGTGGTCTATGAGGGGCTTACTCGAAGCCCCGCCGCGCTGTTTAACGAGAAGGCGCTGTGCGGCTTGGGCCGCGAGGTGCAGTCGACAGGCTTGCTCGCCGCCGATGCGGTCGAGCAGACGCTCGCGACGCTCAAGCGCTACCGAGCGCTATGCGCGACCATGGGCGTGAAGAAAGTTCTGGCCATCGCCACGGCGGCCTGCCGCGACGCCAAAAACGGTCCCGCCTTCGTGACGCTCGCGGAGCGCACCATCGGCGCTGAAATCGACGTGCTCTCGGGCGGCCGCGAGGCCGAGCTGACCGCGCTTGGCGTCATCTCCGGCGTGGATCGCGCCGACGGCGTTGTTGGCGACCTAGGCGGCGGCTCGCTCGAACTCGTCGACGTCCACGGCACGCGTGCCCGGCATGGCCTGACCCGCCCGCTTGGCGGCCTCGCGCTTGCGGACATTTCGGCGAAATCAATCAAAAGAGCGGAGAAGTTCGTCAAGAAGACGCTGTCCACCCTGCCGGTGCTCAAGGGCTGCGCCGATCGCACCTTCTACGCTGTCGGCGGTACGTGGCGGTCGCTGTCGCGGCTGCACATGTGGCAGACCGGCTATCCGCTGCACGTCATGCACGGCTATTCCATACCCGCCGACGAAGCCCTGGAATTCGCCAAGCTCGTTCATCGCGTCGATGTCGACAGCCTGTTCAATATTGAGGTGGTGGCCAGCGCACGCCGGCCGCTCTTGCCCTACGCGGCGCTGGTGCTCGAATACATCCTGCGCATCGGCAAGCCGCGGCAAGTCGTATTCTCGGCGCTCGGCGTGCGCGAGGGCTTACTCTATTCTCTGCTCAAGCAACGGGAGAAGGAAAAGGATCCGCTCATTGAGGCGGCGCGCGAGCTCAACCGGCTGCGCTCGCGTTCCCCCCGCCACGGCGAAGAGCTGATCGTTTGGACCGACCGATTCCAAAAATCGTCCGGTCTCGATGAGACGGGCGAGGAGCGGCGGCTGCGCCACGCCGCTTGCCTGCTTGCCGACATCGGCTGGCGGGCGCATCCCGATTATCGCGGCGAGCAGGCGCTCAATATCATCGCTCATGGCGGCTTTTCGGGCGTCGATCACGCCGGCCGCGCCTATCTGGCGCTGTCCATCTTCTACCGGCATGTCGGCTCCGTCTCGGACGACGAGTTTTCGCCGCGTCTGCGCGAGCTGGCCTCGACGCGCATGATCGACCGTGCCCGCGTGCTCGGCGCGGCGCTTCGTCTCGCCTACATAGTGTCCGCCGCGATGCCCGGCGTTCTTCCCAAGACGACGCTTGCGGTCGAACGCCACCGCCTCGTCTTGCGCCTGCCGGGCCAATCATCTGCGCTCGGCGGCGAGCGTGTACAAAACCGGTTGCGCTCGCTCGCCCGCCTGATCGGCCGCCAGCCGGTGATGCTGACGGACCAAGTCTGACCGCCGCTTGAGTCGGCTTACGCGCGCGCCGGGTGCCGTCTGGCAGCCCGTCACATCGTGGCGCCAAATCGGGATGCGGCTGCGGCTCGATCACGGCCAAGTTCCAGTCCGTTTGACGGCGGGGGGCGCGCCTCTATAGCTGTGAGAACATGAAAATATCACAGTTTCTGTGGATCCGGACACCTATCGTCGCGCCCGAGTCAAGGCGACAGAGCGTGACACGTCGGTCTCGGCCCTGGTGAAGCAGTTCCTGATTGATTTCGCGGCAGACGAGAGTGCGGCGGATCGGCTTATGCGCGAGGAGCGCGAGTTGCGGGAGCGCGTCCGGAATTTTCGCGTCGGAACTCGGCTATCGCGCGAACAGGTGCATGAGCGGCGGCGCTGACAATGCGCTGTCGCGAGCTTTTGACCGAGGATTTGTCTCACGACAGCAATGTCGCCGGGATCCTCATCATCAATCCGTTCCGGTGACCGAAACGCCGCCGGCGATCACGAGTGGCTCGCGCGGCGACCACTTCCGACAAGGAGCGCCAGCCGGTGATGCCGATGGGCTGAAAGGCCTTCGCTCTATCAAATCAACCCCCGACACAGCCGCAGATGCTAAAGTCGCGTGCAGGCGCTCTCGATTTGCATGAGGCCTTTCTAGTGAAGCGGAGGACAAGGTGAACACGATCGAAGGAAACATGCCGCCTCGCCGTGCACTGCGTATCGGCATGTTCATGGGGCCGTTCCATGCCCCGAATCTCGATCCAAGCTACGCGCTCGAACGCGATCTGCAACTCGTGACGCTCTTGGACCGGCTCGGCTTCGACGAGGCCTGGATCGGCGAGCATCATTCTGGCGGCTTCGAGATTATTGCTTCACCCGAAGTCTTCATTGCCGCGGCGGCTGAGCGCACCAAGCACATCAGGCTCGGCACCGGCGTGAAATCGCTGCCCTATCATCATCCCTTCGTCGTGGCCGAGACCATGGCGCAGCTCGATCATATGACGCGCGGCCGCGTGATGTTCGGCGCCGGGCCGGGCGCGCTGCCGTCGGACGCCAAAATGTTCGGCATCGCGCCGGTCGAGTCGCGCCCGCACATGGACGAGGCGCTCGATTGCATCGTCGCGCTACTGCGCGGCGACACCGTGACCAAAAAAACGAAATGGTTTGAGCTCAACGAGGCGCGCCTGTCGGTCGGGTGCTACTCGAAGCCGACGATGGAGATCGCCGTGGCCGCTATCCGCTCGCCGGCCGGTGCGATTGCAGCCGGGCGGCATGGCGCGAGTCTGCTGGTGCTGTCTGGCGTCGATGAAGCCTCGCTCAAGCATCACCTCGCCAACTGGACCATCTACGAGGAAACCTGCCGCAGCTACGGCCATCTCGCCGACCGCACGCGCTGGCAGTTTGCCGTGCAGATGCATCTTGCCGAAAGCCGCGAGCAGGCGCGCAAGGATGTCGAATACGGCCTGGAGAAATGGATAGGCTATGCCAACGACATCGTGCCGGCGCCCAATCCGCCGCCGCGCGGGCTCGCCGATCCGGTCGCGTGGATGGTGGACAACGAACGTGCCATCATCGGCACGCCGGACGATGCGGTCGCCAAGATCGAACGCATGCTGGAAATCACCGGCGGGTTCGGCGGCATCCTGGTATTCGCGCAGGACTGGGCCAACTGGCCGGCGACGCATAGGAGCCTCGAACTGATCGCCGAGGTAGTCCGGCCGAAACTCAACGGCAGCAATCTCTTTCGGCAGGCGAGCTACGATCGCAACGCGCCGATAAACGACGCCAACCGCGCGCTGGCGCAGGCCGGCGTCGACGCGGCGCAGGCGCGCTACGTGGCGGCGAAGACCCGAGGATAGGCGCGTGGCTCTTGGCAAGGAGAGCGCCGCGATTGACTGTTCGTCCAACGTCGGGCGTTTTGATCGGCTCAGCAACGAATGCACGGGGAGGGCGCCGTGGCCGACCACATCGAAGGGTCGCTATACTACGAACGGATGGGGCGAAGCGGGCCGGTCATGGCCTTCGTCCATCCCAATCCGATGGACCAGTCCTGCTGGCTCTTTCAGCTGGCCCACATGTCAACCTGGTATCGCTGTATCGCCATCGACATCCCTGGATACGGCCGATCGCCAAAGGCGCGCGACGGCTTGACCATGGCCGACATGGCGGAGGGCTCTTGGGAAGCTGTCGAGTCGGAGTTCGCCGATGAGCCCGCGATCCTGGTCGGCTGCTCGGTCGGCTCGGCCATTCTCCCTTACATGCACCATGCGCGGCCGGGCAAAACCAAGGCGCTGATCATGTGCGGTACCGGCTACAACCCGGCCAAGGAATTCGCGGTGCATCGGATCAAACAGTATAGCGAGCGCGGTATCGGTTACCGCTGGGACTACACCTTTGAGGATTTCAGTCCGGCGTTCCGGCAGACACCGCTGGCGACCTATTTCGCCGACCTCTTCGCCGACCGCAATGCGCACGCGGATCTCGACTCCATCATCCGCCAGTTCCTGGCGCTCAAGGCGCCGGATGCGGCGGATCATTTCTCGCGCGTAAAATGTCCCTCGATCATTCTGTCCGGCAGCGAGGATGGCACCCATAGGGCGGCATTTGCGCTCAAGGAGCAAATTCCGGCCTGCGAGATGCGGATTCTTCACGGTGCCGGTCATGCTTGCCAGATCGAGCAGCCATGGCTGTTCGACCGCTACATGATTGAGTTTCTGGACAAGCACGGGCTGTTCCCCGGAACGGCGAAAGCGCCGCGCTGAGGACGCGAATGCACGGGAAGCCGCTTCGGGCAATGTGTGCACGGCTGGCGCCAGCACTGAAGAGGTCCGGACGCGCGGCTTTATGACTCCAGCGCATTCGCCGCGAACAGCTCCTCCATTGTCATGACCCGCTGCGTCAGCCCTTGCTCGTTGGAATATTTCGCTGCCAGCTCGAGTGTCGCGCGATTGGCTTTGAGTCCGAAGTTGATGAGGCGAGAGCCGAGCGACTTGCGATACTGAGCCGGCACCAGGCCGGTTTCCAGATGATAGGCGACATGCTCGCGCCGCTCGGCCTCGGCCATGTCGTTAGCCTCGCCGAACGCTTTCAGGATGTTGATGGCCGTCCAGGGATTTCGCTCATATGCCGTGCGCTTGATGACCATACCGTGATTGATCGGGTAGACGCCGGTTTTCTTGTAGTAGCGGACGGCCTCGGCAGCGGGGTCGGCAAACAGTGGCCTGATGTCGGGATGATTCTCAAGGTCGATATAGCTTCGATCAATCATATCGACGCCGAGCTTCCGGAAATACGCCATGTAGGCGTCAAGCTCGCCCGCCAGCAGCATCGAGGCGATGCTCTTGTCCGGCGGAATCTGGTTGATGGTGACTCCCGTTGGCGCCTTGAATCCGATGGCGCCGGCATGACTGCGCTCCGGCAGGCGCTCCATGAAGAAAGTCATGTCGCGCGGCGTCACGCCGAACTCGCTTTCAAGGATGCCGCGAGTCCACAGTGCGGCAGTCTGCACGTATTCCGGCACGCCGATCCGCTTGCCCTTGAGGTCGGCGGGACCGTCGATCCCGGCGTTCTTACGCACCAACATCGCGGTGTGATAGAAGCGCCGGGTGGTGAAAACCGGGATGCCGACGAACCGGTCGTCACCGCGCTGCCTGATCATCATCAGTTCGGACATCGACATTTCGGAGACGTCGAACTCCGCGAAGCTGAGCTGCCGCCAAAACATTTCCGCGGGGCCGAGCACGGTCATGACAAAATCGATGCCATCGGCTTTAACGCGCCCGTCGATGATCGGCCGAGTGCGCGGATTAGACGTGATCGCGAGACTGAGCTGCAGATTGGCCATGCATCCTCCCGGAGATCGCTATGCCGTGAGCGGATCGTATTATAAAATGCGCCGGGCGCGGAGCATCAAGTGCGCGAGGGGAGGGGTGTCATGAGCGTATTGCATCGGAGCGGCATCTGGATCGCCATCGCCGCAGTCGCTGGCGACGTTTCCTTTGTCGAGATGAAGCTCACCGACAGCGAGCCGGACATGTCGAAGCTTTATACCGAGGCTTATTTGCCGAAGCGATCGGGATTGGCTCGTTTTGGAGGCGATGAATGGGACAGCTTGTCGATGGCCAATGGCGCGCGGAGAACATCCTTTTCAATCACGACGCCAAAGGCCTCTATTTCAAGCGCGACTCCATTTTCCGCTACCGCATCACTAACGAAGCCGGGGCGGAATTTCCCGCGGAGGCCGGCCGCTATCATCTTTACTGCGCGGTGGCCTGCCCGTGGGCGCATCGCACGGCGCTGATGCGTTCGTCGCGCTGACCAACACGTTTCAGGAAGTCGGCGGCCAGGGCTGGTCGTTCGGGGAACTAGGCCATGTCGTGCCGGGGACCGACCGTCGCGTGCGCTTCCTGCACGAGCTTTACACGATCGCCGATCCGGCCTGTAGGACGCGGGTGACCGTGCCGACGCTGTGGGACGCCACGGCGCGCTTCGCGCGCGGAATTGAACGGCGAGCGGTTCGCCATTAATCACCTCGCTCCACCACCGCCACCTTGCCCTTGTCGATGGCGAGCGCGAGCTTGCCGTGCTTGAGCGCG
This sequence comes from Xanthobacteraceae bacterium, assembly GCA_050725855.1. GTDB lineage: Bacteria > Pseudomonadota > Alphaproteobacteria > Rhizobiales > Xanthobacteraceae > BOG-931. Next base: position 2,780 of record JBOHIU010000154.1, on the reverse strand, counting down.
AGCGCCTTCTCGCCGAACAATTCGCGGCGCCAGCCTTTGAGCGCGGCGACGTCGGCCTTGTCGCTGGCGGCGATGCGATCGAGGTCGTCGACGGTGGCGATCACCTTGGCGGCGACGTGGTGGTGCTCGGAGACCATGCGCAGCAGCACCTTGAGGAGTTCGACGGTGGCGCCGCCGTTGGCCACGGCCGGCGCGCGGGTCTGGTGCGGCAGCGTTTTCGGGTCGCGGGCAAGCCCGCGCTCGACTGCGGTGACGATCGCTTCGCCCCAGCGCGAGCGTTCGAATCCTCGCGGCAGGGAGCGCAGGTGGGCCAGTCTCTCGACCGTGGTCGGCGCCTGGATGGCGATATCGGTGATCGCCTCGTCCTTGATCACGCGTGCGCGCGGCACGTCGCGCGCCTGCGCCTCGCGCTCCCGCCAGGCCGCTACCTCGATCAGCACGGCAAGCTCCTTTGGCTTGCGCAGGCGGGTCCGCAGGCGCTGCCACGCGCTCTCCGGTTCCATGCGATAGGTTTCCGGCGAGGTCAGCACGCCCATTTCGTCCTCGACCCAATCGGCGCGGTCGCGCTGCCGGAGATCGTCGGCCAGCGCCAGATAAACGTCGCGCAAATGCGTCACGTCGGAGATGGCGTAGCGCAACTGCGCCTCCGAGAGCGGCCGCCGCGTCCAGTCGGTAAAGCGCAGCGACTTGTCGAGCGCATCGCCGGTGATGCGCTGGACCAGTTGATCGTAGGAAATCGAGTCGCCGTAGCCGAGCACCATGGCGGCGACCTGGGTGTCGAAGATCGGATGGGGGATGAGTTTCGCCGCGTGCCAGACGATTTCAATGTCCTGGCGCGCGGCGTGGAACACCTTCATGATTTTCTCGTCCGCCATCAGCGCATAGAACGCGGAGAGATCGATGCCGGGCGCCAGTGCGTCAATGACCACGGCCTCATCCGGCGAAGCGATCTGCGCAACGCAGAGCAGGGGATAATAGGTGCTCTCGCGCAGAAATTCGGTGTCGACGGTGACGAACGGAAAGGCCGCCATCCGCCCGCAGGCGGCGGCGAGATCGGAGGTCGTTGTTATCAGTTGCATCGAGACGGTCGCCGCGGAATCAAAAGCCCTGCTCATGGCGCCAGTGTGTGCAGCCAAAGCGGGCGTGGCAAGCCTCAAGCCCGTGGCGCAGGCGCGCGATCATCAAGTTCCACGCACCCGCTTCATGTGGATGAACTCCCAGGGGCCGGGCAGGGGGCCGACCGGCACGTCGATGATCGTGGGACCCTCGCGATGGGCAAACGCGCGGCGCAAGGCGGCGCGCAGCTCGTCCGGGCTGTTGGCGCGCACACCCTCGGCACCGAAGCTCTTGGCGAAGGCGACGAAATCGGGATTTGCGAGTTCGCAGGCGATGATGCGGTTGCCGTAGCGTTCTTGTTGGGTGCGGCGCACATTGCCGAAGGCACCGTCGCTGAAAACGATGGTGACCAGCGGGATGCGGTGGTGCATGGCGGTCGCCAATTCGTTGGCGGTGAACATGAAACCGCCGTCGCCGCTGATCGCCACCACCGCCACGTCGCGCCGCGCATCCTGCGCGCCGAGCGCCGTCGCAAAACCATAACCGAGATTGTCCTGATAGCCGGGGGAAATATAGGTCCGCGGCCGATAGACCGGAAAGGCGAGGCGCGAGGCGAAGCCGACCTGGGTGACTTCGTCGACGAAAATGCCATCCTCCGGCAATTCGGCGCGAATGGCGGCCAGGTAGGCGAGCTGCGGTCCGAGTTTTCCTAGCCTCCCACGCATCCGCGCCTGCCGCTCCTGCATCTCCGCGGTCCGCGACGGCCGCCGCGTCGTGTGGGCCGGCAGTCTTTCGATCAGCCGCCGCAGGATCGGCTGCGCCAATCCGACAAGCGCGACGGCGGGTTTGGCGACGCGCCCCGGTTCCTCGGCATCGGCATCGATGCGGACGATCGCCAGCTCGCGGTCGATACCCCATTGCTGCAGCGGCGTGTGCAGGTGCGTGCCTACCGCCAGCACCACGTCGGCCTCGCCCCATAGCTCGTGGCCGAGCGGCAGATTGACCGCCAGCGGATCGCGATCGTCCAGAACGCCGCGACCGCGGCGGTAGGACAGCACAGGCGCCTGCAGCAGGTGCGCAAGTTCGGTCACTTCGGTGAAGGCGTCCTGGGCGCCGCCGCCGGCAACGATCAGCGGGTGCTTGGCGGCGCCGAGGCGCTTGGCGGCGACTTCGATCGCATCGTCATCGATCGGCGGAATGACGGCGGGCATGGGCGCCTGCGCCGCAACCGGGCCCGCGCGGCCCCAAACGTCAATGGCGCATTCCAGCGCCGCCGGCCCCGGCCGGCCGGTCGACATGGACCGGATCGCTTCGGCCACAAGGCGCGCCGCCTCGGCGGGGCCGCCGATCCGCGCCGACCAGTCCACCAGCCGCGCGATGATGCCGGCCTGGTCGCGAATTTCGTGCAGATAGCCGAGCCCGCGGCCGATCGCGTCCTGCGGGATTTGGCCGAACAGCGCCAGCACCGGCGCATTCATTCCATAGGCGGTGAGCAGCGCCGCGGCGGAATTGAGGAGACCCGGGCCGGGAACGACGCAGTAGGCCTGCGGCTTGCCGGTCGCCAGCGCCGCGCCGAGTGCCATGTAGGCGGCGCCTTGCTCGTGCCGGGTGTGAACGGTGCGAAGGCCACCGACGCCATCGCTGCCGGCGGTCTTCGCCAGCGCGTCAAAGAATTCGTCGTTGTGCACGCCGGGCAGCGCGTAAATCGTGTCCAGGCCGTGGGC
>JBOHIU010000153.1:0-7306 GCA_050725855.1 Xanthobacteraceae bacterium | reverse complement strand
GTAGTCAAGCGCGCCGAGCAGCGGCCCGAGATGCTCTTCATAGACCCGCCAGCGGCCGACGGCCGACGTGTAGATCGGCTGGCGCACCTGGGTCGCGCTTGCGGTGCGCACCGGCCGGTCGGTCTGATGAAATGACAGGCAGCGATCGTCCCAGGTCAACCCGCAATAGGCGATGATGCGCCGCGCCTGGCCCTCAAGATCGGCGACCACGTTCTCGTAGCGCACGTCGAGAATGCGGCCCGGCGGCAGCACCTTTCGCCAATGCGCCATCAGACGCTCGTAGCGTTTGTAATAGCGGCCAAGTTCGGCGAGGTCGTAGGTATGATTCTGCTCCGCCGAGAACAGTTTCGAGAAGCAGGAGATACAGGTGTCGACCGGATTGCGGATGGTGTGAATAATCTTCGCGTTCGGCAGCGCGAGGTGAATAAGGCCCGCGAAGTAATAATTCGACGGCATCTTGTCGGTGATGCGCTGGGCGCTGGGGGCGCCATGTTTGGCGGCGAGTTCGCGCAGCAAATCGAGATAACGGGTGCCGATCTGCCGGAGTGCCGTGCCGTCGAGCGCAGGGACGAATTCCGGGTAGAGCAGCGTGTTGCCGTCCGGTCCGCGCACCGTGAGGATGACGTCGTTAAGGCTTTGCAGTTCGCCGGCGCCGTGCACCAGCGGATGACTGGCCGTGATCTGCTCGACCAGCGTGGTGCCGGAGCGCGGCATGCCGATCACGAAAATCGGCAGCGGCGAAGGATCGCCCAGGCCCGACTTCGATGCGATCAGGTCGCGCGTGAACAGCGCCTCGATGCGATCGAACAAGGCCAGCGTCGCCTTCTCGTCGTAGCCGATGGTGGCGCGTTTGGCGGCGTTGCCGGCCAGGAGATGTTGGAACGAACGCGAATAATCCTTCAGGTCCGCGTAGGCCTTGCCCAATCCGAAATCGAGCTGCATGCGGTCGGTCTTCGACAGGCCGTCCGTTTTCGCCGCCAGCGTCTCCATGGCGCGAAGGTGGGGATCGCCGGGCAGGAATTTCTTGGAATCGGCAAGATTGACATAAACGCCGGCGATGCCGTCATCGAGACCCAGGGCCTGAAGATAGGCATCCTGCGCCTCCTGCAACCGGCCAAGCTCCTTGAGCACGTTGCCCGTGTTATTGTAGGCGTCGGCCAGATCTGGCTTGAGCGCCAGCGCGCGCCGATAATGCGCAAGCGACTCGTCCAGGTCGCCGCGCTCGAAGGCAATACGGCCCATCAGATTGACCGCGTCGTGGTTATTGGCGTTGAGCCCCAGCGCGCGGCTGCAAGCGCCGGCCGCTTCCTCGGTCTTTTTCTGATCCAGCAATACGGTCGCGTAGTGGACGTGGTATTTATCGCTGCGCGCCTCGATGACCAGCGCGCGGCGCAACAGCTCGGCAGCTTCATCGAGCCGGTCGAGGTCCTTGATCGCAAGCGCGAGGTTGTCGAGCGTATCGGGATTGTTGGGGCCAAGCTCCAGCGCCTTGCGGTAGACCGTCTCGGCCTCTTCCGAACGCTTCAATTCGCGCAGGCAGGTTCCGAGATTGTTCCAGGCATCGGCGAAACCCGGCTGCAATTCGATGGCGCGGCGATAGGACGGCTCGGCGTCGGCGAACCGCTTGAGGCGTTGCAGCGCGTTACCGCGATTTGAATGCGCCTGCGCGAACGAATCCTCCAGCGCGATGGCGCGGTCGTAATGGGCGAGCGCGTCGTCGAACTTGCCCTGGTCGAACAGAGCGATGCCGACATTGCTCAGCGCGCCCGGGTTATTTGGATTGATCTCCAGCGCGCGCCGGCCGGCGGCGATTGCCTCGTCGACACGCCCGGCAAGCCGGCACATCTCGCCAAGGTTGGCGTGATAGAGCGCTACATCCGGTTTGATCGCGATGGCCCGGCGCACATGCTCGATCGCTTCGGCAAGCTTGCCGGATTGGTGCGCGATGATGCCGAGCATGTGCTCGGCCTCGGCATTGTCGGGCTGCGCCGCGGCGGCACGCCGGGTCAGTTCGTCGGCATCGGCCAGAAATCCGTGGCGGCGTTTTTGTTCGGCGAGCAGCAACGCCTGCCCCGGATTGACAGCGTCCGCCAACGGCGCAACCGGCGCCGCGGCCCGTGCGGCTTCGGCGGCGATGATGGCGGCAGCCTCGGCAGCGCGGCGCTCGCCTTCAGCACGGAAAGGCATCAGCCGCGCCGCATCGCCTGCGGCGACGGCCTTCAGCTCCGCCGTCACGCGCGCGATCACGCTGTCCCAATTCTCGCCGCGGCGCTGCCGGAACAACCGCATGGTCGGATACCAGGGATTGTCCTCGCGATGCAGCATCCAGCGCCAATCGGTCACCGACGGCAGCAAGACCCAGACCGGCTTGCCTAGCGCCCCGGCCAGATGCGCCATCGAGGTGTCGACCGTGATGACAAGATACAGCGCGCTCACGGCGGCACCGGATTCCACGAAGTCGTTGAACGCCGACGACAGGTCCTCGATCGTCTCCCGCGCCTTGCCACGTTCGCGGAGACCGGCTTGGGAGGGTGGCAGCTTTTTCAGATCGGCCGATCGCGGGCCGACTTGCAGGCTCGCGAACGAGACTCCCGGCAAACGAAACAACGGCGCCAGCAGTTTCAGATCGACCGAGCGGCGGTGATCATTGACGTGTTCGGGGTTGCCCGCCCACACCAATCCGACCTTGAGGTCGCTCATGTGGGCGAGCCGCTTCGCCCAGCGCGCCACAGCCTCGGCCGGCGCTTGCAGATAGGGCACATGCGCCGGAATGGTTTCGAGCCGTGTCTTGAACAGGCGCGGCAGGGAGAGCAGCACGGCGTCGCATTGGTAAGGCTTGGGATCGCCGCGATCGCCCAGAATGGTGGCGCCGGGAATGCTCTCGCGGAGCAGCGTCGTCAGTTGCTGGTGCACGCGCACGGTGACGCTGCCGGCGCGCGCGGCGAGGAAAGGAATGTAACGGGCGAATTGCAGCGTGTCGCCAAATCCCTGCTCGGCCTGCACATAGATGTGCTTGCCGGCAAGGCTCTCGCCCTGCCACGGAATTTCCGGGAAGCGCGGGCCCTTGCGCTCGGTCGAGCGCAGCCGCCATTCGTATTCGTCCCAGCCCTCGGCGAGATCGCCGCGCATCAACAGCAAAATGCCGAGGCCGGAATGGGCGTTGGCATGATGCGGGGCAAGCGCGATCGCGCGGCGGAGCGCCGCAATGCCTTCATCGAAGCCGCCGCTGTGGTGCAGCGTGGTGCCGAGATTGGCCCAGGCGTCGGCGTAATTGGAATTAAGCGCGATGGCGCGCCGGTAAGCGTCAATCGCCTCGTCGAAACGCTTAAGAGCGTGCAGGGCGTTGCCGAGATTGCTGTGCGCTTCGGCGAAGTTCGGATTGGCGGCGATCGCCTTGCGCTGCGCGCGCGCAGCCTCTTCATAGTCCTTCAGCTCATAGAGCGCGACGCCGAGATTGCTCAGAGCCGCGGGCATATTCGGCTCGATCTCGATGGCGCGGCGCGCCTCCGCCACCGCGAGCTTCGGCCGTCCGGCGAGCCGGTACATCTCGCCGAGATTGGCGTGGAACAGCGCAACCTGCGGCGCGAGCTTGATCGCGTGCTGCACGTGCTCGATCGCCTCGCCCAGCTTTCCGCTCTGGTGGCCAATGACGCCGAGCAGGTGCTCTGCTTCCGGCAGGTTCGGCTGCGCCTGCAGGATCTGGCGGCAGACCGCCTCCGCCTCCATCAGCCGACCTTCGCCACGGCAGCGGTCGGCATACGCGAGCGCGTCGCCGATCGGCATGGCGGCAGCGTTGCTCTGCCCGACAGCCCTGTTCATCGCTCGGAAGGATAGCACGGGAGGGTGCAGCGAGCCATTGCGCAACGAAATCGGGCGACCGTCAACCTCTAAGAAATGGCTTTGTTGAGCCACCGTTTACCGCAAGCGTCGCAGAACTAATCTTGTGCGAAGTATCAAGAATGGCTCTACTGAGCCACTTCCCGCACCATCAATCCGCGGAGCGCAGCAGTATCATGGTCGACCGACCTGCGGGCTTCTTCGAAGGAACTGAAATGCCAACCGCCGGCTGGTGGGAAGCTTTGTGGCCTGCGCCGCGGAATGTACTTACCGCCGTCGGAATCTCTTCCGGCATGGAGGTCGTTGACCTGTGCTCTGGCGATGGTTGGTTTACGTTGGAGATCGCCAAACTTGCACGCCACGTCGTCGCGATCGACATCGATCCCAAGCTGCTCAAAATCGCTCAAACCCACCTTCGCGAGAATGCAGTTACGAACTGCAACTTGGTAGCCGGGGACGCGTACGACCTAGGACGATTGGTCGGGCGTCCGACCGACTTCGTATTTATGGCAAATGCCTATCACGGCGTGCCCGACAAACCGCGTTTGTCCCGCGCGGTTCATGAATCACTGAAGCCGGGTGGTCGCTTTGCAAGCGTTAACTGGCATCGTCGGCCACGGGAGGAAACGCCTATCCTAGGCGAACCGCGAGGGCCGCGGACAGAGTTGCGAATATCCCCGGAGGACACCGTCGCGGCGGTCACGCCAGCTGGACTAAGACTGCTGGGAATTGTTGACCTGCCTCCGTATCACTACGGCGCGGTGTTTGAGCGCCCAAACCGCTAGGGGAATCATGCCACCGATCCTCCAAAACAAGCGTCCATACTCCCCTTCCGTGTTTGTACCCAGCGCACTCCTCCGCGAGGCCCGTCGGCAGAAAGGCCTTCCGACGGCCGAGGTCCCCGCGGTCTGCATTCTCGATCCCGACGGTGACATTGTCCGCCACTTGAGGAAAACCGGGCGAGCACATTCGTTCGAGGCGTGGCCCTGTTACCACACGCAGCTTGATACGCTCAGCTTGGGGACGCTCCACGTCGGCATCGTGGGCTGTGCCGTCGGCGCGCCGTTTGCCGTACTCGTCGCCGAAGAACTATTTGCGAGCGGCTGTCAATTGCTCTTAAGCCTGACCTCGTCCGGTCAGATCAGCGCGAATGGTAATCCTCCCTACTTCGTCATCATTGATCGCGCATTGCGTGACGAAGGGACGAGTTATCATTACGCAACACCCACAGACTATGCCACTGCTGATCCAGAACTCGTATCGCTGGCTCGCGAGGCTGCGGACAGCACCGGTCTGAAAGTTATCGTGGGATCGACGTGGACCACGGACGCCCCATTCCGCGAAACCGCTGAAGCAATCGACGCCGCAAAATCTCAAGGGATTCTAGCGGTCGAGATGGAAGCCGCGGCGCTGTACGCGTTCGCCAGTGCGCAAAGTGCCGCAGTGCTATGCCTCGCCCACGTCACAAATACCATGGGCCAAACTTTGCACGACTTTGAGAAGGGGGCACACGATGGCACGGCGGACGCGCTGACAATACTTGAGGCCATCATCGCGCTGGTCAACAGCCGCTTACCCCCTACCGCGACAGCGGTTTAGTGCAAGCGAAGCTCTATCATCGAGTGGATGCGCTGCTTCGCGAGTTGGCGAATCCCAATCTGCACGATATCCCGACCAGGCTTCCCTTCCGCGTGGAGTTGTGGGACCGAAACGACCAGCACACCCGATGGGTCATCGCCGCCTCGTCGAGTGTCGCGATCGGACACGCCGCGCTCGACGCCGCGATCGCGAACTATCCCGATCAACGCTTCACGCTGCGAAACGGGATACTGGTCATTCGCGAGCACGTCCCTGAGCCGAGCACCTCGGCAACCAAGTGACCTCGATGCAGGCGGTGCCTAACTGGTGCCTAGAATTTTGGGAATGGCGGCTAACTAAGTGCTTGATTGTGTTGGTAGCGGGGGGCGGACTCGAACCGCCGACCTCCGGATTATGATACCGAATGTCTATGGGTTAGGAGCCGTCCTGAGCGCGTTTCAAGGCATTTGTGGCAGAAACTTATCCAGAAAGATCTCCTCCTCCCGTGGAAACTCCTCCAGAAACTTGTCAATTGTGGTACGGATGTGGTACGAGGCTTGGCCGACCGGGAGGGGTAACCTTGGCTTCAAAACGCTTGGACATCGATGCCGCCGTGGTAGAGGCAGCTATCGCGCAGGCGAAGGCCGGTGTGCAGGGCATTTTCGATTACGTCGACGTACACCGTTCCTACCTCGTGCTGCGGGTGCGCGGTAACGCGGTGAGTTGGCTTGTTAAGACGCGCGATATGACGCGAAAGATAGGCGCCCCGCCGGCTATGCTTGTGCGCAAGGCAAAGGAGACCGCGCAGGAGACGCTGATCAAACTCCGGAGGTCTCCCGCGATCGTGGCGGAAGACGATGGCATCCCGTCCGCCGCAACCGGATGGACCTGGGATACTTTGCGGAAGGAGTACAAGAAACATGTCTCAAATCCGAGGATGAAACGTGGACGACCACGACACGCTTCTAATGCAACGGTGAAGGACGTGGAGCTGTCACTGGGCCGCACCGCGTTCGAGCCGTGGATCACGAGGCCGATCAACGCACTTACGCCGGGTGAACTCGTCGCTGCAATCCTCAAAATCCAGGAGACGCACTCGCATCGCCAATGCGAAAAGTCGCTCAGCTACACAAAAGCTGCCCTCACCTGGGCTCTCTCGAACAAGCCGGTCGAGTGCGGATTGGATCAGAACAGTCCGTGGTGGATGACAGTGCAAGCGCCGGCCCGGCCGACGGAAGAAATCGCGAGAGTCCTCGAACGACAGAAAGCGGAGCCGAAAAAAGAGCAGCTTACTGTGGAATACATTGGCGTCGTCCTTGCCCGCCACGAGAATTTCTGCAGCGGAAAATTCAGCAACGAAATGATTTCCCCAGGAGTGCGATGGGGCCTCTGGTGGGCTGCGCTGACCGTGAACCGCCGGGGCGCAGCCACGATGCTTTCGCGTAGCGACATCAGTTGGGAAGATCCACGTGGACTGCCGGGATGGGGATTGGTGTCGTGGCCAGCGGAACTCATGAAGGCCCGGATCGATTTCTGGTTGCCAATTCCGCCTCTCGGCAAGCACATATTGAAATGCGTCATGAGGGACTGGCGAAAGTTGGTAAATAAGTCGCATGGCGCCCGCAACCAGACGCAATGGGCCTTCGCATCCACCCGGCGCATCGGTCGTACCGATGAGACCATCGACGTGGTCCTCGCGCCCGACGCGTTGTCGAATCATCTTCGCAACTTGCGTGGCAAGCGCGGACACGGCCACAGAAACCTTCTCAAAGATCTTCCGTATTTTTCGCTACATGACCTGCGAGACGCATGCGCTTCATATCTATTGGATCGCGACGATCTTCCTCCCGGCGCGGCATCTGCAATGCTAGCCCACACCATCAAAGGCGAC
>JBOHIU010000152.1:0-4516 GCA_050725855.1 Xanthobacteraceae bacterium | reverse complement strand
TCCTTATGACGCCACCAATCGTCGATTCCATAGTCGGGAGGTTTGATGGCGTCGAGCATGACGTGCGTTCCCACGGGCGTCAGCTCATGGTCCAGGATCCAGCGCTGGCGCCGGCTGGAGAAAATTTCGGTTGGAACAATGATGTTCCGCGCGCCGCTTTTTTTGGCCCAGGCCGCGAGAGCTCGTGCTTCGTCAAATGTGCTTGAGACGTTGTCGCCAAAGCCGATGACCGCGCCCGGAGGGACCCCGAGCTTGAGCAAAAGGGCGCGAGTGAGGTCGGCATGCGACCCAAGCAGACCCAGTCTCACGAGGGCATCAGGCTTGACGTTCGCGACCAGAACTTTGGGGGCGAGGCCTTCCCGAAAAAGCTGAGCCGCGGTGAACGGGCGCAAATCCAGGCCGCCTCCCAGCACGGCGATGGCATCCGCGGGCTTGATGGGATCGGAGACGACCCATAGCGCGGCAGCTTCGCGCAACACGGGCACACGGACAATCCATAGCACGATCGGCAAGAGCAGCACGCCACCAAGAACGAGCGGCCACGACCGATGACGGACCGTATGCCTTCCTCTTGTGAGGTCATTCATTGAAAAAATCATCGGCTGTATTGCGATCGGCTGCAGCGATGACGTTACGATGAAATAGACAATAATCAAAATGTCGTGCCGGCCGGTCAGGTTGCCGTTGTTTGCGAGCGGAATGCTCCCTCTTCGTGCATTCGATTTGCTTCGCGCGCCTGTTTGATCGCCTGCCAGATGCGGTCGGGCGTGTACGGCATGTCGAGATGGCGCACGCCTTCGGGCTTGAGCGCATCGAGCACTGCGTTGGCTAGTGTCGGGACCGAGCCGGTGGCGCCGGCTTCGCCGGCACCTTTGGCGCCGAGCGGATTGGCCGGCGACGGCACCACGCAGTCGATCAGCGTGATCGGCGGCAGATTGTCGGCGCGCGGCATGAAATAGTCCATGAAGCTTCCCGACAGGAGCTGACCGGTGTCGTGATCATATTCGATGTGCTCGCCGATCGCCTGGCCGAGGCCCTGCATCAGGCCGCCGTGCAATTGGCCTTCGACCAGGGTGTGATTGTAGATGTTGCCGCAATCGTCGGCCGCAATATAGTTGACGATGCTCAACGCGCCGGTGTCCGGATCGATCTCGACTTCGGCGACATGCGCACCTGAGGGAAAGGCGCTGGCGAGATCGATCGTCGTGTTGGTGTCGAGCGGATTTTGCGGCTCCGTCCATTTTCGTTCGAGCAGCGTCTGCATGGATATTTTCAGATCCGTGCCGGCCACGGTGTATTCGCCGTTCTCGAACGTCACGTCGCCCGCTTCGGCCTCGAATTCAGCGGCCGCGAGCTTGCGGCCCTTCTCGACGATTTCCTTCGCCGCCGCCTGCAGCGCGCTGCCGTGACTGATCAGCGAGCGCGAGCCGAAAGAACCGGTGCCGAGGAGCTTGGGCGCGGCGACATCGTTGTAGCGCAGTTCGATCCGATCGGCCGGAATGCCGAGTACGTCGGCGACGATCATGGGAAATGCGGTTTCATGGCCCTGTCCCGACGGACCGGCGTTGGAATACATCGCCAGCTTGCCGCCGGACTCGATGCGGATTTCGACCTGCTCCTTTCCCATGCCGCCGGACGGTTCGAGAAACAGCGCGAGCCCGATGCCGCGCAGCTTGCCGCGGCGCCTCGCTTCCCGTTGCCGCTTGGCGATGCCTTTCCAGTCCGCCGCCGCCAGTGCGGTCTTGAGCAAGCGCGCGGGATCGGCGCTGTCGTAGTTCGCGTTGGTCGGCGTGCGCAGTGGGAACATGTCCCGGCGCAGCACGTTCCGCCGCCGCAGCTCGATGTGATCGATGCCCGTCGCCGCCGCGGCTTCCTCGACCAGGCGTTCCCACAGATAGGCGACGTTGGGCCGCCCGGCGCCGCGATAGGCCGTGGTCGGTGTCGTGTTGGTGAAGATGAGCCGATGCCGGCCGAACACCGCCTTGAGATTGTAGAGGCTGATGGCCGAACTGGTCGGCGCCGCAACCGTGTTGATGAGCGGCCCGGCGTTGCTGCAGAACGCGCCGAGATTGACCAGCCACTCGACCCGCAGGGCGAGAAAGCGGCCGTCGCCGTCGAGAGCGAGTTCGCCCGAGAGATCGGCGGCGCGCCCATGATGATCGCCGGACAGCGTTTCGCCGCGCGTGCCGGTCCATTTCACGGTTCGCCCGGTCTTTTTCGCCGCCAGCACGACGGCGAGAAATTCCGGATAGACTTCGTTGCGCACGCCGAAGCCGCCACCCACATCGGCTGAATGAATACGGAGCCGTTCGGCCGGCACACCGGTGATCTGCGACAGCGCGTTTTTCAGATCGGTCGTGCCCTGGGTCGGGACGCTTATTTCGAACGAGTCGCTCGCCGCGTCGTATGAGGCGACGGCGGACTTCGGCTCCATCGGATTGCCGGAAATGCGCTGGGCGCGAACCTTTACGCGCACCACATGTGCCGCGCCCGCCATCGCCTGTTCGGCGGCGTCGCGATTGCCGTATTCGTAGTCGAAGGCGAGATTGTCCGGCACGTCGTCGTGGATGCGCGGCGCGCCCGCGGCATTGGCATCGGCGGCCTCGACCAGCACCGGCAAATCCTCGTAGTCCACTTCGATCAGTTCAGCGGCGTCCTGTGCGGCATAGTCCGTCTCGGCAACCACCAGGGCCAAGGGTTCGCCGACAAAGCGCACGCGGTCGACCGCCAGCGCATGGCGCGGCGGAACGTGCAGCGAGGAGCCGCCGACGCCCTTGAAGAACGCCATTGCCGGCAGTCCCTTCCAGCCGGCGGCGGCCACGTCGGCGCCGGTGAGAATGTCGATGACGCCCGGCACGGCGCGCGCCACCGCGGTATCGATGCGCCGGATCTTCGCATGCGCCCGGTCGCTGCGCAGGAAATGACCCGCCGCCTGGCCCGCGGCGATGGTATCGGCGGTGTAGCGGCCGTGACCGGTAACGAGGCGGAAGTCTTCGCGGCGGCCGTGAAATGTTCGATCGGACAAGTCTTGCTCCGTTGCGTTCAGAAAAATGCCTGGCGCGGACAGCAAGGAAGCAATCTTGGCGCGTTCGCGCAAGCCACTCTTGGTGTCATTCCGGATTGTCGCGTCCGCCGAAGCGCAGAGCGCGTAGGCGGAACCGGCAAGTCTGGAATCCATAACCACGAGCGCCGGGATTATGGATTCCGGGTTCGCGGGCTGCGCCCGCGCCCCGGAATGACGAATGAATCAAATGACTGTTCATCCCGCCCTCCGCCGGCGAATTTCCTCGATGATGATCGAATTGTCGGCGTCGCCTTCGCCATGGCGCATGCAGGCTTCGAGCGCCTCTTGATGGACTTCCAGCAGCGGCAGCTTCTGGCCGACCCGGCGGGCCTGATCGAGCATGAGGTGCACGTCCTTGAGATGTTGCCGCACGTAACCCTCGGGCGCGAAGTTGCCGCTGACCATCTTGGGCCCCTTGGTGTCCATCACCTGTGACGAGGCCGCCGAGGCGCGCGCGACCTTGAGAAAGGCCGCGGGGTCGAGCCCGAGGCGCTCGGCGAACACCAAACCTTCGGCGAGCGCCATGCGGTTGAGGCCGAGAATGAGATTGATGGCGAGCTTGGCGCGGCCGCCGTCGCCGGCTTTGCCGATGTGGAAGCGGGTCGGGAACAGCGCATCGAGCACTGGCGCTGCCGCCGCGGCGATCGCCGCTTCGCCGCCGATCAGCCCGACGCCTTCGCCGCGGCGAACCTGTTCGCTTGTTCCCGATACCGGCGTTTTCAGAAAACGCAAACTGCCGCCGACGCGGGCAGCCAGCGCCGCGATCCGGTCCGGGTCGCAGGTCGAGGTGCAGAGCACGATCTTGCCAGAGGCGATAGGCAACAGCGCGCGCTCCACGACGTCTTCGACCTGATCGGTGGTGAAGACCGCGAGCACGATCGGATCGCATGTCTCCGCGATCGCGGCGAGCGAGCCGGCGCGCCCGCCGATCTCCTCGATGCGCTTGTTTCTGGCCGGATCGATGTCGAAGCCGACGACCGAAAAGGCCGCCGCGAGCAAGCGGCGCGCATAGACTTCGCCCATCAGGCCGATGCCGGCGAGACCGACGGGAGTTTGTGGCATCGGTGTTCCTTTTTTGAAGTCGAGTGCGGCGATACTGCTTCCTGTGCCCGCAGGCGGGGAGAGGTGAAAAAGCGATCTCGTTCTCGCGCTGCGCTTTTTGTTTGCGCCCCGAGTTTTCGGCAAGCTGTTCACGAACGGCCGCCTCAAATTAAAGGGAGGCGAGCGCCGAAAGGCGCTTAGGGTAGATTCCGCGGGCCCGCGCGACAAGCGTTGCCGCCTGTGTTTGCGTTCGTCGCGGTGCGCGCCTCCTTTGTAGGAGACACGCTCGCCTTCCGGCGCTCTACCGCGGCTCTCGCCAAAGCCTTGCGGCCTTGGCTCGGTCCGGTCCCGCGCTTCATGGCAGCGCCAACGGGGGTGTAGTCCCGTCCGCCACCCGGGCAGCCAGCTCCT
>JBOHIU010000151.1:0-10655 GCA_050725855.1 Xanthobacteraceae bacterium | reverse complement strand
GCGCCGCGCCCCGATAGCGATTTCCGCGATCTGCGGAGTGGCTTACATCATGCCGCCCATGCCGCCGCCGGGCATCGCCGGCATGGCGGGCGCATCCTTCGGCAGTTCGGCGACCATGGCCTCTGTGGTCACGAGCAGGCCGGCGACCGAGGCCGCGTCCTGCAGGGCCGCGCGCACCACCTTGGCCGGGTCGACGATGCCTTTCTCGATCATGTCGACATACTCCTCCGACTGCGCGTCGAAGCCGAACGTCTCCGACTTGTTCTCGATGACCTTATTGACCACGATCGAGCCTTCGACGCCGGCGTTCTCGGCGATCTGGCGGAGCGGCGTCTCCAGCGCCTTGAAGACGATGTTGATGCCGGCCTGGACATCGGGATTGGCGTTGGTGAGCTTGCCGATGGCCTTCTTGGCGCGGGCGAGCGCGACGCCGCCGCCCGGCACGATGCCTTCCTCGACCGCGGCGCGGGTGGCGTTGAGCGCATCCTCGACGCGATCCTTGCGCTCCTTGACCTCGATCTCGGTGGCGCCGCCGACGCGGATCACCGCGACGCCGCCGGCGAGCTTGGCAAGCCGCTCCTGCAGCTTCTCGCGGTCGTAGTCCGAGGTGGTCTCCTCGATCTGCGCCTTGATCTGGCCGACGCGCGCTTCAATGTCCTTCTTCTTGCCGGCGCCGTCGACGATGGTGGTCTTCTCCTTCTCGATCACCACCTTCTTGGCGCGGCCGAGCATCGCCGTCGTGACGTTCTCGAGCTTGATGCCAAGGTCTTCGGCAATGAGCTGGCCGCCGGTGAGAATGGCGATGTCTTCGAGCATCGCCTTGCGGCGGTCGCCGAAGCCCGGCGCCTTCACGGCGGCGACTTTCAGTCCGCCCCGCAGCTTATTGACCACCAGAGTGGCCAGCGCCTCGCCCTCGATGTCTTCGGCGACGATGAGCAGCGGCTTGCCCGACTGCACCACCGCCTCAAGTACCGGCAGCATCGCCTGGAGCTGCGACAGCTTCTTTTCGTGCAGGAGAACGTAAACGTCCTCCAATTCGGCGATCATCTTCTCGGCGTTGGTGATGAAGTAGGGCGAGAGATAGCCGCGGTCGAACTGCATGCCCTCGACGATCTCGACATCGGTCTCGAGCGCCTTGGCCTCTTCGACGGTGATGACGCCTTCGTTGCCGACCTTCTGCATGGCGTCGGCGATCATCTTGCCGACCTGCTTGTCGCCGTTGGCCGAAATGGTGCCGACCTGCGCCACTTCCGACGACGAGCCGACCTTCTTCGATCGCCGCTTGATGTCCTCGACCACGGCCTTGACGGCAATGTCGATGCCGCGCTTGAGGTCCATCGGATTCATGCCGGCAGCCACGGCCTTGGCGCCTTCCTTGACGATGGCGTGAGCCAGCACGGTTGCCGTGGTGGTGCCGTCGCCGGCCTGATCGTTGGTCTTTTGCGCCACTTCGCGCACCATCTGGGCGCCCATGTTCTCGAACTTGTCTTCGAGCTCGATCTCCTTGGCGACGGTGACGCCGTCCTTGGTGATGCGGGGAGCGCCATACGACTTGTCGAGCACGACGTTGCGGCCCTTGGGACCGAGCGTCACCTTCACGGCATTGGCGAGCACCTCGACGCCGCGCAACATGCGGTCGCGGGCGTCGGTGGAGAATCTTACGTCTTTGGCAGCCATTGGTTGTTTGCTCCTGGATTCGGATTTCGGTTCTCGTTTCCCGGACGCGGTGCAGCGCGTTGCGGTGCAGCGCAGATCAGGGATCGTTACGGACTGAGCGTCCACGAAGGTCCCGGTTCAGCAGCGCACCCACTGCGGAGTGCGCTGCGCCCGGGACACAAAAGGTTCAGGCGATGACGCCCATGATGTCGGACTCCTTCATGATCAGGAGTTCGTCGCCCTCGAGCTTGACTTCGGTACCCGACCATTTGCCGAACAGCACGCGATCCCCGGCCTTCAGATCCATGGTGATCAGCTTGCCGTTCTCGTCGCGGCCGCCCGGGCCGACGGCAACGATTTCGCCTTCCTGCGGCTTCTCCTTGGCGGTGTCGGGAATGATGATGCCGCCCTTGGTCTTTGCTTCCGCATCGATGCGTTTGACCACCACCCGGTCGTGCAGCGGGCGGAACTTCGATTTTGCCATGACTCACCCTCAGTGGCCGCTTCGCGGTGCGCGGCTCGTTACGTTGAACGAATGTTTTCAGCTGGTTTTGCAGTCTCTTAGCACTCTATCTTCGGGAGTGCCAAGAACACCGGGGACATAAGGTCGAAAAGCCGATCTGTCAAGGCGGACCGGCATGGCTAACAAAATGGAAAGGACGAGACGATAAGGCTTTAATTTCCGGCCACTCTTTTGGCGTGATCGGCAGAATCGGGCCAAAGTCGCGGCTAAATCTGCCGTCAAAAGGACGGTAAGGGGGCGGCAAAGCTAGGGTGTCACCTTGGGCGGACGGCGGTCTCGCCTTCAAACGGTCTATTGAGGAGAGTTTCCATGAGGGCGTGGCAGCGCGATTATCGCTTGTACGCGGCTGCGGTCGCTCTATGCGCGCTGGCGCTCGGCAGCTGCGCCACGACTTCGCCATCGGTGGAGACGCCGGCGCCGGCACCGGCGGCCGCGCCCGCCATACCGTCGTCCATCCGCCCCGAGGAAGTCATCGGCCGCTGGGGTTACGGCTCCTATCACCGGCCGGAGGATCTCGTCCGCACGGAAGCCGCGGCGCGCGTCGCGTGCAGCGAGCCGGTCGTGATCAACCGGGGGCCGACGGGCGGCGTCATGATGTATCTGGCTGACAACGCCGAGCTTCAGGAGTTGCAGCTTAAGGGCAGCCCAACCGGACAGAATTATATCGGGCCGCCGGGACCGCCCGGCGGCATGGAGGATCGGCAGATCGTGTCCTTCGACGGCCGCACCATGGTGCTCAAGTGGATGAATCCGGAGGTCGCCGGCCGTTACGGCATCGGAGTCTATGTCCGCTGCGCGCCTGAAGGCACCGCGCGCCCCGTGCGGCGTCCGCCGCCGAGACCGGCTCAGTAGGCTTCGTTTTCGGATGCGGCGCGGTGCGAACCGCCGCCCCGCTGATCCGGAACCTTTGTAGGCTCGATTTGATAGGGTTGCGGTTCTGCCGCGCGCCGCTGCATGCTGCGCTGCGACCCGGAAACGTTCGCGCGATTTTCATTATGCCTTCCCCCCGTGAATTCATCGTCGGCCCGTGGCGCGCCGTCAGCGTGCTCGGCATCACCGAAATTCTGTCCTGGGGCGCGCTGTTCTATCCGCCCGTGCTCACGGTGCCTTTGATCGCTGCCGATCACGGCTGGTCGAAAGCCTTTACAATGGGCGGCTTTTCCGTCGGTCTGTTCGTCGGCGGCCTGGTGTCCCGGTATGTCGGCGCGCTGATCGATCGCCGCGGCGGCCATGTGGTGATGCCGTGCGGCTCAGTGATTGGCGCGATCGGACTATTCGGCATGGTCGCCGCACCGGATGCCTACTCCTACTACGCGGCGTGGATGGTGGTTGGCATCGCCATGGCGGCTTCGCTCTACGATCCTGCTTTCGCGACGTTGGGACGGATTTTCGGCGGAACGGCGCGCTCGCCCATCACCGCGCTGACGCTTGCCGGCGGCTTTGCCTCGACCGTGAGCTGGCCCGCAACGCAGGCCCTTATCGATCATGTGGGTTGGCGCGGCACCTATTTGGTCTATGCGGCGCTGCTTGCTCTGCTGGCGGCGCCGTTGCAGGCCTTTGCGTTGCCGCGGCAGCGGGCCGCGCGGCAGGCGAGCGAGGAGATCAGCGAACAACAGGACCCTGCCGCGAAAAAGAAACCGGATGTCTTGCCGGCCCATGGGCTCGCTTTCATCCTGGTCGCGACGGCTTTCTCCGCCTACGCGTTCGTTCCCTCGGCGCTGTCGGCGCAGTTGCTCGCCATTTTCAAACGCTTCGGGCTCGCGCCCGACACGGTCGTCGCTATCGGCATGCTGTTCGGGCCGGCGCAGGTGATCGCGCGCGTCTGCGAACTATTCTTTGCTCGCCAGAGCTATCCGCTATGGGTCGCGCGCGGCGCCGTTGGGATTCTTGTCGCTGCTTTCGTGCTGCTCATGGGGCTGCGGTTTTCCGCAGCCCTCGCGGCGAGCTTTGCAGTCATGTTCGGCATGGCCAACGGGCTGATGACGATCGCGCGCGGCACCGTACCGCTGTCGCTGTTTGGCGCGGGCGGCTACGGCCGGCTGATGGGCCGCATCGGCGGGCCGTATCTCGTGGTGCAGGCGGTGGCGCCGGTGTGCATGTCCTATGTCGGCGACCGCATCTCGGACCGCGCCGCACTCGGGCTGACCGCCGCCTTCGCCGCCGCCGCCTTGCTGTGCTTTGCCATGATCCGGCGACCGGCCTAATGGAGCGGATTGGACATTCGCCACCCACCCAGCCGACAATTCCGAAAGCGAATATCAAATCCAAAGCTCCACTAGCACTTAATATGGCTAGCTCGCGCGTCAGCGCCGGCTCGCGAACAAAGCGTCGATGTCGTTCTGCGTGGCGTGGCCGCTGTCGCCGTCGAGTTGCGGGCCGTGCAGCGCGTGGCCGTCATCTTGCCGCGCGGTTGCCGAGGCGGTTTTGATCTCGTTGAGGACGCGCGTGACGTGATCCTCGACGAACCTAATTGCCGCCGAAACCTTCCCGACACGCTGGCCGATCAGATCCTGAAAGTTGCAAGCCTCGAAAATTTTAACAACGAGATCCTGGATGTCCTGAACCAATTCCTGCTCGATCCTGCCATCAAGCGCGGCCGACAATGTGTTGGCCGTCGAATCGACCTCCTCGGCCGCCGCAAGAATTTTCTCCGTAGCCTGCTCGCTGCCTTTCACGATGGCGGCGAGTTCGTGATCGATGCGTGATAATTGCGCGTCGGCACCGTCGCCGACATTGGTCTCGGCGCGTTCGGCATTGTCCCCCGCGATCGCGCCGGCGATGAGGTTGAGCGTCGACGTCAGGCGCGAGACATCGCCCGCCCGTACCGCGGCCGCGGGCCGCGACGGGGTCGTCGCAGCCATGGCCGCGAGCGCGCTCCGCAGCGCACGCAGTTCGTGCATGATCTCGGCGTTGCCGCGCTCGCCCGAGGCCGTGTCCGCAGGCTCTTCGAGGCATGGGAGCGCGGTTCGTTCGATGCGGAAGATTTTGCGCGGCTCGACCATTTATTCTCCGATCAACTTCACACCGACCATCTCCCAATGCAAATTTAAGCCATGGCGGCTTAATACGCCGTTCATGCCGGCGTCCTGGGAAACGCAAGCTTCGCTTAACCATGAGGCCGGGAGGTTCACGCAAAATAAACTGTAACTTGATGAACAATGTGCAAAGACGCGCGCTGCAAAGCGCCGCGGCAAAAAATTTACCAAACAGTCGAGGTTTGCGCCTGTATTGAATTGCGCGCGGCAATGAAGAACCGCGTGGCGTGCGGCGAGTACAGAGTTCAGCAATGCGGCGTATCTGCGTATCCGCGCTCGTTCTGGGCGCACTTTGGCTTCCGGCCTGGGCCGATCCTTTGGCGATCGCTCCGAATGCGATGAATTTGGAGCCGGCGGAACACGCCGCTGAAACGGCGGCATCGCCGGCGGCCGCTCCGGCGCGGGTCGCGACCGCGCAGCCTAATCTCGGCGGCGGCTTTCTCCAATTTGTTTTCGGCGCCCCTTCGCCCACCGCGTCCCCGCCGCTCGCCGATCAAACGCCGCTGGCCGATGCAGCAGCGATGCCGGAGCAGCAGACCGCGCTCGCCAACAATCCGGACGCGGCATCGGCGGACGTCAGCGATGACGGCTATCCGCCAGTTGATCCGAAATACGATCGTCAGGATGTCTCCTATCAAACCAAGGACCCGCCCGGCACGATCGTGATCGATACGCCACATCACTTTCTCTATCTGGTCGAGGCCGGCGGCAAGGCGCTGCGTTACGGGATCGGCGTCGGCCGCCCGGGATTTACCTGGGCGGGGGTGAAGACGATTACCGCCAAACGCGAATGGCCCGATTGGCGGCCGCCCGAGGCCATGCTGAAGCGGCAGCCGGAACTGCCGCGCTTCATGGCCGGCGGTCCGCAGAATCCCCTTGGCGCCCGCGCCATGTATCTCGGCTCGACGGATTATCGCATCCACGGTTCGAACGAGCCCTGGACCATCGGTCACAACGTTTCGTCGGGCTGCATCCGGCTGCGCAATGCCGACGTTATGGATCTCTACAACCGCGTGAAGGTCGGCACCAAGGTGGTGGTGATGTGATGTGCACCGCTTTCGCGGCGGGATAGCGTCAGACCAGCGCGAGCCCGCGTTCCGCGAGCAGCTTCGGAAACGCTTCTCCGAGAAAGAACGCGTACTCGCGTTCGCGCAAGTCGGTCACGGGATCTAGCCGTGTCAGTTCGGCATCGACCTTGCCCGGATGGCACATGACGACGCTGCCTTCGGAAAGGCCGTCGAGAAATCTCGGAAAGAGCCGCGTATAATCGGCGCGAGCGCGAAACGCGTAGGTTCCGGCAAAGGCCGGGTTGGTCCGCAATCCCCGTTGTTCGGCGAGCCGGCGAAATCGCCGGCTCAGCGCATCGAGGATATGCCCCTTCGGATCGAGGTTCGTCCGCACCGCGCGGCCGCACTGGCGGAACCATGCATGCGGTGCGGCGTGCTGGGCGACACGCAGCAGCGCCTCGCTAATTTGCGGAAATACATGGATATGCTGGTGGCCGTCGACATAGTCCGGCTCGCGGCCGAATGCGGCGTGGAACGCGGCGAATTGGCCGGCGATTTCGGCATCGAGCAGCGGCGCTTGCAGCGAACGCGACAGTGCGCGGCGGGCCATGGCGGCAAGCGGCAGAAAAGCGCCGCGCCGCAACGGCTCAAAGCCGTGGGAATGGGGCGGAAACGGCGCCGTGAGCGTCACGTGTAGACCGATGGCGGCATGATCGCCCGCGACCGCGCGCAACGCCGCGGCTTCCGCATGAGAAAATGTCGGAGCCGTCACCATCACCGACGTGGCGTTGATGCGCCGTCGTGCGATCAGATCGCGGATCGCGCCACTGACCGCCGGCGACATCCCATAATCGTCGGCGCAAAGCCAGATATGGCGCAATTCGGTGCTGGTCATTCGGCGGCGGCGCGCGCCCCAATGTCGGAGCCGCTTGTTTCCTCGCGCGCCTTCACGTCATGCTCGGCCACGAAATAGACCGGCCGCGCTTTGATCTCGGAGAGAATCTTGCCGATATATTCGCCCAGCACACCGAGCATGATCAGCTGCACCCCGCCGAGTACCATGACACCGACGAATACCGAGGGATAGCCGGGAACGCTGCCGCCATACACCACGGTCTGATAGACAATTTCCGCGCCATAAAGGAGCGCCACGAAGGCCAATAACAGGCCGAGCATGGTGGCGAAGCGCAGCGGCGCCACCGAGAACGAGGTCAGGCCGTTGAGCGACAGGCCGATCAGCGAACGCAAGTTCCAGGTGCTGCGCCCATCGACGCGCGCTGCCGGCTCGTAGTCGATGCGCATTTGGCGAAAGCCGATCCAGCTCGCCAGACCTTTGAAAAAGCGATTGCGTTCCGGCAACTGCCTTAACGCACGAACGGCACGCGGCGACAGCAGCCGAAAATCGCCGGCATCTTCCGGAATTTTGCTGCGCGCGCCCCAGTTCAGCAGGACGTAGAACGCCTTGACGCCGATCCGCCGCGTCACCGCTTCGTTCGTGCGGTGCGCCTTGGCGGTATAGACGACGTCGCAACCGTCATCGAGCCAGTGTGCCACAAGCGTTTCGATCAGATGCGGCGGATGCTGACCGTCGCCATCGATGAACACCACGGCGTCGAGCCGGGCGTGATCGAGCCCGGCCAGAAGCGCGGCCTCCTTGCCGAAATTGCGCGACAGCGAAACCACCTGCAGATCAACGCCGCTGGCAGGCAATTCGCGGGCAATCGCCAGCGTGTGATCGCGACTGCCGTCATCGACATACACCACCTCGCAGGGGAGCGAGCGCGCTTCCCGCAGGCGGCGGGCGATGTCGATCAGCCGGTCGTGCAGGCGCGGAAGACCGGCGGCTTCGTTGTAGAGCGGAACAACGATGGAAAGCCCGGCGCCGGCGGCCGTAGCAGCATCCGCCGCCGCTGCGCGCCTGGCCGGCATGGCCTGGCCGGCGGACATCGCCTGCTTCGGTTCGCTTCCGGTCTGCATCACCTCGATTTCCTAACACCCGACCTATAGCGCAGCCGGTGCGTCGTGTCGCGCATAAGGGTCTGCCGGGGCAAGCAAAATCATTAACATGGCGAAGCCGGCCGCGCGCTGGGGCTGGCGAACGCGCCCGAACGTGATATTGCGGGCACCCATGAAACTCGTCAGTCGCCTTTATGCAGCGCGCGCGTGGCTTGCCGACCGCTGGGACAAGCGCTCGCTGACGCTTAAGGCGCTGTCGTTCGCGCTGGTCGGCGTTCTCAACACGCTCGTCGATTTCAGCGTTTTCCTGATAGCGCAGGCGCTTTATGCCCGATCGCCGGCGGCGCTGTCGTTGTTTTATACGGCTGCGATGTCGTGTCGCTGCGCCAGTCCAGCAACCGTGTCGTTGGTCGCGGCCAACATGACCTCGTGGATCGTCGCCGTTACCGGCTCCTACGTCATGAACTCGGCGATCACGTTTGCGGCCGAGTCGGGGCGTAAGCTGCGTTGGCGCTCCTATGCGATTTTCCTCGCCTCCGGGGTTGCCGGCTGGCTCGCCAATACTGTTGTGCTGGTATTCGCCGCACAGACTCTGCTCTTGCCGGTGTGGCTCGCCAAGGTGATCGCCATCCTGGCAAGTTTTTGCGTCAACTTTTCGCTGTCGCACCTCATCGTCTTCCGCGCGCGGCCGGTGCTGGACGAAGCTGCAGTGAATGCGCCAGAGACGTTTGACCGGGGCAGGTAACTCGTAACTACAGCATGCTCGACGGCTAGCCTCCGGAATCACAAGTCGATGACACAGGCGTCATCGCCAGGAGCGCGGCGCGAAAACAGATACTCGACGCAAGGCTTTGGTATTTGTAACCGCCTCTGTCCCCGCCCCACGCCCCGGCAAATTGACCTTGGCAATCTCCCGTCGAGCCGATGCTGTGAAATACGACCGGAAAGACGTGCCCCGCGCTTGCCCAGGAAAACCGCCTGGAAATCTTCCGCTTACTTGTCCAAGCCGGACCGGAAGGAATGGCAGCCGGCCAAGTCGCCGACAGGCTCAGGCTCGCACACCCAGTCGAAAGCTTCAGTAGCGAATGTCAAATCCAAAGCTCCACTATCGCTTATATTTGGTAGTGGTCCTTTGATTCTAACATTCGCATGATAGAGCGCTGAAATGGGATGCGAATGTTAGAATCGGATCACTAGCGTAAAACGCAGCAGGATGCGCTCATTCCCTCACCTACAGATAGCCCGCGCTCATCTCGGCCGCGAATTGCGCCGGCTGTCCCTCCCAGATAATGCGGGCGTGTTCGAGGACGTAGACGCGATCGGCATGCGGCAGCGCGAATGTGACATTCTGCTCGGCGAGAAGCACGGTGATTTCGGTGCTCTGTCGCAGCGTTTCAAGCGCCTTTGATATCTGCTCGAGAATGACGGGTGCCAGCCCCAGCGTTGGCTCGTCGAGCATGAGCAGTTTCGGCTTCATCATCAGCGCCCGCGCTATGGTGAGCATTTGCTGTTCGCCGCCGGATAATGTACCGGCCGCCTGCCGCTGGCGTGCGCGCAGGATGGGGAAGAGATCGAACAGCCATTCGATTTGTTTGGCATTCTCGGCGGATGGCAGATGCTGGCCGCCGAGATCGAGATTCTCGCGCACGCTCATGTCGGTGAAGAGGTCGCGGCCCTCCGAGCATTGCACGATGCCGCCGCGCGCGATCGAGGCCGCCGAGCGGCCGCGGAGCGACTCGCCCTGGCGGCGAATATCGCCCGCGTAGGGCAGCAAGCCCGAGATGGCATTGAACAGCGTCGTCTTGCCGGCGCCGTTCAATCCCACGACCGAGACGAATTCCCGTTCGTGGACATGGATCGAGACGTCCTGCAGCGCCTGCGCCTTGCCGTATTGTACGCTGACCTTGTCGACCGCGAGAAACGGCGTCGCCGCGTCGCTGAAAGAGGATTCCGGCCGTGCCGCGGTTTCGAGACTGCCGCCGAGATAAACCCGGCGCACGGTTTCGTCGCGCATCACCTCCTCGGCCGAGCCGTCGGCAATGCGCTCGCCGACATACATGGCGATGACGCGGTCGACCAGCCGGGCAACGCTTTTGACGTTGTGATCGACCAGGAGCATGGCGCGGCCGTCGTCGCGAAGTTCGCAGATGAGATCGGAGAAGCCCGCGGTTTCCTTGGCGGTCAATCCAGCGAAGGGTTCGTCGATCAACAGCACTTGCGGATCGCGCGCGATCGCCTTCGCGATCTCGATCTTGCGCAGATCGGCGAAGGGCAGGGTGGCCGGAAGCCGGTCAAGCACCCCGCTCAAGCCGACGCGCGCGGCGATGGTGCGGGCGCGCTCGTCGGTTTGTGGATCGGCAAACAGCCTGGTGAGCTTGTCCGGCAGCAGCGCGAGCTTGATGTTCTCCAGAACGGTCTGGCGGTGCAGCGGACGCGAGTGCTGGAACACCATGCCCGCGCCCATGCGGGCTATTTTGT
>JBOHIU010000150.1:0-14397 GCA_050725855.1 Xanthobacteraceae bacterium | reverse complement strand
CGTTGCCGCCTGTCTTTGCGTTCGTCGCGGTGCGCGCTCCCTTTTAGGAAGCGCGCTCGCCTTCCGGCGCTCTACCGCGGCTCTCGCCAAAACCTCGCGGCCTTGGCTCAGTCCGGTCCCGCGCTTCCTGGCAGCGCCAACGGGGGTGTAGTCCCGTCCGCCGCCCGGCCAGCCAGCTCCTGGCAGACCCGCGCCGTGGCGGGCCGGGCGGGTTTCCGAACCGCCCGCGGACGAGGTTACGAACCTCCTCCGGGGCACCGCTCCCGCTCGCATCAATCGGCCGTCACCGGTTGACGTCCCTTGGACGAGCGAGATGCGACATTAATAGTCACAATACGCGACTTGTCAAGTTTTGTCGCTGCTAACGCGACGGGTCTTTGATCTTACAGCGCTTTTTCGCAACGGCTTTCCGAGGGCGGCGCGACACAGCTCGCACTCGCGAATCAGGGCATGGTCGGCCATGCGAGGAGGCAAATACTGAAGCGTAAAATGCCTTATTATTCCTCCCATCCTTGCAGCGCGCGACGGTCCGGCCGATGACCAAACGAAAGTCGTTCATCCCTGAACGGAGCGATATCTTCGTTCGTTCCCCGTCGAAAATCACTCTCGACGCCTGGAAGCCGTACTCAGAATGCGTCGGTATAATGTTCCAATTGCAAAATTCGGATTTGGACGAAGACCACCCGGAATGGCGCATCTGGTGGGTTGCGGGCATCGCCCTTTTGAGAACCATAGGCCATGTATTGGACAAAGTGGATTCAGCTCGCTCAGCCGAAAATAAGGCGGGTATTGGCAATCTTTGGGCATCCTCGAAAAAAGACCGTACGACAAATTGGATTTTCTGGGAATTCATCGAGCAAGAGCGAAATAACATATTAAAGACTTATCACTTCGGTGTGAAAACAGATGACCAGGGTTTATTTCATGAGCGAATGGGAAGATGGCGCGAATTTATTTCGCGAGGCCGTATATTGGTGGCGCTATCAGCTCGAACTTTTAGAAGGCGAGTTACCCTAGCAAAGTTGCTCGTACCTCCATCGTCCGTCTTTGCACGATCGGTTCTTACGTCAACGTAGATCCTTCCGTGCGATTGCACTTTAGTCCCAAATCGTTCTTGCGTTGAATGGATTGAGTTGCTTATTGCTTCAAACAGCGGTTGCATGGGTCTCGCTGGCGCGAGCAGGTTTGGGCAACCGTTCGACACGTTTTACCAAATTCATCGACACGGAAGTCATTGGGGATTTCCTGAGGCGGTCGCAACCGAAGCGAGTGTAGACTACCGTAAGGCCTTCCATCCTGGGAAGGGATGCATGATCGATGCTGCGACAAAGCAGCTCGTTTGTCCGAAGGGACGAAGCGATGGAGTCCCTTGTTCTCCGGTGATTACTGGGTCATCTGCTTTCGCGGATGACCACACGTGAGGAAATCGGCGCCTTGGGCCGTCGCCCTTCGAGGCTCGGCGCTATCGCGCGGCCGCTTCAGAGTGACGGCAGGGCGGCCGCCGGGGCACGACGCCACGCCTCGCGGACTCGTGACCACCCATTAACCCGCATGCCGCACCGATCGGCTATCACACCGTCACGCACGAACGCGGCGTTCATGCCTGACGCGTTATGAGGCCTCATGATGGCGAACGAGGAGTCCGGCGCGGAACAAGGCCGGAAGCACGCGGCAACGCCGGGCGTGACGCGGCGGCGCGTGCTCGGCGCGGGCGCGGGTCTCGCCGGTCTCGCCGCCAGCACCACGGCGGTCTATGCCAGCGCGGTCGAGCCGGAGGGTCTCGTCGTCACGCGCTATGCGCCGGCGCCGCCGGCGTGGCCGAAAGGCCGAAAGCTGACCATCACCGCGATTGCCGATCTGCACGCCGGCGGTCCCGATATGCAGCTTCCGCACGTGCGCGAGGTGGTCGAGCGGGCCAACGCGCTGCATGCCGATCTCATCGTGCTCCTTGGCGATTTCATCGCCTGGTACCGATTCCCCTATACGCGGGTGCCGGACCCGCTGTGGGCGGCGGAGCTGCAGCGGCTATCGGCCCCGCTCGGGGTCTGGGCGATCCTCGGCAATCACGATTGGTGGCATGACCTGCGCGGCGTGCGCGGCGCGCTTGCCGGCGTGCGGATTCCGATTCTGCAAAACGATGCGGTGCTGCTCGGGCCGGAGGGCCGGAAATTCTGGCTTGCGGGCTTGGGCGATCAGCTTGCTTATCCGCTCGGCCATGGCCGCTTCTTCGGCGTCGACGATCTGCCGTGGACCATGACGCAGATCAAGACCGACGATCCGGTCGTGCTGCTCGTGCACGAGCCGGATATTTTCCCGCAGGTGCCGTCACGCGTTGCGCTCACGCTGGCGGGCCATACGCACGGCGGGCAGATTCGCGTGCCGCTGATCTGGCCGCTGTTCGTGCCGTCGAAATACGGCGCGCGCTATGCCTACGGACATGTCGTCGAGAGCGGCCGTCACATGATCGTCTCCGGCGGTCTCGGCACCAGCATCATTCCGGCACGGCTCGGCGTGCCGCCGGAAATCCTGCACATCACGCTGGGGGCGTAGTGCTTCAACGCCGTTTCCCGGGCGCAGCGCAGCATGCAGCGACCCTCCTACGCTCGTTCTGCGAGCTTCGGAGGGTTTGAGTCCACCGAAGCGCGGAGCGCGTAGGTGGAAGCATCCGGGAAACGCGGCTGCTCGGTTCTTCGTTCTTCGCGCGACCAAACAAAAACGGCGCCGACGATGTCGGCGCCGTGTTGTGGTTCCTGTCGGTCGATCAATCAGTCCAGCGGTGAGATCGGGCCCGATGCGGCGATTTCCGACTTCAGGTCGGTCTTCGGCTTGAGCACCACGACGATGGTGCCGACCTTCACGCGGTTAAAGAGATCGATGATGTTCTCATTGGTCATGCGGATGCAGCCCGATGAGATTGCCTGACCGATATATTCAGGCTGATTGGTGCCGTGAATGCGGTAGCCGGTGTCCTGGCCGTTGGAATAGAGATAAAGCGCGCGCGCCCCCATCGGATTTTGCGGTCCGCCGGTGACGTAAGCCGGGAACGGCCCGAGGCGCTTCTGCTCGCCGGCGGTCGGAACCCAGGGCGGCCATTCCGCCTTGCGGTTGACCTTGGCGATGCCGCTCCAGGCCTGCGCTTCCTCGCCGACCGTGATGCCGTAGCGGATCGCCTTGCCGCCCGGCAGAACGTAATAGAGGTATTTGTTGTCCTCATCGACGACGATGGTGCCGGGCGCTTCCTTGCGAGTGTATTCGACGATCTGCCGGCGGTATTCCTGAGGAATGTCCACCTGCTGGTATGGCAGGTTGGCCATCAAGGTTTTGTCGCGCGCCGTCCAGCCAGCCTCGGTCGCCGGTTCCAGCGTATCCGTCATGCAGCCGCCAAGCATCAGGCCGATCAGGCCCAAGACGACGAAGGCAAATGCGCGAATTTTCATAGACTCACCCGGTCCGGCAGGTCGGCCTGTTTTGGAGTGCCCCCGATTCCTGGAAGTTTCATAGCGAAAACGCCGCGTTTATACCAGTCTGACGAGGTCTCTCGGCGACGAGTCTGCACACGTGTTGCAGGAATGTCGCATCGATCCTGATTTCCTGTGGATTTTGCCAGAGAATCTTCAACGGGCGCCGAGTTTTCCACGTCCCGGCCGCTCCCGCGGCGGCTCTTAAGCGACTGTTGATAACGCGCGGTAACGAAGCGTTTACCGCACGGGCCCCATTGCTCCGCCCCACTTCGGAAATGTCACGGCAGCGGACGATTTGCCGCCCATTTCCGCCGCACTGTGATGGTCATGGTCCGATCGTCGCTTACAAACAAACGGGACGGGGTTTTAGAATGAACGATGCGACTGCCACGCCGGCCAAAAAGGCCGCTCAAAAGACTGACAGCTCAGCCAAAAATTCCAACTCAACCAAGGTTTCCGAAACCGCGCTCGATCGATGCTACGGGCAGATCGGCATTTCGGCGGTGGCCGCCGCCGTCCGTTATCAGGGGACCACGAAAAATCCGGCTTATGCGCCGGTTGCCACCCACTGGAACGACTGGGCCGACGAGGCGGCCTGAACTGTATTGGGGCCGGCAGGCGAGGCCGGCGCGACGAAGCAGCTCGATCTGGAAGGCCTGGAACCCGCGTTCCAGGCTTTCGCTTTTCGCGTCGGGTCCTATGAGGTGCTAACCGAGCTCCTAAACGGTGGCGGAGGGACGGTGACTTCTGCTTTGCACCCGCAGCCAGCAGGCTTCGAACGCAGCCATCGCGGCCACGACGATTCCGATCACGACGTCGATCGTCATCGCCTGACTGTCCTGGAAGCCGAGCAGCCAGGGCGCTACGATGAGCGCCAGCCCTGCGATCAGGTTCAACCATTCCTCCCACAGCGCGAAGGCGGCCAGCGCAGCAATCGACAGCACCGCGATGATGATTCCGACGATCGATGCGGTCTGCCACGGCGCGCCGGTGGACAGATCGAACAGCCAGGGCGAGAAAAACAGCACAATGCTGAGCGATAGATTGACGATGTCGCAGAGCCGTAGGCTGGACCACTCGGTCATGGAAACCTCCCGCGCAGAGCCAGGGCGCATCGGGCGGTGCCGAAACCGCCATTGGCTGCGGCCCCGCAAGGGCGCAGTCGAGTCCTGGGAAAACAGCGCAGGCTTAGGTTGGTTCCGCGTCGGGCATTCGCTTCCGGATCGGGCGTGGCCGCGATGAACGAAGCGCCCGCGCTCGCCGCGCCGTTCTCCGCCGCCGAAATCGAGACCGGCCGCCGGATGTTCGCGGCCGAGTGGACCTTTCTGTCGGCGGCCGGCTCGCTGGCGTCGCTGCCCGCCATGGCGGGACTGGAAATCGCCTTCGCGGGCCGCTCCAACGTCGGCAAGTCGAGCCTCATCAACGCGCTCACTGGGCGGCATGCTCTGGCCCGCACGTCGAATACGCCGGGCCGTACCCAGGAGCTTGTCTTCTTTGCTTCGCCGGCGCCCGCCGCGGGCGGTCTCGTCCTGGTCGATATGCCGGGCTACGGCTACGCGGCGGCGGCCAAGACCAAGATCACGTCGTGGACGCGGCTCATCCACGACTACTTGCGCGGCCGCGCCAACCTCGCCCGCGTTTATGTCCTGGTCGATGCCCGTCATGGGCTCATGGCGGCGGATGCGGGTATTCTGGACAGCCTCGACGAGGCGGCGGTGAGCTACCAGATCGTGCTCACGAAAGGCGATCGGCTCAAAGCACCAGAAATGGCGGATCGCTTGAAATCGGTCGAGGCGGAGCTGCGGCGGCGTCCGGCAGCCTTTCCGAGCCTGCTCGCAACCTCGTCGGAGACCGGCAGCGGCATTGCCGAACTGCGCGCCGCCATAGCGGTTCTGCTTCGCCAGCGCGATCTGCGCTGACCGGCGCGGGAGAAACAAAAAACAGCAAACAAAAACCCGGGCCGCTGCGGCGTACCGCAGCGTACCCGAGCTTGTCGTCTTAAGCTTCAGACCGTGATGGTCTGGGCTTTCGTTGTTAGCCGATCCGCGAGGTCGGCGGAGGTGTGACGGCGCTGGACCGCATGAAGCCAATCATCGTCCCGCTCAGCGTGCTGCCGGTCAGAACGACGGCGGCGCCGGCCACGATCAGGCCGATCAATGTCATGCCCGAACTGTGGATGCCGGACACTCCGAGAATGCCAAGCACGATCACGGCCAAGCCGGCCATGCCCTGCATGCTCGACGAGCCGGTCGCCACCTCGGTAGCGACTACGCGCAGCATCGAACTGCTGCCTTCGAAGCGGCTCGCCATCGAGCGTGACGTCAGGAGTTGCCATACCGCCGACGAACTGACGATCAATGCGCCGCCGAACGCGATTAGCGCGACCGAGTCGAGGATCGTCGATTGGACGCCGAGCAGAGCCAGCACGCCCAGGATGATCCCTGCAACGCCCACGCCGAACAGTGCGCCCATGCCGCCGCCCGCCGACACGGCGTTCGACCGCGGGGTCGCTTCGGTCACGGCGAACTCGCTCAACATCGCACCGCCCTGGATCAGAAGCGCGGCGCCGAACACGATGGTGGCAATCGACAACAGATCCAACGATCGCACGCCGGAAAGACCGATAATGCACAATACGATCGTGGCGATGCCGCCGAGCGCATCGACAAAGCCGCCGTAACCGACGGCCTCGGTCGATGCACCGGACGAGGAAGACGAGGAATATGACGACATTGACATGAGGAACCTCCTTAATGGGACCCTTGAGGAAGGATCGCGGCGGTTGCGCGGAGAGATTTGGGAGAGGAGCCCTGGTTTCGGGCGATCACGCCCGCGTGAGTTCCAGACCGCCATCGCACGCCGTATTTGCCGTGCGCGCCTTCTGAGCAAACAACGTTCCGCAGGTCCGCGTGTTCCCGCGGCAATGTCGGCAATCGGCTCTTTCCTTGGCGCCGCCCGGCCGCTAAATACCACCCGGTCAAGGAGTTCCCGATGGAGGTGACGCCCCACCAGCAGGCCCGCATCCTGGCGGAGGCCCTGCCTTACATGCAGCGCTACGACGAGGCCGTCGTGGTCATCAAATACGGCGGCCACGCCATGGGCGAGGAGCAGCTGGCGCGCGAGTTCGCGCGCGACGTCGTGCTGCTCGAGCAGACGGCGATCAATCCGGTCGTGGTGCACGGCGGCGGCCCGCAGATCGAGGCCATGCTCAAGCGCGTCGGCGTGCAATCGCAGTTCACGGCGGGGCTGCGCATCACCGACGCCAAGACGCTGGAAGTCGTCGAGATGGTGCTGGCCGGCTCCATCAATAAGCAGATGGTCGGCTACATCAACGAAGCCGGCGGCAAGGCGGTCGGCCTGTGCGGCAAGGACGGCAATATGGTGGTCGCCAGGAAACTGACGCGCACGATCGTCGATCCGGATTCGCACCTCGAGAAAATCGTCGATCTCGGCTTTGTCGGGGAGCCGGACAAGGTCGATATTGGCGTGCTGACGCAGATTCTCGGCCGCGATCTCATTCCGGTGCTGGCGCCGGTCGCCGCGGCGCCGAATGGCGGCACCTTCAACGTCAATGCCGACACTTTCGCGGGCGCCATCGCCGGCGCGCTGAAGGCCAAGCGTTTCCTGTTGCTCACCGATGTTCCCGGCGTGCTCGACAAGTCGAAAACGCTGATCAAGGAATTGTCGGTCGACGACGCGCGCCGTCTGATCGCCGACGGCACGATTTCCGGCGGGATGATCCCCAAGGTCGAGACCTGCATCGACGCGCTGGATCGCGGCGTCGAAGGCGTGGTCATCGTTGACGGCAAGGTGCCGCACGCCGTGCTGCTCGAATTGTTCACCGAGCTTGGCGCCGGCACGCTGATCCACGCCTGAACGGACATGGCATCGCCGAAGACGCAGCAGCGGCGTTTCGCGCTTGGACCGGGCGTGGTCGCGGCGACCTCGTTCGCATGCTCCGATACGCTGGCCAAGCTGGTCTTCGCCGCCGGCG
Organism: Xanthobacteraceae bacterium; assembly: GCA_050725855.1. GTDB lineage: Bacteria > Pseudomonadota > Alphaproteobacteria > Rhizobiales > Xanthobacteraceae > BOG-931. The sequence continues at coordinate 6,942 of JBOHIU010000150.1, read as the reverse complement.
GCGATGTGCTCACCCTGGCGCTGATCCGCGGCGTCATCGGCCTCGGCATTCTTTTTGTCTTTTTGCGCATCGGTCCGCCGCTGCGGCCGGATACCGCGCGCACGCGTCTGATCGGCCTGGCGCTTGGGCTTCTGTTCGCGGCCGTCGTCTATGGCCTGTTCGAGGCCATCGCGCTCATCACCGTGCCGATCGCGGTGCTGACGTATTTCATATATCCGCTGCTGACCGGCATCGGCGGCTGGGTGTTCGGCGTGGAACGGCTGTCGTGGCAGGCCGGAGTGGCCGCGCTGGTTGCGTTTTTCGGCCTGGCGCTGATGATCGGCGCCTATCCGCAGCACCTCTCCGCGATCGGAATCGCGTTCGCGCTCGGCGCCGCCTTGTCGCGCGCGGTGTTTCTCCTGCTCGCCCGCACCGAACTGCAGCACGCCGACCCGCGATTGACGACGTGGAATTCGCTCGTTTCCTCGACCGTCGTCTTCGCGCTGGCGGCGCTCGTCACCACCGATTGGCACCCGCCGCTGACCGCGCTCGGATGGTCCGCGGTTCTCATCGTCAGCGTCAGCACTGCGAGCGGGATATTGATGCTGTACGTCTCAACGAGCCGCATCGGGCCGTTCCGCACGGCGATGATCATGAACCTGGAGCCGCTGCTGGCGAGCCTGCTCAGCATCCCGCTGCTCGGCGAAATCATCACGCCGGTCCAGGCGGTCGGCGGCGCGATCATGATCGGCGCCCTGATGGCGTTTCAACTCTGGCGCTGACGGTACCCGCTGGACGTATAATAATGAGCGTGCAAGCCAGGAGGAAAACATGGTCGAGGAGCAGAGTGGGCAGCAATCACAGACCGCCGCCGCGGCGCGTCCCGCAAAACGCCGGTTCTTCGGCTGCGCCTGTTGCGGACCATCGCGTCGGCAGTTTTTCGCCGGCGCCGCCGCCTTTGCCGCCGCCGCGGCGCTGCCGGGCCGTCGCGAGGGAGCACAGGCTGCTCCCGCCAAGCTGATCGACACCCATCACCATTATTATCCGCCGGCCTACCAGAAGGCGCAGATCGGCTGGGAAGACCAACACAGGATGCGGCACGGCGTGCAGGATTCGTGGACACGCGAGCAGGACATCGCGGCGATGGACAAGTACGGGATCACCACGGCCGTGCTGTCGCTGGCGTCGACGCCGGGGACGTGGTTCGACCAAGGCGCCGCCAAGGCTCACGATTGGGTGCGACTGTGCGGCGATTTCGCCGCCGAGATGGTGCGCGACCGGCCCGGCCGCTACGGCCTGTTCGCGCCGCTGTCGATGCTCGACATCGACGCCACCTTCAAGGAGATCGAATATGCCTTCGATACCCTTCACGCCGACGGCATCAACCTGCAGAGCAATTACGGTGACACTTGGCTGGGCGATGCCAAGTACCAGCCGATCCTGGAGGAGTTGAACCGCCGCAAGGCCGTGATCTTCGTCCATCCGCTGGTGGCAACGTGCTGTACAAACATCAAGGACGGCACATTTCCCGCCGTCATCGAGGTGCCGCACGACACCACGCGCACGGTCGTCAGCCTGCTCCTGTCCGGCACGTTCGCGCGGCTGCGCGACATCAAATGGCTGTTCTCGCACGGCGGCGGCACGATCCCGTTTCTCGCCGGCCGCATCGAGGCATTCTACGACAAGAAGGCGCGTGCACCGGGCGGATTTGCGCCCGACGGCATCGAGGCCGAATTCCGCCGGCTCTATTACGACACCGCCAACGCCACGCATCCGGCCGCGATGGCGGCGCTGCTGAAGCTAGTTGCGGCCTCGCAGGTGAGCTACGGCACCGACTATCCATACTTTCCGCTCGATCAGATCAATAACCTGCGGAAGCTTGGGTTGCCGTCCTCGGATCTCAATGCAATCGCGAGCGCCAATGCCGAACGGCTCCTGCCGCGACTGCGTGCATGACGAGCACGCGGCAATGCGAGGCCGTCTGGCGAGGTCCGCTTGGCTGTTCGCGCTGTGCGCGGTTCTCGCCGTTACGGTCTTCGCCGCGCCGGTACTGGCGCAGAACCAAACACTACCCGGCGGTCTTGCGCCGACCGGTGTCTCGATCGCGCTGGTGCTTGCGGTCGATTGCTCCTATAGCGTCAGCAATGACCGCTTCGAACTGCAGAAGCGCGGTTACGCGGCGGCGTTTCGCAATCTGCAAGTCTTGAATGCGATCCGCTCGCTCGGAACGCAGTCGATCGCCGTCACCATGTTCCAGTGGACCGGCCCGCTTCTGCATGTCGTCGTGGCCGATTGGACGCTGATCAAGGACGAGGCCAGCGCCGACGCCTTCGCTGATACGATCGCAGCGGCCCCGCGCCGGCTGTTCCGCGGCGGCACCTCGATCAGCGGCGCGATCGATTATGCACGAGTGCTTTTTGCGCAAAGCCGCTACAAGGGCGCGCGGCGCATTATCGACGTGTCCGGAGACGGTTCCAACAACAGTGGCCGGCCGGCGACGGCGGCGCGCGACGAAGCGGTGGCCGATGGCATTGGCATCAACGGCCTGCCGATCCTGACGGTGGAGCCCGGTCTCGATCATTACTACCGCGACAATGTCATCGGCGGTCCGGGCGCGTTCATGATCCCGGTGGCGAATTATGACAGTTTCGCCGACGCCATCCTGAAGAAGCTGATCGACGAAATCGCCGTGGGGCCGCCGCGCGCCGATCAAATTTTCCTGAGAGGCCCGTCACAAACTCGGCCAAGTTTGCGCAAAGACTCGGTCCAATCGTCCGTGTCCGAAGCGGAACTCACTGGCACGAAGCTCCCTAAACCGGGCATGCCCGCATCGGGCATCGCAAAGTCCGCAATCCGCTGAGAGCGACCATGCGTGCCTTCCACGCCAATGCCTTCGATCCGCAGACGCTGGTCGTCCTGGAGACCGCGTTCGATGAGGCGTGGCTGACGCTCAAGTCGATCGGCAACACGTCGATCAAGCCGGATGAACTGGCGCGCTCGATGCTCCGCCTCGCCATGGAAGGCGAACGCGATCCGGTGCGTCTGCACGACGGTGCGCTGCAAGGCTTGATTCCGGCGACGGCTTGGCGCGAGGCGAGTTGACGACCGGGACTCGGTAGCGGCCAAGGTCAAGGTTCAAGGTAACGTCTGGTCGTGGTGTATCTTGGCTGTCTCACGAAAGACACCAGCCTCGGTTCGATGTCGTAGCAGGACCGGGGTCGACGACGGCAGGCGCATCAGGATGGTTGCTGTCTCAACCCGAGGCATTTCATCGCCGCGGAAAGCTCCACCGGGTAGGCGGTCCCCACCGGGCAATGCGGTTCATCCTCGAGCACGCGCCAGAAGACAACGTTGGGCAGTTGGGCGCGAAGCGCCGCCACGTCGGGCACCTGGGTGAGGTGATCAAGCGAGCCGACTAGGAGCGCAGCCGGTTGGGTGATTTTGGCCGCGAGCCCTGAGATGTCATGCAGCGGCCATTCCGCGCGCGCCTCGGGCACCTCGCGATCAAGCATATCGAGGCTGCCATGCGCCCGATGGGCGGCGAGGAGACGCGTGCCGGACGTGACAGGCGAGACCGCAAGCACGGCACCCACTTCTGACCTTTCCGCCGCCAAACGCAACGCCGCGTAGCCTCCCATGCTGTGGCCCGCCACGAGAGTGGGCGGCGCAAATCCCTCCGTTCCGACCCAATCCAACACCTCGCGGAGATCGGCAACGGCGCCCTCCATGGTGAAGGTCTGTGAGGTCCCGTCGCTGCAGTTGGCATTCGAATTTCGACAATGCGGTGCGACCACGCCAAGCCCGATACTACGACACGCGGCGATGATCGGGATCATCTGAAGCTGGTCCGGCGCGCCGTTGCGCCCGTGCGCGACAACGGCGATGCGCCGTCCCGACTCAAGTTCGTGAAGATCGAGGTTATGGAGATCGAGCGCCATGCGCCGGCCTTTGTCGCCGAGCCAGTGGCGGCGGGGAGCGCCTGTCATGCCATTCATCTCATGATCTGACATCTCATGATCTGAAGTCTGCTTTCCGGCCTGCCTGCGACGGCGCAGAAACCGATCAGTAATCCAAGACCGTGCCTGCGGATCGCGTCCGTCTGTCCGGCAACAGCGAACACGCGGTCGCGTTCCGGGAACCGACGCGCAAAATTTCCCCAGCGCTCCGACGCAGATGATTAGCAGTTCCCGGAACCAGCGGTGCCGGCTTGCTTTAGCCCAAGCGGACACGCCACCCACGCAAACATGAATGCTCGTTAAGGATGACATCAGTCAGCCGTAGCAAACGCGATCCTCGCCTCGACGTGCTACGGGGCATGGCGCTGCTTATGATCTTCGTCGATCACGTTCCCGGAGACGTGCTTGGACGGGGCACGATGCAGAATTTCAGTTTCTGCGACGCCGCCGAATTGTTCGTGCTCATCTCCGGCATGTCGTCGATGCTGGCCTATGGAAAAGCCTTCGACCAGAACGGAGCTGCGGTGGGATTCAATCGGGTGCTGAGGCGTTGGATCAGGCTTTACGCTTTCCAGATCGGATTGGTGCTGGCGAGCTTGGGTATGGCTTTCCTGTGGAGCTACTACTTTCATTTTGCGTCGAAGCTGATGCGGCCGTTTCTGGACAATCCCGCGTCCGGCATCCTGCACAGCCTCGCATTGCACGCAGTGCCGGCCTATTTCGATATACTGCCTCTTTATCTCGTGCTGCTGGGCATTTTTCCGCTGATCTATGCCGGCCTGAGAACAAGCGCTTGGCTCACGCTCTCAGCGTCCGCCGCAATTTGGATCATCGCGAGTTGGGTTCCATGGCTCAACGTCCCAAACTGGGCCTATGGCGGGTATTGGCCCTTCAACCCTTTCGCCTGGCAATTTCTTTTCGCGACTGGCGCCGCCGCCGGCATGCGATTGATGGCTGGCCAGACGCTGATGCCGCGCCTGAAGCCGGTCGTGTGGCTTTCGGTCGCGTATTTGATTTTTGCGCTGGTCGAAAATTTTCCCTGGACGACCTGGCATCTTCCGGACCTGAGGCCGATCACCATGGCGACACCCAGCAAAGCAAATCTGTCCCCGTTCCGCCTGGGCGATATCCTGGTGTTGGCGTACCTGTTGTTCAGTTCGGCGAACTTCAGGTGCTGGGCCGGCCAGCGGGTCTTTCAGCTGTTCGATCTGTTGGGGCGGCACTCGCTGGAGGTCTTCTCCATCGGGTGTCTGGCCTCGCTTTTGGGTCGCCTCTTGTTTGACACCTACGGACCGACGTTACCAAATCAGATCGCCGTCAACGTGCTGGGCTTCATCGCGATGTGGCTCGTTGCGTATCGCCTCGATGGCAACGCGAGGCGCGACGTCTATGCGCGTGCCGGCCGCCACCTCCTTGTCCCGCCTCGATAATCCGTAAGGCGCATGCCGTTTCGGCGGCGCGCAATCCCGGTTAAGTTGCCCCGTCACAGGGGCAGCCATGGCCAGCGGAGCAACAGACGCGGACGCGACGATCTACGCCGACTTCGCGGCGCCGGGCGAATGGCCGGGCGACAAATACTACGATCGGATGAACGGCCGGGTCGAATGGGGGCGTCGACGGCGCGGCCGTCGCCGAGCGCAGCAATGTCTGCGCGCCATGCGGCGAGCGCGGGCCGATTATCAAGATTAAGGGACTGAAGATCGGCGGCGGGTTGTTCACCCTGTTCGGCGACCTTCTCAACGACTGCGCGCGGATGGGCGATGGCGAAAAGATTCCCGGCCTCGACCCGCGCTATGAGCGCACCCTGTTCGGCCAAGGCGCGCGGGTGGAGTTCAAGGCCTTACACAATGATGCGAACTTCGGAATCGGGACACTAGGAATGCGCCGCGAGAAGTGCGATGCCGCCGACCAGCGCGGCGGCCATGGTGCCGAGAAAAATCGCGATGACAAATGGCAGCGTTTTCCGCAATTTTTTGCGCATTCACTGATCTCCCCGGCCGGCATTGCCATTGCATCCGATTCGATAAGGCCTAAAAGCTTCCTCGCTGTGCAAAATGGCGATAACGAGTCACCCGGAACCAGGCGCTCCGCGCCGCGCGGCTTCGATGCAATCGAGACGTGGGTATTCGACCTCGACAACACGCTTTATCCGCATCATCTCAATCTGTGGCAGCAGGTCGACGCCCGCATTCGCGATTACATCGTCGACTTTCTTCATATCAGTCATGACGAGGCGTTCCGCCTGCAGAAGGACTATTACCGGCGTTACGGCACGACGCTGCGCGGCCTGATGGAGGAGCACGGCCTCGATCCGGACGAGTTTCTGGACATCGTGCACCAGATCGACCGCTCGCCGTTGACACCGAATCCGGCGCTTGCCGCCGCCATCGCCGGGCTGCCGGGGCGCAAGCTCATCCTCACCAACGGCACCCGTCATCACGCCGAGGCGGTGATGCGGCGGCTCGAAATCGATCAGCATTTCGAGGACATTTTTGACATCAAGGCGGCCGAGCTTGAACCGAAGCCGCGGCCGCAGGTCTATGAACGCTTTCTCAAACGCCACAATGTCGCCCCCCAACGCGCGGCGCTGTTCGAGGATCTCGCCCGCAATCTCGAAGTACCGCACGCGCTCGGCATGATCACGGTGCTGGTGGTGCCCGAAGGCGCCGGCGTGGTGCTGCGCGAGGAGTGGGAGCTTGCCGGCCGCGACGAGCCGCATGTCAATTACGTCACCGACGATCTCGCGGGGTTTTTGCAACGTATCTGCGGTCCGGGTTTGAGCGAAGCGATATCGGGTGTTGATTGATCGGCGGGCGTGGCCATTTTCGGCCTTCGCCGAGCCTATCATCGGGCCGGTCCCTTCACGCCGGACCCGGTGACTCAAGCGTGGCCACCATTGCTTGACATCGCCGCCGTCCGCCCCGACAAACCGCGCCAGCAGGGAATGGTGTCATGTCAGCCGCCGAACTTGAAAATATCATCGACGCCGCGTTCGAGAAGCGGGAAG